>CAZSSX010000208.1:0-4654 GCA_964609545.1 uncultured Phycisphaeraceae bacterium | reverse complement strand
CCCCCCCCAGCCACGTCCACCCCCGCCCCCCCAGCTTGGCCCCCGCGACTGATCGGCACCCGCTCGATAAATCCCGCTACCGCCCGCTCATCCAATCCCTCAAAACATCCAAAATCCACCGCGCGATCAAGCCCCTCCGATGCTTCCACCAGCAGCGCCATCGTCCAATGCTCTTTTTTCATAAGCCGCGTGATGTCTTTACCGATTGTCATGTTGCCGATGCCTATCCCAAGATGCTTATTAAAACTGCGATCCTACCGTAGAACCTATCATACAAGCCCCAAACACATTCCACCCATCACCCACCACACCCATATATCCATCCTATCCATCACCCGTTCCATGCTATCCGCCCCATCCACTCCCATCATCTCAAACATGCCCAGCTTCACATCCCAAAACACAAAACACAAATTTTAAATTTCAAGCACCGCAACCTTTTGATCCATGATGTTTGGCGCGCGATGTTTGAGATGTCCGATGCGCTACCGAGCCTATTTTTTTCAATATCCCATTGCCCGATTTGCCATCACTGGATTTGAATTTAATCGACCTTAGGCAAAACTAATCCCGTTTGGTTTTGGTATTTACCTTTTTTATCCGCATAAGATTGGGCACAGACTCTTTCTGCTTTTAAGAAGATCATCTGCGCGATGCCTTCGTTGGCGTAAATCTTCGCGGGCAACGGCGTGGTATTGCTAATCTCAATCGTCACCTTGCCCCGCCATTCTGGCTCCAACGGCGTCACATTCACAATAATCCCACAACGGGCGTAAGTGCTTTTCCCAACACAAATGGCCAAAACATCCCGCGGAATCGCAAAAGTTTCAACCGTTTCACAAAGCGCAAAACTATTAGGCGGAATAATCACATGATCCTTACCCGTATGCTTGGTATCCACCGTCACAAAAGAATCATCATCAAAATGCTTAGGATCAACAACCGTTTGAGCGCCGATCTTAGACACATTTGTAAAAATCTTAAACAATGACCCCACACGCACATCATAGCCATAGCTGGAGACCCCATAGGAAATTTTTCCTTCTCGTTTGCAAGCATCCTCGAAAGGCTCGATAGATACCAGTTCACGGATCTGAGTGTCGCATAATACAGTCATTGTTGATCTCCTAAAGCAAAAGCGTTAACTTTTATCGCACGCACTGAGCTGCTAAAGCCCAAGAAAAAGTCCCTCCCTAACGCAAGGAGGTGTCTTTCCAAAATCATCACCGAACATACCGATAGCCCGCAGTTTGACCTGCTTTTTTTCAATGCTATCGCTTAATGCCAAAGCCACGCCGAGGCGTTGCGATTGATGCAACAGATCGGCAGTAACCACAGCTTCCAAACACCTTGATGCTGGATGAAATGATCTCACGGAAATTATTTTACATACTATATCTAGTACTTACAAGAGCTAGTATCACAAAATCTGGGATTTTTCATGCCCATACCCGTAAGTCCTCTCATTTACTCAACTTATTGAATTACCCCCAATTCGAGGCTATCCACAGCTGCGATTAGTCGGCTTGGGTGCGACAAAAAACGACAACTTATCCACCGTGTTACCGACATTTATAAGTATTGAAAGAACGAGCCATATGGGGCCCTAGATGGGGCTGATCTCATTGCCAAATGGACTTGAGAAACGATAGCAAAACGAGAGCATTCAACGGTCGTAAGGCCTAGTTTATTAAGCCTATACAGATAAGTAAGCCGCGGGCAAAACGTGATAGCTTTTGAATTCCATTATATTGGAAATTTCTGTTTCTTCCCGAAAAGGGCGTTTTGAAAGGCCTTGAAAGAGGGGTGAATGCGGGTGAAGGGGTGTGTTATTTCTAAAAAATGGGAGCGTTATGGGGTGAAATAGGGGTGAAATGAAAAAACGCTGTTTTTTCCATTATAATGGAAATTCTGGGTGTGCGATGTGGTAACACAAACAAAATTAAACCACGTTACGATGAAAAAAGTAGAGAAAGCACTAAAAAAAGTCGCGTGACTTTTTGGACAAGTATGTTGACAACCACCGATTCATTAACTAGAGCATCAATCACCGCCACGTTGGATCATGGCCCCTTGATTATACTACAGGCTCTCTAATCAATACCCAGCACTAATTTCAAAGCCTCATGGATTTCGTCGAGATATTGAGGACTTAATTTGCCCTGCTTATTTGAAAATCGACTTTCATCTACAACACGAACCTGTTTTAAGTTTAAGTGTCGATCCCCGTCTAGGCCGTTACCTTTGGTTTTTGTGATATTCACCGCAAATGGCCACGGTTTATGATTAGGAAGTAAGGGAGCAACAACAAAAGTCTTTGACTGACGATTAATTCGATCAGACTGAACAATAACATAAGGCCGCTTCTTCTGCGTTTCAAATCCTCTGGTGGGGTTTAAATCAACCCAGTAGATATCTAGTTGTTTCATCCATCAAGACCATCGGTAAGGGTTGTATCCCAATCTGATAGATCAGATTGATACGCCAAATCTTCGGCTTCTTCGCGGTTAGCCGCCAAGATCGCTTGATCTAACAAACGCTCTTTCTCCAGCTTAAGGAGATTATTGATAAAAGCACTACGATTTCCGCCGCACTGCTGAGCTAAGAAGGCATAAGCCTGATCATCTAATGTAATAGTAGTTCTCATGGTACTCATGGGGCTATCCTTTCATATATGATTATATCATACTAAATCGTATGATCCAAGAGTATTCTTAATCTTTCATATCAATTAATCGTCAAAAACAGCAAATTTACACATATTGACAGGTTTACGCATAAAGTCTTGATTTTATGCGTAAATACGACACCATATGGAATAGATGTATTTCGAAAATAACTTCAAAGGAAAATACCAATGACATTTAGAGCAGACGAGTCCGCGGCCAGAGGGCTTGAATCAGCGAAGAACTACCTAATACCAAGAGAAATTAAAGCAGATGAGCCTTTCTATAAACCCCATGATTTCAAAAACAACCCTCATTGTAAATCTTGAATCGTACATTTTCAAAAGAAATTTGAGGTTTATAGAAGGGCTCATTTCAAACCAGCACTAATACCTAATGTAGAGCGTCTGCTTGCACCATCCCCCCCCTATCTGTCACAATAATCATTCAAATAACATACCTGTACCCGTGTGGGGCAAGGCTCAAAAATGGCATTATGAAGTGAGCAGAGATCAAAAAGAATGATTCTCCTTGTCCGTATATGGGCCATCATTTGACATCGATTATCCGAATCTCAGCTGGAGCAGTCTTGTTTGTAAATGGGAATATGGTAATTGAAAAAATTGAATAGTAACGCGACCGCCACTTGTAGAAAGTGCCAACGCTGATGCCGTGCGATTGGCCGCGTGCCGGCTGTGTTGTATCGAGAAGGAATGAACAAGGCGAGGCTTTAGAACTCGCACAAACGGACTCCCCAATCCCAAGATCTCTACTTTAGCCTGCTCGGTGGATGGGGAGGAGTACACTTACAATTTAATTGACCTGTAATTGTAAGCCTCTCAAAAACTAGAGCATTCAAATGCATGAGCCCTTCTATAAACCCCTGTTTCTACAAAAACACCCTCATTGACGGCCTTGAATGGTGTGTTTTCGGCGAGCAATTGAGGTTTATAGAAGGGCTCGTATACAAATACCAAAACGTGCCCCAAAACGCACTCATTTTCGGTGTAAAAGACCATACATACTTACCATTTCTGTCTTTTTTACGGCTTTCATGACCATTGAGTGGCATATCTTTGGCAAACTCTTTTCGAATCTGCTCCCATGTTTTGCCCGTCAAATTTCCTTCACGTACAGGTCGTTTATTCCCTCATTCATGCCCCATTAATGTTCGCCATGCTTGATCTCTAGGATTTCCTACTTGCATCGGATCTTCTTTGGGGTGATGACCAGACCCTTTACCATGCAAAGATTCTTTATACATAATTGCCCTGAGAATACACAATATCTTAGCTTTACATGCTTTAGTTAGTTTTTTCCTGCTTCCTTTACTTCCTTTACTATCAGAGGTGCGTAATCTTAACCAGGATTCCCAGAAATTCAGTGATTACTGTGGCTTCATTTCTAATCCCAATCTTTTCCATCTTTCATTTTCTAATTTTTGATCACGAATGAAAATTTGCTCAACTGTCAAAGTCTTTGGCGGCAACATTGAATACAACCCACTCGGATCCATGCCTCCGCTTTGAGCAAAGTAGGCGGTGTAGAGGCTTGAGCCATCTACGTATCCAGCCGGATCACGATTAATAAACCTACCTAACGTCGGATGGTAGTATCTGTTTCGGAATTGATACAACCCAGTTTCTACGTCGTATCTTTGACCTGTGTAGAGGATCTGCTGATCATAGCTGGAGCTTGACTTGGTCGTTTGATTTGCGTTTTTAAACCAGACAGCGCCGTTGGCATCGTAGGTGTATCTTTCTAAAACCGTGCCAGCTGCATCGGTGATCGCCGTCACATCAAACTGCGTGTCATGCGTGTAATAGTTTTCTTCATTGGTGTCAGCAAAGTCACCATCTTGATTTTCATCCCAGAAGCGCACCAACACCGCATCAATATAATAAGGCTGATACACAAACTGTTTATAAGCGGTACACTATGGCCTAGCAGTATAATATGACTTTATTGCACTTGAGATTTGAAACCAC
>CAZSSX010000207.1:0-4660 GCA_964609545.1 uncultured Phycisphaeraceae bacterium | reverse complement strand
GCGCAAGATGCCCCCGTTAACAAGGAGTGAAGGGGTTTATCGAAGGGCTCAACCAGCAAACCGTTGCCAATCATCCCCCAATTTTAGAAATTTTCAAAAAAGTCTTGTGACTTTCAGTTCAGCCCAGTATAATCAAGTCAGACGCAGTAAACATAAGTTCATTTCTTATAGGTCTTCTAAACTGGACCTCAGATGATAAATTAAAATTTATAAAAAAGGCTTCGTATTTTTACGCAGCTTATTATTTTTTTGGTGTGGATCAATTATTTGCTTTATGCCCATCAGTTTTCTCGTGCTTAATTTTTAATCCAAGTAACTAAAACCAAGCCGAACCTGATGAAAAATAATTTTTTATCTCTAAAGCAAATCATGTATTTTATTTTGAAATAACTCACAATGAAAGGAATTAACAAATGGCAATGATCAGTCAAATACTAGCAGAGAAGGGCAGCGATGTTTTATTTATCAATCCCGATGCCACCATTTTTGAAGCATCCCTCATGATGAATCGAAACAAAGTCGGAGCCCTAGTCGTTTTAAAAAATAAAAAATTAGTCGGCATTATCAGTGAGCGAGATGTACTCACCAAAGTCATCGCCGCACAGCTTGACCCCACAAAAACACTAGTCAGCAAGGTCATGACCCGCGACGTCATCAAAGTCAGCGTCGATAAAAAAATCGAAGATGCCAGCCAAATGATGACCCAATGTAAAATCCGACACCTACCCGTCGTAGACAACCAAGACCAGCTAAGAGGCATGATCTCCATCGGAGACATCAACTGCCATCGAATGACACGTCAAGCCAGGCGCATCTCCTCCCTAGAAGATTATCTCTATGGCTACGCAATGTAAAAACCTCAAACCCCAAAAATAAAACAGAAGCGCTATCTCATAAAACACAACCCCAAGAAATCAACCTATCTAAAAAACAGACCCAGACAATCATATCATAGTCACACCAAAAATAAACACCCATTAAGCTTGACCACATCATCAGTCGATGACGTGTAGATGTGATATCTTTTCCAAACGGCTCCCTTCTTGGCTGCAATAGCTATTGGCCGTCGTTGGAAAGGATCTAATATCTAGGCGTCTCGGCTTTTTTAAATAAACACCAATCCCCACCCCAAAAACAATCCTCAACTCAATCAATTCTATTATCTGCTAAAAGCCAAAAACAAAAAAGCTTGAATCGTTTCATACACCCTAAAATCACACTGCATCAATTTTAAAAAATTCACCCACTTCATTGACACAACGTCAATCTCAAAAAATAAAAAATGACAACCACCACCATACCACATCCCCAAAATATCCGGAATTAGTTTTTTAACTATTCTAGCAGCCACTCAAAATCTGACGATAATAAAACAAAGGGCAAAAAATACCCGCCTAACCCGCGACACCTCATCCTCCAAATCAAATACAAAATCAACACGATAAAATGAAAGTCATTTGACCATGTACAAATCAGAATTAGCATCAGCTATTTTAGCCGTAAAACAAGCAGCAATCGTCTGTCAATCCGTGCAATGCCATTTAATAAATACAGACACACTCAAAAAAGAAGACCAAAGCCCCGTCACCGTAGCCGACTTTGCTTCACAAGCCATTGTCTGCAAAACCCTCAAAGATACCTTCCCCAATGACTTATTAGTCGGCGAAGAAGACGCCACCGCCTTACGAGATACCGACCAAGAAACTTTACGCAATGGTGTCGTCAAGCACGTACAAACTATTTTTAAAAACACCGACCCAAACACAATACTCAACTGGATCGACCGAGGAAACGCCAACGGGACTGAAAAAAAACGCTACTGGACCCTCGACCCAATCGATGGCACCAAAGGCTTTTTACGAAATCAGCAATACGCCATTGCCTTGGCTCTCATAGAAAATGGCCAAGTCGTCCTAGGCGTTTTAGGCTGCCCCCGTCTTGAGCATGAAAAAACCCAAGGCCTGCTCCTTTGGGCAATCAAAAATCAAGGCGCATGGCGTATGCCCATCAATCTCAAAAACAAAATCTCTCAACCCATCGCTATCCATCCCATTAAAAATGCCAGCTCCGCCCGATTTTGCGAATCCGTGGAAAGCGCCCACTCACGCCAAGACCAAGCCTCCCAAATCGCCAGCGCCCTAGGCATCCATCTCCCACCCGTCCGAATGGATAGCCAAGCAAAATACGCAACACTAGCCCAAGGCAAAGCCGAGATTTACCTCAGATTACCCACCCGAATAGGCTACCAAGAAAAAATCTGGGATCACGCCGCCGGGATGCTCATCCTAGAAGAAGCCGGCGGCCTAGTCACCGATATTCATGGACAACCCTTAAACTTTAACCATGGACGCACACTCAAATCTAATTCAGGCGTAATCGCATCTGCCCCTCAAATCCATCGCCAAGTTCTAGATGCGGTAGCCTCAGTCCTAAATAAATAATTTTTCAAAATGAGAACCCCTAATTTTCAAAAATGAAAAAAACTCTCTACCCCCTCACGTTTCCAATGGTGCCCATACCTTCTGTAAGGGTTAGGCAATCCTTGCCTTTAAAATGACGGCACATCTCCGATTAAGAGCTGATTATTATCAGCCACTCTTCAAGTTCACCAGCCCTTGGACGATAGTCTCTATATCTCAAGAAAAGTTCTGAGGAGAATGCCCGTGCAGACGGATAACAACATCACACACCCAACCCCAATCAAACGCTGGTATTTAGTGCGCGGGGAATCACTCATCGCTTCCAGCGGCATCGCCTTTGCCGTGCTTGTTTTAAGCACCTTGTTTTTTGCGGGCTGGTGGACCGTTGATCATCAACGAGAATCACATCTCATAGAAAAGAAAAATCAACTCACACAATTAGGACACCTCCTCGTCCCCGCTCTAAGCAACCCATTAAGTCAAAATCAAATTGAAAAAACACATACACTTTTACGTGAAACCGCCAAGGCTTACAACTTAATGACTTGCCGCATTGAACTAGCTGATGGACAAATCATTGCTGACGCTGATGGATTTTCCAAGACAAATAACAAATCTATTCCGCTTAAATTTCCCTTAGGCTTAAGTCTTGAATCCAGAATTGCTAACGACGATCATCGCCTAGAAGAGTCCTTTGCTATTCCCGTGAAAAATCGTGGTACCGCAAAATTACTAATTGAAAGCTCTGTCATTTGGCCTCAATCTCAAGCATATGAAATGCAAGTAGGACTCGCCGGAATCGGAGCCGTATCACTCTTAGTTGTTTTATTGGTATATCGGGGAATCCGAAGAAAACTCAGAGGCGTAAGCGCTATCCGTGACTCCCTCATGCTATTTGCATCAGGAGAACGAGATAAAGCCTTGCTGCAAGTACCACCAACACTAGGAGGTGATGCATCAGCGTGGAATGAATTACTCGAAGAAAGAGAAAAATTAAGTCATCGTTCCGAAGACGAACAACTTAAACTCTCAGCAGGTGATCGACGAGGCAGCCGCGTCAATTTAGCCAACGCTTGCGATAGTATTTCCGCAGGCCTAGTCCTACTTGATCATTCGATGTCTATCAAATATATCAACGGCGCGGGAGGGATTTTCCTACGTCAAAATCGGGATCAATTAGTCGGATCTGCTTTTTCTGATTTTATAGATGATCCCGATTTACTGGAATCTTTAGAAGGTGTTATCCAAGGCACTACCACCTCGCGCAAAAATTTTGAAATCAAAAAACAGCAAGGACACACCGAAACAATTTTAAAATTTAATCTCAGACCCGTTCGAAAAGATGATGCCGCAGCAGCAATGATTGTCATTGAAGATATCACGCAACAAAAAATAGCCGAAGAAGCACGCAATTCCTTTGTAGCCCAAGCCACCCATGAACTACGAACACCACTAACCAATATTCGCCTATATGTAGAACAAGCCATGGATGAAGGCGAAGATGATCCCCAGCTACGCACACAGTGTATCAATGTGATCAATCAAGAAGCCAGACGCCTTGAACGTATCGTCAGTGATATGCTTTCCGTTGCTCAAATGGAATCAGGATCGATACAACTACACAAAGATGATGTTCGCTTAGATGTTATTTTGAAATTACTTCAAGAAGAATATCAACCTCAAGCCGCAAGTAAAAAGATTGATTTTTCTTTTGACTTGCCTCCAAAACTTTCCGTGATTCAAGGAGACCGAGATAAGATTACCATCGCAATGCATAACCTTATAGGAAATGCAATTAAATATACGCCAAAAGGTGGACGAGTTTCTGTAGCCATTACTGAAGATGACGAAATTTTTCATTTTGATGTCACCGATACAGGCATTGGTATTAGCGAGGAAGACACAAAAATGGTCTTCGAAAAATTCTATCGTGCAAATGATAAACGCATCACAAAAATCACAGGCACAGGATTAGGACTAGCCATTGCCAGAGAAATGATACGATTACACGGCGGGGACATCACCATCAAATCCGAAATAGACAAAGGAAGCACGTTTAGTTTAAGCTTACCTATCGAGAAAAAATCCGCAGCTTAATTCAAGGGGAACCCTTCATATGGATATCGAAGAACGACAGCAAGGCGCCATCACCGTAGTAATACCCCAAGGACCGATTAACCAAACGACCTCTGAATTTTTTGGTAAACGAATCAAAGAAATGATTACTCAAAATCTAGGCC
>CAZSSX010000206.1:0-4698 GCA_964609545.1 uncultured Phycisphaeraceae bacterium | reverse complement strand
GCTGTCCAACGGGGAAGCTTTATTGATGCGGTCGGGTAGTGCCCACTGATCATCATCGGAGACGATTTTGAGCCACTGGGGCAGCGGTTTTTTAAGCTGTTGTCTCACCGCGTCGGCGTTGGCTTGAGAAATGATCAATTGCTGAAAGAGTTGAGGTAATAGCTTGTCTTGCTTGATAGCTAGTAGCGCTTCTAAAACCCTGTGGGAGAGAATGACAGGGCCGCCGGGGCGAGTGTAAGTTGTGTGACGATTATCATGCATCGATATATTCTAGTGAACAAAAGTGGTTGCACCAACTGTTACCAAAATATTTTTTTTGTGGTGGAGGAGGGAGGGCTTTAGGTTTTGTAAGACTAGAGGGGTCGCTATTTGTGGGGATTTATTTGAGGAAATTCCAGACAAAATCTGTTTGGCCGTATTTCCAAACCGTATCGTTATTGGCAGCGGTTTGCTTTGTTTTTTGAAGGGTGAGTCCAACATGTCCATCGACGAAAGCGATGTTTGCGCCTCCGTTGTGTCGCAAGCCGACGCGTGTTTCGGTGAGGCTGAAATGAGATGCTGCGCCATCGCCTAGGCGTAGGTCATCTGCTCTGCCATCTGCAAAATAAACGGTTCGTGAGGGCTTGGCGATTAGGGCATGGGTGAATCTGGTTTGTTTACCATCGTGGGCGCCTGTGGTAAATCCGTGATTCATTTTGATGGTGCGATTCACGGGGCGCTGGGTGTCGGTTAGCTCAAACCACACGGGGTCTTCTTTGAGGGTATCGTGATTCCGAGAGGAGATGCTTTGGGTGTAGCGATTGGCTGGTAGATCGAGATACACATCAATGGCGTTGTACCATAAAAACTGATATCGCACTGAGGAAGGATAGTCAAGGTCAATCACGGGATGAACAAATCGTCTGCCATGATCGTTGCTAAAAAGATTGGCTGCGATCGCGATTTGGCGGATTTTATTTTGGCAAACTAGGGTATTGCTTGAGCGTTTGACGGCTTGTAATGCTGGGATCATCAGCGAGATAAGCACCGCGATAATAGCGATGACCACCAGCAGCTCAATCAGTGTAAAAGCTTTATGTTTTAAGTTAGTTTTGGGTAATAGTAACACTTCATTCCCTAAAATAAATGATGCTTGCCCGATGAAAATGATGTTTTACGACGCTCGTATCTTACCTTAATCCCCCACTTTGTTGCAACCTTTTTTTGGAGATCACTATGATGCATTGCTTGGGGAGTATCAATTGATATTATTGATTCAAGAAAAAAATGGGATGCCCGCCAGCTTGTAAGCCCCTAAACTTAAAAGTAAGATAAAAATCATCCGCACGATTTTCAAAGGCAGCAGGTGTGTGAGTTTCGCACCTAAGCGCCCACCCAGAATGGCTCCAGGAATGAGTAGCCCCGCCAAGGCCAATCCTGGGAAGGCAAAGGCTGGGGAAGTGTTTAGCGTCATGTTTTTGTAGATTGCTCCGAAAATGGAGCTGATGCAAATCACCGCGGAGCTGTTGGCGATGCAGCTGCGTAGTGGGATATGAAGTATGACTTGTTGCAAAGGCACGGCGATGGCGCCGCCTCCGATGCCTAGAAGTCCGGCTAGTGTTCCCATTACGCCGCCGACGGATGCGCCTCGGGTTTTGCTTAGTTTAGGTGGGATGATTTGTGCGGTATTTTTTTTAGCTCGAAGCTTGAGTAGATTCAGATAGATGACGTACACCATGAAGCCGGCCAAGATGCGCTGTAAAAGACGTTGGCCTGCGGGGTCTTGGAAAAGAGGTAAATTACTAAGATATACGCCTAGTAGAATGCAGGTTACCGCAGCGGGCAGCATGGAAGCTAAAACCTTGCTGTTTATGGCGCCTGCTTTGTGGTGCCTGAGTGCTGCGGGGATAGAAATGGCAACGCTGGCGATCATCGCGGTTGCTTGGTAGAGATGCTGGTTAGGGCCTAAGATTAAAGCTAAAGCGGGGATAATGATTACGCCGCCGCCGACGCCTAATAGGCCGCCTAAGATTCCTGCGAGCAAGCCCAATCCAGCGATAGATGCTAGCTGATAACTCTCCAATTGATTAAAAAAATAAATCCATGCGTCCATTGATTTATTCTACCGTCAATCGGGGAAAAATGCAGGCGGGCAAAGTTTGGCTTAGTACCCACATCATAAAAAGATGGTATCGGGGGTTATTTGGATTGCATATTGCTTTGGAGACGGAGCAGCGATATTATGGGGGATACTCATTTTGGGCTACTTATTGGAGAGTTTACGATGTCACTATATAACCTTAGGCGTGAATACCGCCTACACGAATTAGACCTTAACGACTTGGCAGTCAACCCCATTGATCAATTTAAAATCTGGATGGATCAAGCCAAAGCCATCGTAGATCCTAACATTCCTTGGTATGAACCGACGACGATCATGTTGGCCACTTGTGATGGGCAAGGGGTGCCTCACGCTCGGGTGTTACTGCTTAAAGGTTTTGATGATGCGGGTTTTGTTTTTTTTACGAACTATGATTCGAACAAAGGCAAACAGATTGCGCAAAATTCTAACGCGACGATGGTTATTCATTGGGCTCCCTTAGAAAGACAAGTCCGCGTGACGGGTACGCTTGAAAAAATCAGCACAGAAGCTTCACGAAAGTATTTTGATTCCCGTCCTCGGGGCAGTCAGCTGGGGGCTGCAGCATCGGCTCAAAGTCAAGTGGTTGCGAATCGAAAGCTGCTGGATGACCAAGTTGAGGAATTAGATAAAGCTTATCAGACTAAAAAAATACCCATGCCTCGAAATTGGGGAGGGTATCGGCTTAAACCCACCGCGATTGAGTTTTGGCAAGGCAGACCGAACCGAATGCACGATCGGCTGCTGTATACCCGTAAAGAAAACACAAATTGGGTTATTTCACGGTTGGCGCCTTGACTCTTTTTCTTTTTTATGGATGGCATGGGTCTTGTTGATTTAAAATGTAGCGGGCTGTTTTCGGCGGGGTGGTATTAATTCTTGGGTAGCTTATTGACCTGCTGTAGCCACGACGGGGACGACGGTCTTGCCGGGGACAAAATCGACTTGGCGATAGCTTTTGGGGATGATGACCATGCGCGCAGTTCCGGCAAACCCGGGAGGCGGTGTGTCATAAGGCTGGGGCTGATAGGTCATCACGATGTCTGTATTGTCATTACTGAAAATACTTGTGGAGGTCATTAGTGTTCCTGTGATGCTGATTTTTGTGCCTTTGAGGTGGACGGTGTGCTGGGTGTAAATGATGCCTTGGAGATTCATGTTTCCCGAGCTATTATTGATGACTAGTATGCCGCTGCCTTGCACAATTAACGCGGGGTAATTAGGTTTGGCTGGCTCCCATGTGGTATTGCCTTGGATATAAACATGGGCGGCATTACTCAGAACCAAGGTGCCTCGGATGGTGCAATTAATGATCATGACTGTTTTGTTGTGGCAGTTAAGATGATAGATACCATTGGCGCTGGGGCTGGCGTTGTAAGGGGGGGATGTGGGGCCGATTGTTTTGTTGGTGATATAATACACGTTGGCTATTTTGGAGATTTTGTGGCTGTTAATGTTTTGCCCTAAACCTTGGTATGTGGTTATCAAATTATCCATGACAGGTAGGGCATGGCTTGCAAAATTTGGGTTCAGTTTTCCGCGGATGCCAATTTGGGAAGTGATGATATGAAACAAGCCAATATCGGCGTTGGCCTGAAGGGGAAAAATGGAGGAGGAGAGTGTGTTTTTGATATAGATTTTTTTATCGGCACTAAATTTACCGTTGGCAATTTGAATATTTAGGCCGGCATACGCGTTTCCGTTCAGCGCTGCTACGCCATTGATTTGAGATTTTAAATTGACTGCCATGTGATACGCGCCATGTCCGTCTTGGCCTGTGACATAGAGGGTGACGGGATCGGTTTGGTTATTTGTTAGGTCTGCATCAGCGGTGTCAATTGCGGTCATTTGAAATGATCCTTGTCCGCTGGGTAGCGTGAACGGCCCGAGGGTGCCGGCTGCCTCTTTAAACTTTGTGCGCCAATCTGCCGTTTTGTTTATATAATTAAGGGCGTAAGCAATGCCTGATTCGGCGTTGATTTTGGCTTTGGTGCCTTGGGTAATCATTTTGTTTTCTCTGTTTTGGATCCGGCTGGCCAAGATGGAGGAAATGCCAATGATGGTGGCTAAGACGCTAACGCTTAGCACTGTGATGTAGATGCTGCCTCGGGTTTGATACTTTGACTGTTTCATAACTAATGGATCCTCTTAGAAGGGCAGGAGTTCGTCTCGTCTGAGGCTGATGAGTGTTTTAATTAATTTGTTTTGATGGTAGACTTTAATGGTAATTTGTTTAAGTCCTTGGTCTGTGCTGGATTGGCTCATGTCTGCGGGGTCGATGAAAAAGACGGATACCGATCTTCGCCATTGCCGATGATTGTTTCGTGTGGAGCCGTCTTTGTTGGTGATTTGTGTTTCTTCATAGCCATCATAGTCACTGATGGCTATGAATTTTTCTCGCCCCAATGCTGTCACATTCGTCGTGTTGCGATATCGGGTTTGGCTTTGGTAATCAAGGATGAGGATTTCATCGAGTAGGTCTTGGCCTAAGGATAAACCTTGGTTGGCATCTAGGCATTGGTTTTGTGTTTTTTTAGCCCAGGCCACGGTTTGCATTGATGCTATAAATAGGCCTGAGA
>CAZSSX010000205.1:0-4723 GCA_964609545.1 uncultured Phycisphaeraceae bacterium | reverse complement strand
ATGATGGAGAGCCACCATAGTGAGGGTTGTATGATGGGTGCTGCGATTGCGATTGTTGCGCCGATGATGATGCAGAGAATCCATTCGAGTTTGCCGTATCCGCTTAGTTTCATGATGTGTGACACTTTTTAAAAAAAACGCTTACTTTTTCAAGGCAAGCGAGGTGAATTTTAGTATTTGAACAGACTTTTTTTTGGGGGGGGTTAGTCGACGGATTTACCGATGAACCCGCAGATGGCGCCTAGTATGATGGCGACGACGATGGCTCCTAATGCGTAGTATAGTGCGACGAGGCCTTGGCTTGTGAGTGTTTGGGTGATGATATTTGTGGTTTGGTTTGCTTGTGTGAATGATGCGTAGAGTGTTGCGATGATGGCTAGGCATGCCACGAGGAGTGTGCCGATGACGAAGCCCGATGCTGCGGCGCTTGGTGTATCTGTTTCGAAGGCTGCGACTTGTTGGGGGGCGGTGTCGGTGTCTGAATCGAGTGAGATGGAGGGTATGCCCATGCCTGTGGCTTCAGCGAAGGCCGAGGCGCCTAGCGCTGATGCGTCGAGTGCTGACTCGCCAAGTCCCGATGCCGAGAAGGCCGAGTCGCCGAGGCTTGAGCCAAGCCCAGAACCTCCCAAGCTTGAGCCTAATCCGGAGCCTAGGCCTGAGCCGAAGGTCGAGCCTTGCCCGCTTGCGTCTAGCATGACAGCGCCTAGGTTTGTGTCATCGCTATCGTCGTTTGCTAGGTCCATGAGTCCGGAGCCCGAAGCTGCGGAAGCGTCGATTTCTAGGCCTAGTTCGCCCGAATCACTGATTTGGGTGGCTGCGGAGGGGTCTGCCAGATCAAATTCGCCTGTTTCGAAGATGCTGATGCCTGTTTCGCTTACGCCCGAGTCTTGAAGCGAGATGGCGTCGGCGTTGATGCTTGAGCCTGCTAGGGGGATGGTGTCTTGATCATCTTCTGTTATTTGCGGCTCTGTTTTGGGGGCGAGTTTATCGACTTGCTCGCGTTTGAACATGAGGTTATCGCGGTCTCTGAATTGTTGCAGCTTGCCCTCTGTAGCCATTTGGCGGATATCATCATCGGTGAGGTTGAGTGCTGCGGCTGTCTCTTCGAGTGTGTAAAACATTTTTGCCATGATAAACTCCTGCTCAATTTGGTTTGAAGGCGGTTTGTGTTGGGTGGTTTGTGCTTTTTCCTGCTGCGGGCTGTTTTTATTGATTGATATGGGATCAGTCAAAGGGGCCTACGGGGCGGGTTATTTGTTTGTAAAATGAGTCTATTGCGTTATTTATGTATTTTATCGCGATGTTTTCATTAAAATATCGCGGATTTATTTTACGATTATATCATAATTTACAGGCGATGGCTTGGTGAGTCTTTGTCTTTGGGCTTCTGTTTTGTGAGAGCATTATAGATTAAAAAAATGGATGTTTGGCGGTGGCGTTGTTGACTGGGTTTAAGTTGTTTAGAATACTGGGGAAATGCTTTTCTAAAATAGACATGGGGATGACGTTTCATGGGGTAAAGGTGTTTTTGGGGTGAATGGGTGTGTGGGGGAGGTGATGGGTGTGTTGGTGCAAGGTCGTTGTGTCGATCGTTGTGTTTTTTGGATCTGCTTGGATAGCCTTCATGAATCAAAAACAAGATAATCTTTCAGAGTCGCGGCTTGTGATGCGTGGTATCCATAAATCTTTTGGTGCGACCAAGGCGCTTTGCGGTGTTGATATTGAGGTGCGCGGGGGTGAGGTTTTGGCGCTGATTGGTGAGAACGGCGCGGGCAAGAGTACGCTGATGAAGGTTTTGTCGGGGGCGCATCAGGCTGATTCGGGGGAGATGTTTTTGGAGGGGGAGAAGTATTGGCCTCGTCATCCTTTGGATGCTCGGCATCGTGGTGTGGCGATGATTTATCAGGAGTTGTCATTGGCGCCCGATTTGAGTGTTGCGGAAAATGTGATGTTGGGGATGGAGCCTAGCTGCTTTGGTTTTGTTAAGCGGGGGCAGATGCGCGCGGTTGTGGCGGATGCGTTGGAGCAGTTGGGGCATCCTGGGATTACGCCCGAGACGATTGTGAGCGAGTTGACGATTGGTGCCCAGCAGTTGGTGGAGATTGCGCGCGCCATTGCGGTGGGTTGTAAGGTTTTGGTTTTGGATGAGCCGACGAGTAGCTTGGGTAAAAAAGATGTGGAGCTGTTGTTTGATCTAATTGATCGGTTGAAGGCCAAGGGGCACGCGATTGTTTATATTTCCCATTTTTTGGAGGAAGTCGAGCGCGTGAGCGATCGTTTTGAGATTTTGCGGGATGGCCAAACGGTGGGCGGTGGGGTGATTGGCGAGGTGAGTACGGATGAGATTATTTCGATGATGGTGGGGCGTGATGTGAAGGAATTGTATCCTCGATCTGAGCGGCAGGTGGGCGAGGTGGTGATGTCGCTGAAAGATTTTTCGGGAGAGGATGAAAAGTCTGTTTGTGCGAATTTGGAGCTTCGGGGAGGGGAAGTTTTGGGTATTTCGGGGCTGGTGGGCGCTGGTCGGACGGAGATGCTGCGTGCTGTTTTCGGGTTGGATGCGATTGCGAGTGGGGAGGTGAAGGTGGGTGCTTATTGTGGTGGGGCGTTGCCTAGGCGGCGTTGGGATCAGGGTGTGGGTTTGGTGAGTGAGAATCGTAAGGAGGAGGGTTTGGCGTTGTCGATGAGTATTGCTGATAATTTGACGCTGACGAATTATTCGGGGATGGGGCCTTGGGGTTTGATTATGCCTGGGCAGCAGATTGAGATTGCGGATCGTGAGTCTAAACGATTGGCAGTGAAGTGTCGTGATGTTTCTCAGCCTATTGGGGATTTGTCGGGGGGCAATCAGCAGAAGGTTGCGATTTTACGTTTGCTTCATCATGATGTGGATATTTATTTATTGGATGAGCCTACGCGGGGTATTGATGTGGGTTCTAAAGCTCAGATTTATCAATTGATCGATGATTTGGCGGTGGCGGGGAAGGCGGTGTTGCTGGTGAGCAGCTATTTGCCCGAGTTGTTGGGGGTGTGCGATCGCATCGCGGTGATGTATCGTGGTCAATTAGGTCAAGCCAAGGCGGTGGGTGAGATCGATGAACATGCAATTATGCTCGAAGCCACGGGCAAGGAGACAGTTAAGTGAATCAGTTATTAGAGAATCAATCTGACGATTTTAGTAAGAAGCATTTTTCTTGGGATTGGGTGAGTAAGATGGGCGTGGTGTTTGCGTTGCTTATCATTTATGTAGGCTTTGGTGTGACCATGCGTTTTCATGGCGAGGGTTGGAGCTTTTTTGGTGTGGATAACATTGAGAAAATGGGCCGAAATATTATGATGGTGGGCGTTGCTGCGTTGGGTATGACGATGGTGATGATCTTGGGTGGGATTGATTTGTCGGTGGGTTCTGTGGTGGCGTTGAGTGGTGTGGTGCTTGCTCAGGTGTTGAATGTGACGCGTCCGCCTATTTTTGGTGTGGATGAGGTTGGGTTTTTGTCTGAGTGGATGTCGATTGATTTTTATTATTTGGATGTTTATCCGATGTTGTGGCCTGTGGTTGCGATATTGGCCGCGGTTTTGGCTGGCACGCTTTGCGGATTATTTAACGGCGCGCTGATTGTGGGGCTGCGTGTGGTGCCGTTTATTATTACATTGGGTACGTTGCTGTTTATTCGCGGTTTGTCGTTGTTTATTACGGGTGAGGGCAAGGTTGAGCCTCATGCGGTGCGTGGTGCCAGCTGGCTTGAGGGTGTGATGGCGCCTGGGACGGAGGCTAAGTTTATGGGGAGTTTGTCGCAGTTCCCGATGCTTAAGCAGTTTATTAGCGTGTCTAGTGTTGTGGTGGGTTTGATTGTTTTGGGTTTGATCGTATTGCGTGTGTGGGGCGGATTAAAGCGGAAGCATTTGGGGGCATCGATGGGTTGGGGTTTGCTGGGCGTGTTGTTTTGCGTGGCGCTTTATGGTGTCCGTTTTTGGTCTACGGGTTTTTGGGTATGTGCGTTTTTATCGTTGATTGTTGCGGGTGTGCTGCTTTATACGCGGTTTGGTCGGCATGTTTACGCGATCGGTTCGAACGAGCAGACAGCGCGTTTATGCGGGATTGCGGTGGGGCGGACGAAGATCATTACTTATGCGTTGATGGGCTTTTTTGCTGGCGTTGCGGGCGTGCTGTTGTTTTCTCAGGTGGGTGTGGGTTCGCCTACGGAGGCCGAGGGCTTGGAGCTTGACGTGATTGCTGCGGTGGTGATTGGTGGCGGGAGTTTGGCGGGGGGTAAGGGGTCTGTTTTTGGCACGATTTTGGGGGCATCGATTATGTCTCTGATTTACTATGGCTGCACGCAATTAGGTGTGGATGATGGTTCTCAGCGTATGGTGACGGGTGGTATTATTGTGATTGCGGTGGGGCTTGATCAGTTGCGTCGTGGTGGGGTCAAGTGATTGGCTGGTTTTTTTGGGGGAAAGATGTGCTTGGCTTATATGATGTAAGCTGTTGTTTTAAATTGTGTTATGGATTTATTTGTGATAGATCTTTAATTTATTGTTATTGGGGTTTGCGTTAGTGGGTGGTTTGGGGTTATACTACTTAACTCGGAAAATACAGAATTTAGGAATGATTATGCCTACTATCAATCAATTAGTTAGAAACCCGCGTCGCACCCCTAAAGCTAAGTCTAAGGTGAAAGACCTTTTGGCTTGCCCACAACGCCGTGGCGTTTGTTTACAG
>CAZSSX010000204.1:0-4770 GCA_964609545.1 uncultured Phycisphaeraceae bacterium | reverse complement strand
CTCAAAGCAGCAGGCGCCGATGACTTTGTGAAAAAACCTTTTAATATTGAACGCCTCATAGAGCAAGTCGTCGAACTGATCGAACAAAAAAACAAAGCCCCACAAACAGGCTAAAAGCCTACAATAAAGCGATAAAACAGATGCAAATTTTGGCGATCAATTCACTTAAACCACGTCGCCATTGGCTCTCACCATGGGTAAAAGCAGCAGGATGAAAACAACCATAGATAAGACTGCCTTGCGTCGCGTAGAAATGATTCTCCGTGAAATAGATGCCCTGCCAACGCTGCCCGCCATTGCGACAAAATTATTATCACTCACCACTAGCACCACCTCGGAAATGTCTCACGTCGTAGATTTAATACGTTCCGATCAAGCACTCACTGCCAAACTATTACGCATGACACAGCGGGCCGATGTAGGCGCCGGCCACGTGACTTCGGTCGATCAAGCAGTGAAATTATTAGGATTCTCCGCCGTACGCAATGCCGTACTATCACTTAAAATCATCGAAGTATTTGACGCAGCAGGCGATGGCGTGCTAGAGAAACCAGGCTTAAAACGCGTCCAGTATTGGCGACATTCATTAGCCGTCGCCGTCGCCGCAGAAGAGTTAGCCCTATCGCAGCCAGGCTTAAAAATTGACCCAGGCCAAGCCTTTGTCTGTGGATTACTCCATGATATCGGAAAGCTAGCACTGGATTATGTCCTGCCAAAAAGTTACGCCGCCGTGGTCAAACACACCGACCAAACACAAAATGATATCGCCCAAGTGGAACAAAAAATCATCGGCCTAAACCACCACCTCGTCGGCAAACGCCTAGCAGAAATGTGGAATCTACCCCATGAAATCAAAGAGGTCATCTGGTTTCATAACGCAAATAATCTCGCCGTACCGCAAAATAGCAGCTACCCACTCATTGCATTAGTCACCGTCGCAGATCAACTCATCAGAGAATCGCACATCGGGTACAGCGGCAATTATCAATTTGATCCAGAAATAAATAAATGGGCACAAGCCATCAACCTGTTCCCCATCACCATTAAAAAAATCAAAAGCCAAATCCATCAAAAGCTAGAGCAAAAACTCCACGACCTAGGCATTGAAGAAGTCCCCTGCCAAGAGCTTTATTTAAACTCGATCGCCAAAGCTAATCAAAGCCTAGGCAAGACGAATCAAAAGCTACAACGCCGAGCCGATGACTGCCTCGTCTCTCAAAAACTCATTACCCAGATGGATCAATTTGCCCGCCTAGCAACGCCACAGCAAGGCATCCAAACCGTACTAGAACAAGTCATCGATAGCCTAAAACAACAAATCGATCAACAGTACGTCGCCGTTTTACTCGCCGTCCAAGAAGACCCCGCCGGCCCGCCCGAATGGCTTATCGCACAGTGGGACCCCCAATACAAACGCATCCTTGGCCCAATCATTTTAGACTCTTGCTTGCATCAGGCTAGTATACTAGACTCAAATCATCATTTTGATACACCCATCGACGTGTCTTCTCAGTGGCCATGGATCGCCAGCTACTTAGAAACCACGCAAGATATCAGCCATTTACAAGCACAATGGCTCGTTTCCCAAGGCCCCGTAAAAGCATTAGTCCTCTACTGCTCAGAGCAGCAAAAAATAATCCAACAGCTTAAGCCCCTCATGGCGCTACATGGAAAAATGCTAACCATCGCCAGCGCATTATCACAATCACGCAGCCTCTCCGAAGAATTAGCAAACGCAAATCTAATCATTTCTCAAACACAAGAAGCCCTCCTAGAATCAAAAGCCATGTCAAAACTAGGGCAGCTCACCGCAGGCGCTGCCCACGAAATGAATAATCCCTTAATGGTCATCTCAGGCCGCGCCCAGCAATTAAGCACTAAACTAAAAGTAGGCTCAGAAGAACAAAAATCCGCACAAATACTAGTCCAACAAGCCAAACGACTCTCAGACCTCATCACATCCCTCCACCTGCTATCTCAGCCACCCATACCCAATCTCCAGCAAACCGACATCAAAACCTTAATAGAAAAAACAGTCCGCAAAGCCCGAGAATCCCTGCCCGTAGATCTTGCCAAAACCCCCATCACAATCAGCATACGCAACAAAATTGCTTACGTCACAATCGACCCCCAAATGATCGCAGAAGCACTATATCAAGTACTTCGTAACGCATTGCAATCATCTCCCAAGTCGGGCGTGCAAATCACCATACAAAACAATCCCGATAACCCCGCCTTATTTGACTGCATCATGACAGACGATGGCCAAGGCATGGATCAGCACACCCTAGCGCATGCCATGGACCCATTCTTCAGCGCGCAAAAAGCAGGACGACGCGTAGGCATGGGCCTGCCCAGCGCCCAAGCAATAATAAACGTACATAACGGCACAATCCGACTAGCCAGCACGCACGGCAGCGGAACTGCCGTGACTTTGTCGATTGCCCTTTACTAGCTTTTTTAACTAGTCGATATCTCCTACGGAGTAGCACCACACAGTAAGTGGTGCAAAAACAAAAACTGTATCAGTGATACTTATTTGAGGAGAAACCTGTGCCACGACCCAGTCAATCGCCAGAGTTGATATCGTACACAGAAAGTAAGCAACGATCGATCACCAACGTGCTGTTGGTCGATAGGCAGCCAGATGTTCGGCTGGCAATTGACGCTTGCCTTAAAGATACCAACGCTCAAATTACAAAAGTTGCAACCATCAAAGATGCCAGAAAATACTTGGCACAGCAACCCGTAGACTTAGCCCTCATCAGCATGCAACTACCAGATGGCAACGGCATCGACCTCATACGAGAAATCAACGCATCGTCCCACATCACACAATCCATCATCCTCAATAACAGCGATAATTACGAGATGGCAATAGAAGCATTAAGAGCAGGCGCAACCGATATTCTCAAAACGCCCCTAGATTTTTCTATCTTGGCATCACGACTAAAATCAGCGGTCAAGCGACAAAAGCAAAATCTACAAAAGAAAAACCGCATACAAAAACTCAGAAAATTATGCAAAAAATTAAACCGAGGCAAAGAAGAAGCATCCGAACAAGTAGACGTCCTATGCAATGACCTCGTCACAGCCTACCAAGAATTAGCAAGCCAAATGCAGCAAGCCGTACAGTCATCAGGATTCTCAAGCCTCATTAGCGATGAGCTAGACCTAGAACAAATTGTACGAAAAACACTCGAATATATCCTAGAGCAAGCCGGCCCAACCAACGCCGCAATATTCCTACCATCCAACGCCGATGAATACACACTAGGCGGATACGTCAACTACGACAGCTCATCCCAAGCCGCTGATTTATTACTCGAACATCTCGCCGACGTCCTGGCCCCGCGCGTAGCCGATCATCAAGAAATGATCCACGTCGAGGACAACATCGTCATGCGAGAGCTCATCGGCCAAGATGCCGCCTACCTCATGGATAGCCACCTCATCGCATTCCCCTGCATCTTCGAGGATGAAGTCCTCGCCGTCGTCGCCATATTCCGAGACGCACAGTTTAGATATACAGAGGACTTCGTAGAAAACTGCGATGCCGTCGCCCCCATGCTAGGCGAACATCTAGCCAAAGTCATACGCGCCCATCACCGCTTTTCACCCGACGCTTTCGACTCAGACAACGACCAGTTCGACCTAGGATTCCCAGAGTTCTAAAATAAAACCCCTCGATAATAAAAACGACCTTAAACCCTGTAGCCGCGCCAAATTCATTTTGTCGCGGCTATTTTTATCAATCAAATCAAACAACACCAACCAGCCCAGCCAAACTCAAGAAAAGATTCAAAGATGGCCGATACTCTCAATAGGCCTATGATGGGTATGTCTAGAACGACACCCACTTTGGCTTTGGAGCTTAAAATGTTTGAAGGATTTATACCAGGCAGCAGAGCATCGCTGATGTTCGATGTCGTTTGCCTTGGGATGATTATCATCCTTCCCCTCCTTGCCTATAGCATTTACCTCGTGCGTATCAAAAAAAACTATCAGCTACACAAACGCTTCCAATTAGTCCTAGGCTGGACCCTGCTCATCGTCGTCGTGTTATTCGAAATCGACGTCCGCCTCTCCAAACAGCAATGGATACAAGCCACCAAAGCATCTCCTTTTTATCAAACAATCCTCACGCCTTTTTTGATTTTTCACGTCATCATCGCCACCCTCACCGTCCTGCTATGGGTCGTCACCATCGTCAATGCCTTGCGACATTTTCAGACGCCCCCCGTGCCCAATGCGTACTCAAAAACGCACCGCAAGCTAGGCATCGCCTCAGCCATTTTCATGTTCACCACCGGCATCACAGGCATTTCTTACTATGTCATGGCCTTTGTCCTAGGCAACTAATCAACAAAAAAAATCGCATCAACCCGCCCGCAAATCCATCCCCCAAACAAAACCTATTTATTTGGACGCCACCAGCTGATCCTGTGTTTCAAAACAAATCTGACCAATCGCATCGCAAGCATACTTCACATCTTGCGAGGATAAAAACAGCCCAAAGCTCAGCCGCGTAGAACCCCCAAGGCCGTGCGTGCCAAAAGTATGATGCGCATGAGGCGCGCAGTGAATCCCGCTCCTCGATAAAATCCCATACTCTTTCTCCAAACGATCAGAAAGAATCTGAGGATCATCAATCCCCTTAATCCGCAGCGAAAAAACACCGCAACGATCATTCACACCCCTAGGCCCCTGAATGCTCAAGCCCGGCATCTGACCATAATCCATCAGCGCATTGATCGCAATCCGAATCAG
>CAZSSX010000203.1:0-4818 GCA_964609545.1 uncultured Phycisphaeraceae bacterium | reverse complement strand
CCTAGCTTAGGCGGTTTTTTCTTAATCTTAATTTGAATTTTTCTAATGCTGCGTTATTTTTTTCTTCTGATCTGCCACGCCCCAGCCAATAGTAATAGTCCGATCGAAGAGGGTTCGGGAATTGCCGCGGTGCTTACAGACGATTGATTTTTCCCAAATGCTTTGCGGATCCGGAGGAGGTCGACTTCATCGACCACACCGTCGCCATTGGTATCGCCTAGGTTCCGACCGGTCTGATAATTATTACGAAGATTAAACATATCCTGTAAATCCACCTTTCCGTCTCCATCGGTGTCGCCATCTAAAGTTGTATAAATCTCAACGGAAAAAGTCACAAAATCAGAATCTTCTAAATCCTTATCATTGCCATCAAACGTCGGTGACATCGGCGTGGTACTCATCGGCGTATTCACCGTCACCGCTTTAACGTCCCACTTAAAATTATTAGTCACAGGAGGCGCCGTAAAATCAAAGTCTGCTTCGGCGCGCGGGTCGCCCTCCGGATAAAACCTAAAAAGTGTATTCTTAGGAAAACCACTAAATGCATCGTATTTGAAAAAATATCCGCCTTCTTCGTCGAATGCGTAATTATCCCTGATAAATGCTTTATCACCATCCATCTTAACAATATCCGCAAAATCTTGCTCATCGACCAGCGTTCCAAAGTTAGGCGCCAGATGCTTCCTTGCGAAATTATGCGTGGTGTTTTGATTGATCGCCGTCGCATTTTCAATACCATTCACCACAAAACCAAACACCGTAAATCCCACTTTTCCCGCTTGATCCTTATAATCTAGGAAAGAATTATCCGTTAAATTATAGAAAAATTGATTCGAAGCCGAGGGACTATTATCGGTAGCAAACCTCGCCATAGCCATCGTGCCAAAAATATTTGATCTGATGTTTTGCGAAAAATCCCCCGCTTCATTGGGAATGTTGCTCCACGTATTATTTAGATCATATTTCGCGGTGCTGCCGTTGATTCCAAAAGCCCCGCCTTGCACGACAAAGTTCTTGATCGATCGATGGAAAAAAGCCTTTTTGTCGGCGTCCCATTCTCCATTGGCCACGATATCGCGTATCCGTTGCACGGTGATCGGCGCGGCTTGATAATAAAGTTGCGAAATAATCACGCCTTGATCGGTTGTCACCTTCATATATTCCCCCGCAGATGCCCCCGTGGCCAATGCTCCCAAAACTGTCGCAAACCCCAAAGTTTTGAATCGATCCATCATCGTAAATACCTTCTCTTCCCTGCAGATTTTGCCTGCATTTTTATAAATTTAATGTGCTTTTTTACTCACGCATAACCTTCAGCATATAAGCTACTATAATAGACTAGTTTAAAGGCTGGTTTCTAATTTTGCAAGATTTTCTTGATAAAATAGGGAACATCAAAGATTAAAACTAAGCCCTAAACCACACAAACCCCGCTCAAAATGCGTTGGCTAAAAAATTAACCCGCATAACCTAACGCCCCCTGCTCATCTATCCCATAAGCCCTTCAGCCACAAGCACCGCTTTGGCTAGCTCAATCATGGGTTTACGCGCATCGCGGGCCTGTTTTTGCAATTTTTTCATCGCTTGATCCTCGGGGATGCCTTGCTTACTCATAATAATCCCTTTGGCTCTCTCGATGATTTTCCGATGCTCTAGCTTAGTTTCCAGCGAATCCACCCGCCCTGCCAATGTTTTTAGATCTTGAAATCTGCTCCATGAAATCCCAAGTACCGCACGCAGCGCATCGGAAGAAGCGGGCTTAATCAAATATCCAAAGATACCCAATTCCGCGCCTGTTTGCAGATATTTTTCCTCGCTAAATGCGCTGAGAATCACCACGGGGATGCCCAGTTCTTGATACAGAACCTTTGCAGCTTCAAGGCCATCCACCAGCGGCATCCGAATATCCAACAGAGCCAAGTCGGGCTTGGTTTCTCTGGCCAAGGCGATGGCTTTCTCCCCATTGGGCGCGGGGCCGATGACTTGACAACCCAAGCCAACCAAGTCCTCTGAGATGCTTTTGGCGATAAGATGTTCATCCTCCGCCACAAGAACCCGCTTGGGCATGCCGGCTTGCTCTGCTTGGGCGTTTGTTTCTAATCCGATTTTTGACATCCAGCTACTCTCCTAAGTGGCATCCAACACGCCACTAGTATTCCTTTTAACTGACAAAGAAATGATACGTTTTTTACGTATTCATCGCCGCCACGCCCCCGATTACACAAAACTAAGACTAAAACTGCATTGTCTATCGTGAGAAGTATAGCAAAATCCAAAGGCAAGACCAGCCAGCCAATCCAAAAGAAGATGCTCTTGTCCACTAAGAAAAACACGCAACTACTGAATTGGCGGTAGATTAGATCACATTCTCGATACTCAAGTTATTTTATTCCGCTCCCTCACCCTTAAGATTTCCACAGTTAACGGTAAAAACTAGATTAAGGGATCGCCGTTAATGTGCGAGGATTATTCCGTCGAAATGGTTTGTAACGGTTAGCGGGTGATTTATCTTTTTCAATTCATGCCCCGATTCCAACGCGAGAAATAAACTTATGCCCCATTGGCCTTGGCAACAATTTGCAGAAAACCGTCGTTTACAAAGACTAAGCCGCCAACCCCGCGGCGCCATCTTATGCTACCACCGTGTCTTTCAAACCGAAACCGACCCCATGCTCCTCTGCGTTAGCCCCCGCCGTTTCGAGCAGCAACTGATTTATCTCAAAAAGAATTATCGCCCCCTCTCATTGTCCCAGCTCGTCAGCGATCGCCAAGAGAATCAACTTGCTGATCGCTCTATTGCTCTGACCTTTGACGATGGCTACACGGACAATTTATTGCACGCGCTGCCTCTGCTTGAAAAGTATCAGGTTCCCGCCACCGTTTTTGTCTGCTCCGGACAAATCGACAGCCCCCATGAATATTGGTGGGATGAGCTGGAGCGGATTTTGCTTGGAGATATCAGCCAGCATTGGCCCCAATCTATCCAGGTCCCCATCAAGCATCTCAAGCGGACTTGGCAGATTCGTTGCGACCAAGATGAGCAGCCCAATCCGCAAGAGAAAAACTGGGATGTCACGCAACCCTTTACGCCTAGCCTCAGACACTTAGCCTACCGAGAAATCCACGCCATCTTGCTAGCTTGCAACCACACCCAACAGTCTCACGCCATCGCTAGCATTTGTAGGCAACTGCACACCCCCACCGCTGGGCGCCCGCAAAACCTGGCCATGCGCGCCGAGCAACTCGTCCAATTAGCAAAAAGCCCCTACATTCAAATCGGCGCCCACACCATCAATCACCCCCAGCTCTCGGCGCTTTCCGACCAAGACCAGACCCATGAAATCCAGCAATCTCAAGCAGACATACAAAACATCATCAAGCAAGAAGTCTCAAGCTTTTCCTATCCCTACGGCGGAAGCCTAGATTACACACCCATGACCACGCAAATCATACGCGACCTAGGATTCAAATACGCCTGTGCCAATATCCCAGGCATCATCACCGCAGCACAAAAACCCGTACCCATCGACCCCTTTCAATTGCCCCGATTTTTAGTGCGTAACTGGGACCAAGAAACATTCGCCCAACACCTCTCGCAGATGTTCATGACCCCCTCCCGCGTCGCAGCTTAACCCGTCTCCAAAGAATCGCAAAGCATGCATATCTTACAAGTCAACACGCAAGATTCCCGAGGAGGCGCTGCCCAAGTCATCCAACAATTACACCGCGCCTACCCCAAATTCGCCATCGATTCTTCTATCGCTTGCGCCATCAAAAAAACAAAAGACAAACACACCCACATCATCAATCCTAACCATAAACAAAACAGTTTCACGCAGCTCACCTTGTCCCTGGCAGATCGCCTACAAAAAAAAGATTTCAAAGGCGCATGGCGTCTGAGCAATGCGCTAAAAGCCATAGCCAACCCCGCCAAAGCCTACGACCAATATCTCGGACGCGAAGACTTTCACCAGCACGGCGCATGGCAACTCTTAAACATAACCCCCAAAAAAATAGATATTCTCCACTTACACAATCTACACGGCAAATCTTATTTCGACCTAACCGCACTGCCCTTTTTAACAAACCAAGTCCCAACCCTTATCACATTACACGACGCTTGGCTATTAGCGGGACACTGCGCCCACCACTTCGATTGCACAAAGTGGCAGCGCGGCTGCGGGGCATGCCCCGACCTGATGATCCCTCCAGAAGTTAAAAAAGATGCCACCGCTTACAACCTAGAAAAAAAAGCACGCATTTACAAAAAAAGTAAATTTCATATCGTCACGCCCTGCGCATGGCTGATGGAAAAAGTCAAACATTCAGCACTCATCCATGGCGCCATCGAAACAACCCTCATACACAACGGCGTCGACACCCAACTCTTCTACCCCGCAGACAAAAAAAAGGCGAGGCGCGCACTCAATCTATCCCTTAATGCATGCATCCTCCTCTTCGCTGCAGATGGCGTGAAAAGTTCGCCTTGGAAAGATTACCCAATGCTCAAAAAAGCATTGGCCAAAGTCAGCCAACAAAACCCGGACAAAAACATTCATCTCTTAGCTATCGGACAAGACAGCCCCTCTGAAAAAATCGGCAATGCCACCATTGAATTCATCCCCTATATTCACGACCCAAAAATTTTAGCGTCCTATTATCAAGCTGCCGACATCTATTTACACGCTTCAAAAGCAGACACTTTTCCCAATGTCATCCTCGAAGCCATGGCATCGGGGCTACCCGTCGTGGCCAGCAATGTGGGAGGCATCCCAGAGCAAGTCACGCACGGACACACCGGATATCTATGCCCGCCAT
>CAZSSX010000202.1:0-4842 GCA_964609545.1 uncultured Phycisphaeraceae bacterium | reverse complement strand
AGCAATAAGAAATTAAATAGCATTCATGCCTGTTTTATAGGCTAAAAAAATATTTATTTTTGATGCCTCTCTTTTTTAACGCCGATGATTTTGGATCGATCTTTAAGCTCAAACCCTGCGGGGTTGGGCTTCGGGGAGTTGGATACGTTGGAATTTGGGGAGGTCATTCCCGATGAGTTAATTTTCTGGGGGCGAGATGTTTGTTTTTTTTGAGTTTCTTTTGATGATGGTTCTAATTGCGAGGGGCTAGATTTATTCTCGCTTTGACCTGGCGTGGTGGTTTCTCGAATCGCGTTATCTGCTACTGCTGGGATTTGATCTTTTACGGCTGTATCTGATGTGACCGATGTGGCATTAGGTTCATTTCGTTTGTTGCTGATGGCTTGGGGCTTCTCGGATAGGCTATCTATTTCGGGGTGATCGCTGCTTTGCGGTAATGTTTTAATCGGCCTAGTATTGACTTCGATCAGCGGCAAGTCATCGGGTAATGCTTTAACAATTTCAATGCCTAACTCGTCAAATCGTCTGGCTTGTGGCATCACTTTTGTGTCGAACGAGCCTACGAATTTATTGTAATGCTCAACGGTTGAGGTTAATGATTTACCCAGCTTGGTCATGTGCTCCACCGCGGTGCCTAGGCGTTTGTAAAGTTCTTTGCCTAGCTCGGAAATCTTCCGCGCGTTTTCCGCGACCTTCTCTTCGCGCCAACCTACAGCCACAGCTTTGAGTAGCGCGATGAGCGTGCTAGGCGTTGCGATGATCACATTTTTAGCCATCGCTTCCTCTTGTAATTGCGGACGGCGCATCACCGCGGCTTGTAAAAAACTATCGCCCGGGATAAATAAAATCACAAAATCGGGCGCGCGGTCAAATTGTTTTTGATAATCTTTTTTCGAAAGCTCAGCCACTTTAGATTCGATCTGCTTCACATGATGCTCGTAATGCGCTTCACGCTGTTCGGGCTCCTCGGCTTCGAGAGCGGACAAATAGGCATCCAAAGGCGTTTTGGCATCCACCACAATTTGACGCCCAGCGGGCAGATTGACCACCATGTCGGGCCTAAGCCTGCCGCTATCGAGCTGAACCTGTTCGCTAAAATCACAGTAGTTAATCATCCCCGCCAATTCCGCGACACGTTTGAGTTGCATCTCACCCCAGCGGCCGCGCACCTCCGGTCGCCTCAATGCGGTCACCAAATTGGCTGTCTCATTTTTAAGCCTAGCTTGATCTTCGCGCATCCGAGTGATTTGTTCATTGAGTGAGCCGTAGCTTTGCTTGCGGGCATGTTCCATCTCGCTGACCAATTTTTGATATTGTTCCAGCTGCTTGCCCATAGGCTGAATCATCGACTCGATGGCTTTCTGATTCATAGCTTGGCGCCCCTCGGCTTCTAACTTAGCTCTGGCCACGCGATTGTTGACATCCTCTTTTTCCAATTCAAATTGTTTTTTAGCCAGCTTTAAAAACTGCTCGGTCGATTGGCCCAGCGCCTCGCCAGCCATGGTATGGAAAGCATCTTTCAGATTTTTCTGCGCTTCTGCGTTGCGCTTTTCATACTCTTCTAGCATTTTTTGACTTTGCCGAATCTGCTCTTTGACCACCGCGATTTCTTTATCCCGCTCAGCCAACCCCGCTTTATTATTTTCATTGGTATAGCAAGCCACGTCCAGCTCGCTTTGCAATCTTAGCACTTGGCTTTGAGCTTCTTTTTTTTTCATCACCGCCCATACGCTCACGCCCACGGTTCCGAGTAAACAGATGCCTAATACGATTTCGTTGAGATATTCCATGCTCATCATTTTAACCCATTTCGCCAGTTGCGGTCATCTTTTTATGTAGAAAACCTTGCCCGTTGTCAATAAAACTCAAACCCTCAGCCGGCTTAGGCTATAATCTTAGCATTTAACGCATCATCTTTTTTTATCGCGAGCAAAATCATGGCCAAACCCGAATCCAACAAAGGCATCCAAGGCAGGCTCAATGCGTTGGGATATTCCATCGCCGGACTCAAAGGCGCCTGGGGCGAGCCGTCGTTTCGCACGGAGGTTTTGGTGGCTCCCTTTTTCTTCCTCGCGATTTTTTTCGTCACGCCCCATGCCACCCAGCGCGCGATTTTAATCGCCACCGTTTTTTCCATCCTCGCATTAGAACTTGTCAACTCCGCCATCGAAGCAGCCATCGACCGCCACGGCGATGAAATCCATCCCCTCTCCAAACTCTCAAAAGATACCGCCTCGGCGGCCATCCTCATCGCCATCATCAACCTCGTTTGCATCTGGACCATCATCATCGCTGATAATTGGCAAAGCTACTTCCCCGCAGGATAAAACCGAACTCACTTGACCCCAGCATCACTTGGCTTTATCAATCTCAGCCACCACCTCAGCCAAACTCATCACGTCTCGTTCTAGCACAATGCCATCCACAATATCGGGCTTCACTTCTAATTGCAAAAGCGCTTTTTTTACGCTGGCCCACAATTTTTTACGTTTGGGTTCGGTCTCCACCAGATACAAATCAGTGATCCATCTGCCTAATTTTTCAAGCATGATATTATCTTTCTGATCGTAATATCGCTTAATGATGCCCGATTGTTTTTTACTAAAATTCGCCACGCTAAAAACCTACTTACTTTCTTTTAATGCTTCAGTGATAGCCGTTTCGTGTAACTTCACGGAAAAATGATTCATGTCTGTGAGCGTTTGATAAAACGCATCGGCATCGGGTTGATCATCTTGAATCAACGCCTCAACCTTGGCCATCTGCGCTTCTAATTGGCTCACATAAGCCTCATCCAGCGCATCTTTAAATTTATGTAATTGTCTTTCTATTTTACGCAGGTCAAACTTGGCATTGGTTTTCAAATCAACTATCCGATGCAGCAGCATATCTTGCTTGGCGTTGGCGTAGGAGTCGGCTTCCATCTTGGCCACTTCTTCTTTGGTCAATCCATGATTGGGCACGATCTGAATACTGGCTGCGACTTGGCTTCTTTTTTCTACCGCACTGACGCTGAGAATTCCGTTGGCATCGACTAAAAAAGTGACTTCTAATTTGGGAAATCCCGCGGGCATAGGCGGGATGCCTTTCAGATCAAATTGGCCTAGGCTTCGACAATGCTCGACCATTTCCCGCTCGCCTTGCAGGACATGGATTTTCACATTCACTTGCCCCTCTGCATAGGTTGAATAACTTTCTCTAGCCACGCAGGGGATGGTGGTGTTGGCGGTAATAATTTTGCTGACCGCACCGCCTACCGTTTCGATCCCCAGCGACAACGGGATCACATCCAGCAAAAGCATATCGGTGTGGATGCCAGCCAAGATCGCCCCTTGCACCGCCGCACCTAGTGCCACCACTTCATCCGGGTCTAGCGCGTTGTAGCCTTCTTGTCCAAAAAATTGAGCGACCGCTTCTCTGACCAAGGGGATCCGCGTACTGCCGCCCACTAAAATTACACGGTCAATCTCAGCCACGGTTAGCCCCGCATCAGCTACCGCTTTTTGGCAGCACTTCATCGCTTTGCCAATCCATGACGACATCTGTTTTTCTAACCACGCTTTGCTTAAAGTTTCTTTAAAAATCGCGACCTGTCCATCAGCCATCGGCAGTTGAATCTCAATCTGCGCATGCTCAGCTTGGCTCAGTTTTTTCTTGGCTTGCTCGGCAAGCCGTTTGAAAGCCTGCTTAGTACTAGGCGAAAACACCAACCCTTGTCCCCATTTATCTCGGATTTTATCCTGTAAAAAATCAATAATCATTTGGTCCACATCATCGCCCCCCAGATGCGTATCGCCCGCTGCTGCTAGCACCTGATCCACTCGCCCCGCATCGGTTTGCTGCATCCGCAAGATGGAGATATCAAACGTCCCGCCGCCTAAATCAAAAATCGCCACGCGAGCATCCTCGTAAGATTCGCCGATATGATACGCCAGCGCCGCAGCCGTCGGCTCGTTGATCATCCGCACGATCTGGAGCCCCGCGATTTTCCCCGCATCACGCGTTGCTTGACGCTGGGCATCATCAAAATACGCGGGCACCGTCACGACCGCTTTTTTCACAGCTCTACCCAGCCCCGCCTGGGCAATCTCTTTTAACTCACGCAAAATCATCGCGCTAATTTCCTGCGGGCTTAGCACAAAATCACCCACCTTCACCCGCGCGGTATTTTGATTACCCGCCACCACCTCATAGCCTAACCCCCCCGCGTCTTTCTCAACATCGCCCAAGCTTCTGCCCATCAATCGCTTGACCGAATAAATCGTTTCCGAGGGAAACTCCACCGCGTGATCTCTCGCCCCCGCGCCGATGACTTTGGCTTTACCCGTCTGCTTATCCAACCGCACCACGCTAGGTAAGCTGCCCATCTGCCCCGCTCCATGATCTATCCGAATAATGCTAGGCCCGCCCGCATCACAATAACTCACCAAACTATTAGTCGTCCCCAAATCAATCCCAATAATAGGATCATCACTCACGTTCTGCTGTATCATTTCCATCGCTCCATTTTAACATCAACCCCCGCCCAAAGCTATTCTACCCGCAGCGCCAATCACAATATTTCACGCCACCATGACAAAGCATAGACCGCATCGTTAATTGTGAAAAGAATTGACCCTTATCCCCGTATCCCCTACTCTACCTACACTTATCACTTTTTATAAAGACCAGAAAAAATAAAAAGTTGCCCTTAGACTCAATTAGAAAGCCTCAATATGACACGACATTGCCCAAGCCCAAAACTAACCGATCCTTCAAAAGCATCAAACCCTTGGGAACAAGATCAATTTGACCGTGAAAAGCTCGCCAATAATCTACTTGAAACAATCAAAACCTATCAAA
>CAZSSX010000201.1:0-4878 GCA_964609545.1 uncultured Phycisphaeraceae bacterium | reverse complement strand
AGTTTCGTAAAGGATCCTTCGCGCTGAAGCTAGGCATTGCCCAACCCATTGAAATTAAAAAGGTAGGCTTGCAAGGCAAGTATCGTCGTAAGTAATTCTGTATCACGGAGAGCTTAGGCAAGCGAATAAATGTAAAAAAAGGTATTATGGTAATAGGTATAGATATCGTCGGTTACTTAGGTAGATTGGTTTTGAAATCCCTAAGTGGGGGGGATCTGATGGATCGATGCTGTTTGTCAAAGGCCTGTTTTTTTATTTTGTTTTGTTTCATATTTTGATGGAGTTAATTGATGTTAAGTTTGATAAAGACTATGGGTTTCTTTGGCGCGATACTATGTTTAACAGCATGCGCAGGCGGAACAAACAACAACTTTCGGGTTTCAAAGCTAATTAATTCGGTGGATGTTTTAGCAGATTTTGAAAAAAACCTAGATCATTGGGATTTTAAAGACAAAGGCTGTTGGAAGCGGAGTAAAGTCAAAGGCGGCAACCATGTTTTAAATTTATTTAAAAAGAAATCGCCTTATCATCCGACCTTTCGCAGCCCACGTCATGTAGCATTGCTAAAAGGGAACGCGGTGGGTAGTTTTACTTTAGATGTTAAAGCAAAAAGCACCCACAAAGATTATCCGCATCGGGACCTGTGTCTTTTCTTTAATTATCAAAACGAAAAGCAATTTTATTACGTGCATCTAGGCCAGCGTGCAGATGACAAAGCGAATCAGATTTTTATTGTAAATCACGCGGCGCGGAAGAAGATTTCGATTACCTCAACGCGAGGCACGCCTTGGGATAAAAAATGGCATCGGGTGCGGGTTAAGCGGGATATCAAGACGGGCATGATTGAGATTTATTTTGATGATATGAAAAAGCCCGCCATGACTGCTAAGGATGATACTTTTAAATCTGGACGCATTGGGCTAGGCTCTTTTGATGATACCGGTTATTTTGATGAGGTACATCTGGTTGGCGAAAAAGTAAAATAAAATTTAGAAATTTTAAAAATAGCTGGTGGTAATTAGTGTCAGGGGAGGGGCAGGTGAGGGGGAGCAAGTGGGGGCTGGCGATCGGATGAATAAGAATGAAAAAAGGAAGCTCACCGTTAGAGGATGAGCTTCCTTTTTTTCTTTTTCTATTTTGTTCGTGTTTATTGGGGGGCGGTTTTAAGTAGCTTGTTTTGTCAAGTAAAATAAACGGCCTTGGTATATAGATAAAAAGCCCACATTTTTAGGCGTAGGCTTTTTAATTTTGTTTAATGTGAAATTTATTTTTTTGAGTTAAAAAAACCAGTGACTTTGTGAACGATGGCTTGCCTGCCGACTTGTGCGATGGATTCTGTCAGTGGTATTTCTTTGGGGCAAACTTGTACGCAGTTTTGGGAGTTGCCACAGTTGCCAATGCCACCGGGCTGGGTGATTTGGTCTAGGCGATCTGCTTTGAGGGTGGCGCCGGTGGGATGTGCGTTGAAGTATCGGACTTGTGAAATCGCAGCAGCTCCCACGAAATCGTTGTCGATAGTGAATTGTGGGCAAGCTTCAACGCAGCAGCCGCAGGTCATGCACTTGGACATGTCATAGCGGTCGATTTGGTTTTCTTGTGATTCGGTGGGGACTGATTTTAAGTCGTGAGTGCCGTCGATGGGGACCCACGCTTTGAGCTTAACGAGGTTGTCAAACATGCGCTGTCGATCCACGAAAAGATCGCGAACGACGGGGAATTTGGACATAGGTTCGAGCACAATAGGGTTTTCGGGGTCTGCTTCTTTGTAAATATTGTCTACCAATCCTGAGCAGGCTTGGCGCACTTTACCATTGATAATCATCGTGCACGCCCCGCAGATTTCCTCTAAGCAGTTGCAATCCCAGACGATGGGCGTCGTGTTTTTGCCTGCTGCTTTGGTAGGGTCTGCCGCGATTTCTTGCAGGCAAGAGATGATGTTCATATTGGGGCGATAAGGGATGGCGTACTCTTCCCAGTAAGGCTCAGAGTTTGCTTGAGTCTGCCTCTTGATTTTGAATTTGATTGTTTTATTCTGGTCATTCATGGTAATTGCCTCATTGTTGAAGGGCTACGATTCGTTGTCCCATTGGACATCGAAATTAGTGTTGGCTTGTGATCTGATCCATCGTAAAAAACTTCTGGCATCTTCTTGGTTGGAAAGAACCTGCCCATCAATGTGCCCTAGGGGCTGGCCTTGTTTACCGATAAGGTGTAGGCCTTGGGTTTGATAGGTGTCTTCTCGCCAGATGGCGTGGCTGATTTTTTGTTTATGGATGGTGGTGGTTTTGCGCCCCGTTTGAATAATGAGGGTGTCTTGCGTGGCAGAAATTTGCCGATCTTGGTCTCTTGTGGTCTCAGATTTGATGGAAAGATAAGTAATATATGCGGTGGCTAGAAGCAGAATTCCCGTCGCTCCTTGCATGGCGATGTTGCCCCGGTGAACGACAATCCACCAAACAAAAATGGAGCCGATCATGATGCTCAATGCGATTTTGGTCAGGTGATATTGCTTAAGAACTTGCTTAGGTAAATATTGGCACAGGATAGCCTGGTGCGATGCATCGCGAGGAGCTTTTATTTGGTGATTGGCAGTTAGCGTGGGCATTTTATTTAGCATCTACCTTGCCATAAGAACGCACTCTTGGGGGGACAAGCGGCGAAGGAACATCTTCGAAGCTGATGATAGGCTCATTGTTTTTAGCATCGTATGTAGCCAGCAGTGTTTTGTGGAATTTCTCATCGATACGGGTTGGATAGTCGGGCCTATAGTGTGAGCCTCGTGATTCTTTGCGTTCGATAGATGCTTTGAGTATGGCCTCGCCGTAGATCAACATATCGCCCAGTGCGCGGGTGAAGCTCAGGTTTTGATTGGTCCACATTCCCGTATCGGAAAGCGATACGTTTTTGTATTTTTCTTTGAGCTGTTTGAGTGTTTCGTATGCTTGGAGCATGCGTTCCTCTGTTTTCACCACGGTGCAGGTATCGGTTAGGATATCGCCGAGTGTTTTGTGTATTTCGTATGGGTTTTCGCCACCATCGTTGTCGATCAGGGCTTGTGTTTTGTCCTTTTCGATTTTAATGGCTTGGTCAAAAAGTGAATCGGGAAGATCTCGTGCGGGCTTGATGTCATGAGATTGCTTGGCGTAATTTGCCACTGAAAGCCCATTAAATAATCCATCAAAGATGCATGAGAGCAAGGCGTTGGCGCCTAGGCGGGTCGCGCCGTGGTAGGCATAATTGACTTCCCCAAAAGCGTATAGCCCGTCGATGGCGGTCATCATATTGTTGTGTGCGCCGGCTTCTAGGCCTTGGTTATCTTCTCGATCAAGATTAAGTTTATCCGCGGCTTTGGTATAAGGCGTATACGTGGTATATAGGCCGCCCATGGTGTAGTGTATTGATGGGAAAATTTTCATAGGCATCACGCGTGGGTCTTCGCCTGTGAATTTTTCGTAGATTTCCAATATGCCTTCTAGTTTATGTTTCGTGCTTTCAGGCAAGTGCGAAACGTCGAGGTAGACCATGCGTCCGCCTCCCACGCCGTGCCCTTCTTGACAGACGAAAAAGATTTCTCGGGTCGCGATGTCCCTAGGAACGAGGTTGCCGTATGCGGGATATTTTTCTTCGAGGAAGTACCAGCGTTCATCGGCGGGGATGTCTAACGGGGAGCGCTGATCATTTTTCTTACGAGGGACCCAGACCCGTCCGCCCTCGCCACGCGCTGATTCCGACATCAGCCTACATTTATCTTCGCCTGGGATAGCGGTGGGGTGGACCTGCATCATCTCGGGATTTCCCAGCGGGGCTCCGGCTTGATAACACCTAGATGCTGCGCCGCCGGTGCAGATCACAGACATGGTCGATTTACCGAAGATCATGCCGTTGCCGCCCGTTGCCATGACGACTGCTTGGGCACGGAAGGCTTTGATTTCCATATTACGCATGTTCTGGGCGACGATTCCGCGGCATTTTCCATCCTCATCGATGATCGGTCTTAGAAATTCCCAAAACTCGTATTTTGTAACCGTGCCTTGTGCTTCGTGCCTGCGGACTTGTTCATCTAATGCGTAAAGCAATTGCTGGCCGGTGGTGGCACCCGAAAAATGTGTTCTTTTGAAAAGCGATCCGCCGAACATACGCAGGTCTCTTTGCCCTTCGGAGGTACGATTAAAAGGCACGCCCATCCGGTCGAGGAGATCGATAATTTTAGGCGCCCAGTGTGTCATCTCATAGACAGGCGGTTGGTGATTCAAAAAGTCTCCGCCGTAGAGGGTTTCGTCCATGTGTTGCCACTCGGAATACCCTTGTTGCCTAGCGACCTGATTGCAGGCATTGATGCCTCCTTGGGCGCAAACACTGTGGGAACGCTTAACTGGTACCATGGAAAAAAGATCGACCGAAACGCCCGATTCTGCGATGCGCATTGATGCTGCGAGTCCTGCCAGTCCGCCGCCTACGACGATGACGCGTGGTGAATTGTCCATGGTATTTTGTCCTTTAATTTGAATTGGTTTTCCAATTTTTTTGTTTTAAAAATAATTTCATATTTTCTAAATTAATGCTTCTTTTCAGGCGTTTGCTGGTGGGGCGGTGTCTGTGGCGCATTGAGTTTTTCTTTATGATCAGCCCGCTGTTTTTCAGTCAACGGATACGAATACGCTTTGCCGATGCCTATTGCCGAGAATCCCGCGAGGGTGATGCCCAGCGCTAAACAAATGTATGCCCATCTTTTTTGTGATGCGACGGTGACGGTTGCACCCCAAGTGATTGCGGCTGTCCATAGGCCGTTGGCGAAGTGATAGACCGCTGAAAATACGCCTGCAATATAGAGCAGCAGTAGCCAATTGGAGTACTGCAAGGCGATGGCCGTTGAGACTG
>CAZSSX010000200.1:0-4879 GCA_964609545.1 uncultured Phycisphaeraceae bacterium | reverse complement strand
TTGCCTTATAATAAATCAATGGTCAAGTGGTTTCGCTTGATTTTCGTTTTTAGAATATGTCATGCATTATTTTAAAGCAGCTTAGTGTATTGATCGCCTGGCCTAGGGTAAATGTTTATCTTATGGGGGGTGGAGTGAAAGTGAGCGGACCCATGGCAAATCCCGTAGCAATCATCACAGGCGGCACCCGAGGCATCGGCAAAGGCATCGCCCTATCCTTGGCCCAATTAGGCTATCGCCTCGTCCTCAACCACGTCAGCCCAGCCAATGCAGCATTGAGCCAAACCCTAGAACAGCTCAATCGTTTAGGAGCCACCTGTCATCCCTGCCAAGCAGATATCAGCCACGCCCAATCACGGGCAAAACTCATCGCTTTCACTCAAGAAACCTTCGGTGCCTGCCATCTCCTAGTCAACAACGCGGGCGTTGCCCCCGCCCAACGGGTAGACATCCTAGAAACCAGCCCGCAAAGTTACCAGCGTGTCATGGGCATCAATCTGCAAGGCCCCTTTTTTCTCACTCAACAAATCGCCAAATGGATGATTCAGCAGAAACAAGATAATCCCACACACTCCTGCCGAATCGTCAATGTCTCCTCCATTTCCGCCTACGCATCAAGCCCAGATCGTCCGGAATATTGCTTAAGCAAAGCGGGCATCGCCATGATGACCCAGTTATATGCGGATAAACTCAGCGCTTATGATATTCCTGTCTTCGAGATCCGTCCGGGGATTATTAAAACAGACATGACCAGTGTGGTCGCCGAGAAATACAACAAAAAAATAGCAGAAGGGTTAACGCCCACCAAGCGCTGGGGCACCCCTCATGATGTCGCCCAAGTCGTAGGCTCTATCGCATCGGGGCATTTTGATTTTTCAACCGGGCAAGTCTTTCATGTGGATGGTGGTTTTAGCCTCAGGCGGCTTTAAATTTGCTTTAAAATTTATTTTAGGATTCAGCTTCTTATGCTTATCATTGACACCCAAATACAGCCTCAAGATCTTCAAAAAAAGATCGATCAGATGTGGGCTCTTTCTGCGGAAAAAATTCTTTCCATCGCAGCGACCCATCAAGGAAACTCACCCGCCCCCGTCTTCACCGTCAACGGCAAATACACCGCCAAAGGGTGGACCCAGTGGACCCAAGGCTTTCAATATGGCAGCGCCATCTTGCAATTTCAAGCAACCGGAGAGACCGCTTTTCTTAAGCTAGGCAAACATGACACCCTCAGTCATATGGCCGACCATCTCACGCACTTTGGCGTCCACGATCACGGGTTTAATAACATAAGTACCTATGGCAATCTTTTGCGTCTGATGAATCAAGGCAAGATCGCAGAGGACCCGTGCGAAAGAAATTATTATAGCTTGGCATTAAAAGTTTCGGGCGCTGTCCAAGCCAAACGGTGGATCCAAATTCACGACCGCACCGGCTTTGTTTATTCATTTAATGGCCCACATTCACTCTTTGCCGATACCATCCGATCCATGCGATCCTTGGCTTTGGCCCATCAACTTGGCCACAGCCTTTTGGATGAGCATGATCAGCAAGTATCACTTTATAGCCGGCTAGTACAGCACGCGATCAATACCTCCAAATATATTGTTTTCTTTGGCAAAGGTAGAGACCAATATGACATCCCCGGCCGAGTCGCACACGAAGCGATCTTTAATCTAAACGATGGGCAATTCAGATGCCCATCAACCCAGCAAGGCTACTCGCCTTTTACCACATGGACCCGAGGCTTAGCCTGGATTATCCTCGGATACGCAGAGCAAATCGAATTTCTAGAAACCCAAACAGACCAATGCCTCGCCACATTAAAACCCTTATCATCACGCCAAGCCATCTACCAAATGTTTCTTAAAACCGCTTTGGCCACCGCCGATTTTTACCTCCAGCAAATGCCCGCTGATGGCATACCCTACTGGGACACCGGCGCGCCAAACCTCCATAAAATCAAAGACTATCACCATAGACCCGCAGACCCTACCAATGATTTTGAGCCTGTAGATTCCTCTGCCGCAGCCATCGCTGCGCAAGGCTTAATCCGCCTAGGCCATTACTTGAAAAATCATCAACAAGAAAAACTTGGCGATAAATATTTACAAGCAGGCCTAACCATTCTAAACACCTTATTAGACACCCCCTACCTTTCAAAAAACGTGGAACATCAAGGCCTACTTCTACATTCAATCTATCATCACCCCAACGGCTGGGACCAAATCCCCTCGGGCAAAAAAATACCATCGGGCCAATCTAGCATGTGGGGAGATTACCATCTAAGAGAAGCTGTCACCCTCGTCCAAAGCTTAAACAGCTCATCTTACGATCAGTTTTTCATCTCAGATGAAAATAAAAACCATTAAACCATAAGAAAAAGAAGCAGCACTATGGCAGATTCAAAAGCAGAAAAAAAACAGTATCAATTTAAAATCAAAACACCCGATCAGCTACAATCCCTTATCGATCAATACGCACCATCGCTAAGGCTTTCCGATGATTTTTCTCCGCTACATAAGCCCGTGCAAATCGGCTCATTCACAACGCCTAACGCCATCGCCATTCACCCCATGGAAGGCTGCGACGCCCAAGCCCACGGCAAGCCCAGTGAGCTAACGCGACGACGATATCAAAGATTCGCTGCCGGCGGCGCAGGTCTAATCTGGGTCGAAGCATCCGCTGTTGTCCCGCAAGGCAGAGCAAACCCGAGGCAGCTTATTATCAATCAAGAAAATCTAGAAGACTTTAAGCTACTCGTAAAATTGATCCATCAACACGCCCGTGATGCCATGGGCGAAAAACATCGACCGCTTTTAGTCTTACAGCTGACCCATTCAGGCCGCTACGCCAATCCCCAAGGCGCCCCCGCCCCCATAATCCCCCAGCATGACCCCTACCGCGATCCCCTTAGCCCAGAGCAAATACCTAGCACCGATAGGCCCAGCCGATTGCCCCAAAGCCTAAAGCCCATTACCGATGCCCAGCTCGATGAGCTTCAAGCTGCTTATGTCAATGCCGCCGACCTGGCCTATCAAGCAGGCTTTGATATCGTAGACATCAAAGCCTGTCACGGCTATCTCATCAATGAACTTTTAGCTTCCCGAAATCGCACCGGTAAATACGGCGGGTCCTTTGAAAACCGAACACGCTTCCTCCTAGAAATAATAGATAAAATCAAAAATCAGCTCAATGTCCCAGCCCATCGCATCGCAACTCGACTAGGCTTTTATGATGCTATTCCATACCCTTTTGGATGGGCAGTAGACCAAGAAGATTACCGGAAAGCAGACCTTACCGAGCCTTTTAAGCTGGTTGATTTATTAGAGAAAAAAGGCGTAAAACTCATTAACTTGACCATCGGCAACCCCTATTACAATCCTCATATCGGCAGGCCTTATGATAAACCCATCGATGAAGGGTACCACGAGCCAGAGCATCCTTTGCAAGGGATTGAAAGGCTCGTCAATATCGCTGCCCAGGTTCAAGAAAAATTCCCAAACATCGTCATCATCGGCACCGGCTATAGCTGGTTTAGGCATTTACTTCCTTACCCCGCAGCGGCAAACTTAGCCAGCGGAAAAATCAAAATGGTAGGCTTAGGACGCATGGGCTTTGCCTATCCGGATTTCCCAAAAGATATCCTCACCAAACAGCAATCCCTTCTGAAAAAAGCATGCACTGCCTGCAGCGGATGCACCCAACTGATGCGAGACAAACAAGTCTCAGGTTGCATCGTAAGAGATGCAAAATTATACGCCCCCATCTACAAAGCCGCCCGAAAAAAATATAAAGCATCAACAGATGAAAAAAAAACGACCCTACTATTTTAACAACGCAACCCGCCTCCAAAGCCGTCAGCCACCAACACCCTTTGCCTTACTTTGATCCTAGATTTCACCTAAATACAAAGCCTAACGCGAAATCGTGGCATCCAGCGCATCACCAATAATCCCTTGCAAATCACCTAGCGTTGCATCATCAATATTTAACGGCGGAAAAAGATACAGCGTATCGCCTAGTGGTCTAAGCAGCGCACCTCGCTTTACCGCTGCTTGAAAAACGTGATACCCAATCCGTTGATCAGAAGCGTAAGCCGTCCCATCTTTTTGAGTAATATCAATCGCCGCAACCGCCCCAAAAGATCGCAAATTTTTAAGGTAAGGCCGATCCTCCCGCAATGATTCAAAAAGATCATATAACTTAGGCTCAAGACCCCGCGCTCCCTCAAAAATAGATTCCTCACAAAAAACATCCAGCGTCGCATTCGCCGCCGCCACAGCCAACGCATTTCCCGTATAAGTATTCGAGTGCAAAAAATTCTGCATCAAACAATAATCATGATCAAAAAGATTATAAATCTCGTTAGTCAAAACGACCGCAGAAAGAGGCATCGCCCCCGAGGTCAAACCCTTGGATAATAACGCGATATCAGGCAGCGCATCCTCAGCGTGATGAGATGCTAAAAAAGAACCCAGCCGCCCCGAACCAGTAGCGATTTCATCAGCAATGAGATAAACATTATTCTGCCTAGCCCATCGCCTTAACTTCGTCAGCAGCGCGGGACTATAAAACTTCATCCCCCCCGCAGCCTGCAAAATAGGCTCATAAATAATAGCAGCCAAAGTATTTTTTAACCCCTCCAACTGCAAAAGAATCCCTTCCCACTGCTCATCACACACCCCCCAATCCGCCGATCGCGACCCCAGCCGATACGGTATATTTTGTATCTTGGTATTCTCAAAAAAAAGTTTTTCATAAGGCTTACCATACAAACCCAAATCAGAAACAGCCAGCGTAGCAATCGTCTCCCCGTGATAACCATTTTCTAAAGAAGCAATCTGATTCCGCTCCGGCTCACCGGCTAATTGCTTAGCGT
>CAZSSX010000199.1:0-4905 GCA_964609545.1 uncultured Phycisphaeraceae bacterium | reverse complement strand
TACTGAGCTTGATCGACCGCGCTTTGAAGGTTTTGTAAACGTTTTAATGTCTTGGCGTATTGGATGCGTAGGTTGACATCGTTGGGTGATTTTTTGATCGCATCAGCTAAAACGTCGTTGGCTTGATCGACTTGTCCTTTAAACAACAGCAGTCTGCTGCGTAAAGATTTGACCATTTTGGCTTGCTCGGGGAGCTGTTTTTCGATTTGTTCAATAATCGTTAGCGCCCGATCATATTGCTTATTTTGAAGATGAATCTCCACTAATTTACTGTATCCCAAAATCAGACTAGGCCATTTCTTGATCGTATTTCTCGCTACCCCAGCAGCTTTTTCAGTTTCACCAAGATAGAGATAACAAGTGGCTAAAGTCATCGCGATATTTGGATTTTGAATCTTTTGTGAAGCGATTTGCGTGGCTAACTCTTGGATGCCTTGATGGTCATTCTCGCTACGGAGCTGATTATATTGGAGGCTAAGTGAAAGATCGCTGTGGGGGTTGGCTGAGATAAATTTTGAAATTTCTATTTTTCTAGCATCGGGTTCGAGTATTTTGATTAACTCGGAAATGGAAAGGGGGTCTTTGTATCCGGTGAGGGTGAGAATATTTCTGAAGATAGATTTGGCGTTGGTCTTGTCTCCTCTTTGGATCAGGATCAACGCGTGTAGCCGTTGGATGGAAAAATCATATTTTAATTTGGCAGCTAATTTTTTGCTGTATTGGTAAGCGTGGTCATACTCTTTCAAGCCAAATAACGTGCGCGCCATGAGTTTGTTGAGGCTTTGTAATTTTTGCCCTTTAATCTTAGTCATTAACGGGCTGATGATTTTTTTCGCTTGATCAAATTTTCCCTCAAATAGGGCAATCTCAGCCAAAACAATTTTGGGATCGATGTGTTTTTTGTCTTTGACCTTGCCAAGAATATCCTTGGCCAAGGCTAGCGATACTTTACCTGGGATGATTTTATGAGGTAAATAAATGACATACTTTGAGATAATCGCGCCGACCGCTGAGGGAATCGTGTCTTTTTTTACTAATGCTTGGGCTTGATCTCTTATCGCGTTGAGGTCTTTTTGCTCGACTAAAAATCGGATATAAATGGGATAAACCGTTGAATCTAAAGGCTCAATCGCCAGCGCGTCCTGAAGAGTGGCTTTCTGTTTCCCATAAAGCGCTTTGATCTTAACAGTAAGCTTTTTGATGGCTTGATCGTAGGCAGCAGCTTGCTCACTATCGCTGGTCAGTGTTTGTTTGGTAGCCAATGAACGTGCTAAATCTCGTTGCAAATTGAGATCATAAAGGTATGCATTGTACTTAAGCATCAGTGCTGTCACAGCCTGGGATTTGTCGGTATTATCTTTAGCTGTTTTTTGAGAAAGCGAAACGATAGAAGCAACCAAGCGGTTGATTTCTTTGACTTTGTCTGGGTCCTGATGGTATTTTTGTTTGGAAAAGATGGCCACGAGTTGATAGTTTTGAACTTTCATACGCAACTCGTCGGCTAGTTTATTTTTGCCACCATGCTTTTCAAACGCGTCGATGGTTTGATTGGCCTGATCAAAGCGCTTGAGATTCATCAGCGAGATAGCTTTGATTTTTAACGCATCGGTGTTGTTGGGCTCACTCTCTAGCGCTTCATTGGCAAAGTCTAATGCCTTGTCGTTTTTCCCGTGCTTGGATGCGATTTGCGCTTGGGTGATTGTTTGCTCAAGCGAATCCCCGCAGCCGATTAGTAGCAGAGCGATGGCGATGCAAGTCATTTTTGAAATTTTATGTGTAGCTTGGAGAAGTCGGTTCACGATGAATTCCTCTGTGTGGGTGAGTGGTGTTTGAGTTTATGGGCTTGGGATACGTTGTTGCAGCAACAACCTTTTGATCCATTTCGACGGGATGGCGTAACTGATACCGGTGGGGTGGCTAACCAAATGTTCTCTGATGCCTCTGCCCATGACGCTATTGATAATGCCGATGGCTTTGCGTGTGCGTGTATCGATGAGCACGCTGCCGCTGTTGCCGGGGTACATAATGATATTGAGCTGATACATATTGTAAGGGTTTTGGATATGTTTTTTGAGTCTTTCTGTGAGCTTGACCCCTCGCGGCATAGGCTTAACCGCTGGGACAACCGCAGAGATAGTACCATCGTGAAAGAGTGGCTCAAATCCGAGAATAGCGCCGATGGGATATCCCATCACGCAGATCCCGCGCCCAGTCATAGGCCTTTTAATATCTAAAGAAAAAGTCGGGCTTTTTCTGCCAGCAACTTTGAGAATAGCGACATCATGTAGCCGATCGATCGCGACCACTTGGGCAGGTCTGCCGTGGGGCGCCCGATCACTTTTAAGAAAGACACGCATATGCTGGGCATCGCTATGCTTGAGCACCGCGTCAACCACATGCGCATTGGTCGCCACGTGATGCCCATCGCCGACAAAAAAACCAGAGCCCATATAAAGCAGCGTCGGCCGTTTGAGCCGATCGTATACGCCCACCGAAACAACCCGATCTTTGGCGTAGGCCGCCGCAACGACGAGCGGCTCTTCCCGGTCCGTCTGGATATCGGTAGCTTTGTTTGGGCTAGCAAAACAGATAAGCATCACAGCCAAAAGCGTAACACCAGCGAAGGTTATCTTCATTTTAATTTTTTTACTGCGGCGCTGGGCCATGGCGTGCTCTTTTTTTAAGGTAGTTTTTGATCGATCTGCGGTAATAAATATTGTATGGCCGCAATGAGTTGTTGACGCTGGGCTTGAACGTTCTGGTCAGTGACCGGTATTGAAAATCGTATCAATGAACCCGATGTGTTTTTGCTGAAGATACTATTGAATATAATACGAACTTGCTGTTTTGCAAAGCTGGGTGTATAGGTGTCGCCAGATTTAAACACATAAAGATAAAGAGTTTGTTGGTTTTGATATTTGGTGATCAGCTCGCGCATCTCATAAGTATCGGTGTTTTCTTTGCCGACGATCTGTAATGGCCGATACCCCTTGTGTTGGATACTGCTGGCACCTCCCTCTAAGCATAGCTCGGGGGGGTGCGTGCCTTTCCGGTTTTTTTCACTAAACACAATCAGCAGAGAGATCGGCGTGGCAGATGGCCCCGCGGTAACATCTGGGTAATACGTATGGAAAGTGCAATCATTTGTTTCCAAAATATCTTTAGATTGCTGATCAACTTCAGAAAGAACGCGCTGATAACGCACACCGGAGAGCGTCATCTGCTCCGGAACAGCATCGCGCGAATAAGTACCTTGATACATACCCGAATCAAATTGGCTAGCTAGCACAGCAAAGACGCTCACAAAGATCAGCCCGCTATAAATCCAAGGCATGGTTCTGCCCTTGGCCTTGAGGCTGCTCTTAGAAATAGCATGTAAATAGCCCAGCAATCGATCGTCGCACCAGTCTTTCTTCAGCATCTTACCGATCTTAAGAATGATACTCTCAATCAAAAACAAAGCACCCAGCGCTAACGCGAAAACAATAAAGCCCGACCAATCGTGTATCGCTCCGCCTTCGGTGGCTTGTTCAACACCAAGCTTATCCGCGGTAATATTTAAAATAGTGATTCTCACGATATTACAACCGATAGCCACCGGCATGCTCATCAGCAAAATCACGATTCGCCAAAAACCCTTGCTCCTGCAAACAACAGAAAACAGTGCACCAAACCAGATCAGCGAGATGAGGCTGCGAAGCCCGCTACAAACATCCTCAACCACCAATCGCTTATCCTCGCCAGTGATCGCATCGGGATTAAAATAAAGTATCGACCCGTCTTGGAAAAGAGAAATCCCCATCTTTCGAGTCAGCCAAACCGAGTTGGCCGTGGCAAACCCCTTGAGCTTAAAATTCAGACCAGAGATCCATTCCTCTGGCCAAGGCACCATAAAAAGAAGCAGCGTGACGGGCATCCAATAAGCCGTCGCCATATTTTTCCCACCCGCATAAACGATCAGCCCCCCGATCAATCCAACCAATGCAAAACCCGAAGCAAACATAATCCCCGCGTATGCAGAGACAATTTGGCAGAAAAGAAAAAAGACGATCATCATCAGGCCGATGGCTTTGCTCGTTTTACTCGAAGAAACGGGGAACCCCACCCGTTTGTAAATAAACCCCGCCACGAAAAGCGAGGTCAGCGGGACCAAAGGCCCGTGCGAATAATAGGAGCTACCCCCAGTCAATCGTTTAAGAAGCGTTTTGTCTGCGTACTGCCAATGCGGATACCATCTCACCCACATCTCGCTAAAAGTATGAGCCCATCCCGCTAATAAAATCAGCGTGATGCCAAAGAGAATCAGCCAAACACGTTGGCCCTTGGCCGCGTAAGTTAGCAAAGCGATCCCCACGGCGATGGCTGCCAGTGGCAGGCCGACATGCGCCAAGGCTTCGCCCCCATGATCCAGCATCGTTAGCATCAACGCGATGGACAAACCCATAGCGCTGAGCATTTTGGCTAGGCCTAACCATGCCTGATGATTTTGAGATTGAATGGGCGTCATCTTATAAGGGTTCCATCGTTGAGGAGGTGGGTGTTAGGGGATTCCGCGGACAATGCGGGGCCCGAGAAGTTTGGTCAGCCAAACAGGCAACTTTTGCCACTGTTGGACCCGCTTTTTATTCTTCGGATGATCGGGCCTCATACTTTCAGGATCACCTTGCCTCAGGTAATATTGCCATACCGTAGGCTGAGGCTTGGCGCCCCATTGCTTTTTAAACTTATACGTTCCCCCGTCCATGCTTGATCGACCAAAATCAAAAGATTTAACGCCTCGCTCCATGGCCCGTAGAAGTAACTGGTGATACATCCACATGTTGGCGCTGGTTTTATTAAATTCACGCAGCGCGCTGGCGCTGGGGACCTGGGTCAAAGACTCGATCTTTTCATCGTGAATAAGTA
>CAZSSX010000198.1:0-4935 GCA_964609545.1 uncultured Phycisphaeraceae bacterium | reverse complement strand
TGTTTGATCCTTATGACAAGCATATGCGGTGGACGGGGGGGAAGGGGAGGCTGGTGTGGTGGGCCGACGCGGGGCGGATAATTTTAGGGCTAGGAGGCGGGCATGAGTGAGCGGCAGTGGCTTGGGGAGCGGGGGATTATGGATTGGTTAAAAGTTATTTTAGGCTTAGAAATTCAAGGGGCTGTGGAGCTGACGCGGGGTAGAAATAATCGGGTGTTTGAAATGGCGGGGGGAGGCGACCGGTTTTGTTTGAAGGTATTTTTTCGACATGAGGCAGATAGGCGGGATCGCTTTGGGCATGAGCTGCAATTTTTGAAATTTTGCGAAGGGGGCGGGGTTGGTGGGGTTCCTAGGGTGCTGGGACATGATCTGGGTTTGGGGGTGATTGTTACGGAGTGGATCGCTGGGCGGGCGCCGAGGGAGGAGGATGTGACGCGAGAAAATATTGGTCGGATTTTGGAGGTGGTTAGGCAGATGAATGATGTGTATGGGGGGGATGGTTTTTGTTCTGATTTGCCTGTGGCATCGGAGGCTTGTTTTTCGCTGGGGGAACATTTGGAGCTGGTGGAGGGGCGGGTGATGCGTTTGGCGGGCGTGTTGGGTAGGGAAAGGCAGGGGGCTGAACTAGCAGGGGGGGGGATGCAGGAGGCGGGGATTGTGGGGGAGGGTGATGTTTTTGATGCGGCGAGGGATTTTGTGAAAACTCGTTTGTGGCATCGTTTTTTAGAGGTAAAAAAAGATTTTTTGTTTGGCTTGGTTGAGGGTGAGATGGATGCGGTTTTGTTGGGAGGGGAGCGGTGCGTGTCGCCTTCGGATTTTGGATTTCATAATGTGTTGATGGGTGAGGATGGCTTGGTTTATCTGATTGATTTTGAATATGGGGGGATGGATGATCCGGCGAAATTGGTTTGTGATTTTTTATATCAGGTGAAATATTCCTTGCCTCGTTTTGCGGGGCGGATGGCTATTGAGATGCTCAATAAGGGGGGAGATGCTGCGGGTTTGGGGAGATTAGAGAGGCGTGTTGAGCGATTGAAAGGATTGTATGGGGTGAAATGGAGCTGTATGATGCTTAATGAGTTTTTGGTGGCGGGGAATTCGAGGCGATGTTTTGCGTTGGGTGAGGCGGTGGATGAGGCGGGGCTTTGGGAGCAATTAGAGAAAGCAGAGGCGGTGTTGGGCGGGTGGTGTTTGAATAAATAGGGGAGTTTTTTTGTTATTTTTGGTGGGAACTACCTCCTGATTTTGGGGACCACCTCTACCTAATGTCTTTAACGTTAGCGGCCTTAATATATTCTGCAGGATTGTTATCAGTGGCAATTTCATCAAAATGTTTTTTACCACATTTGATTTTTGCTCCCTCTTTATGGCGTAGATCGTCCCACCAATTACTATTTTTTGTTTCTACAACAAAGTATAATTTTTCTTGCCCTTCATTTTCAATTAAGATAGCCCAATCTGGGTTGTAGGACCCAAGAGGTGTTGGAACTTTGAACCATGATGGAAGCTTCGCGTAAACTTTTACAGCTTCGTTATTTTCTAAATCTTCTGCAAAGCGCTTTTCTACACCAATAGAGTCATAAACCACATGCTCGTAAACAGATTTTTCGGCTTTTATTGTGTTTTTGAGATATCCGCCGAGTTCTTCTTGCTCGAATAGCTCTTGAGCAAAATAATGTTCGTCACCTATTTTGTGATATTTAATACCATCAATAAGCGCTAGGCGTTTAGTACGGTTGATGGCCTCCGTCGCCATATCAATAAATTGCTGAGGGTTACGCAGGAAGTCTTGTGATCGATGACTCTCGGTAAGAATTTTTACGATACTACTGCGGGTTAATTGCGTTTTGTCTTGAAGGTGCGTAATAATATCTGGCAATTCAATGTCATTCTCATGGATAGTGGTAAAGCCAGAGACTGACGTTTCCTCTGCTTTTACGCCACCCTTACCAATTTCAATACCAGCTTTTCTAAATTGCGCACGCGTTTTGGTGATTGACGGACATTTTTCAATTGATTTTGCTGCATCAGAGATGAGCTTTTCATTATTAAAATTCACACGGTATGTGGTTTGATATTTGATCCTATCCCATAAAGATTTAAAATCTGCTCCTAAAAACTTTTCTTTATTTAAGCGAATTATATTACGTTCATCAGCATTTTTAATATCGAGCTTACCTGCCAGTTTCTTCAGAATGCCTTCAACTGCACCTTTTTGATCTTTAAATTCTTCAGGTAATTGGAAGTCACCAGCTTTCAATGCTTCACGTAAAGTATCTTGCACCTTTCCTTTATTATCAACAAAGCCTTGTGTATTTAAAAATGCCCAAATTTTAGCAGATGTATCAACACCAAGTGGGGATACAGACCCGTTTTCCTCTTGAACTTGAATCGCAGCAAATTGATGTTTCTCAACAATACCAAAACGAATGCCAGTATCCTGTTCGATCTCTTTTTGTAGATTTTCTGCAAATTTCTCATAACCTTCAGATGCAATAACAGTCAGTGTATTAATGTCATTTCCGCGCAAACGTAATCCTTCTTGATTAACGCATAAACGCAAACCCCGACCAATTGTCTGGCGGCGGGCGCGTTCTGTACCCATTTCTCTTAATGTGCAGATTTGAAAGACATTAGGGTTATCCCAGCCTTCTTTAAGAGCAGAATGCGAGAATAAGAATTTAAGCTTTGTATCAAAGCTCAACAGCTTCTCTTTATCTTTCATGATCAGATTATACGCACGCTCCGCATTGTCGCGGTTAGCTTGATTGTTTTCCGCTGTATCCGTCCAACGTTTCTTTTTATCAATAGAGAAATAACCGTTATGTACCTCAGAAGCCCCAATACTTAAATCTACTTTCTCAAAAAGGGTTTGATAAACTGGATGCTTTGCAAGCTTGAGATACTCCTCTTCAAACATTTCAGCATATTTCCCCGGCACTTCATTGCCATCTTCATCATAGCTACGGTAATGAGCAACATTATCAATAAAGAACAGGCTCAATACTTTAATAGGAAGTTTTTGACGCGAAAAATACATCTCTTTATCAAGATGCTCTTTGATTGTACGGCGTATCATTAAGCGTTTAAGCTCATCTGAATCCACACCACCAATAGCATCACCGGGGTAAAGAACGGCATCTGTACCCGGAGACTTTACCTCAATTGATTGATTGTCTTTGCCACAAGTTATCGTGCCTATTTGCATGTTTTCATAGATGGCACGGTTAGCAATTTGCTCTAAGTCATCGCCGTCTTCAACAGTTAAAATTTCTGGCTTAATATTTTGCCCACGCTGAACATGCAGTTCAATTTTGGCAGTAATAGAGCCACGTACATTCTTCGCTTCAATAAGCCTTACATAAGGCTTGTTGTAGCCACCGTCCACTTCTAATGATGCAACTTCAATTTGTTTAACCAGACCGCGCTCATAAGCGTCCACAGCATCTAGCCGATAAACCATGTAATGCTGATCAATATGGGTGGCAGAATAACGCAGGGTACAGAGAGGGTTCATAGCTTCCAGAGCCTTCTTACCTTGCCCCTTTATACCACCATCAACCGATTGTGGTTCATCTACGATGATAATAGGATTAGTCGCCTTAATAAGGTCAATCGGCTTTTCACCGCCTGTATTTTCATTTTCTTTATAGAGATTGTTTACATCTTTTTTATTGATCGCACCAACGGTGGTTACCATGATCTGAATATTAGAGCTGGTGGCAAAGTTACGAACTTGACCGGGCTTTGCAGAGTTATATTGGAAAAACTCATATCCTTTGGCGGTGGGGTAAAGGGCTTCAAAATGCTCACGCGTAATTTCAAGGGTTTTATTGGTTCCTTCTTTAATCGCAATAGACGGCACCACAATGACGAATTTGGTGAAACCATAGTTTTTGTGAAGCTCCATGATGGTGCGGATGTAAACATAGGTTTTACCTGTGCCTGTTTCCATCTCAACTGTAAAATCACCACTGGTAAGGTTATCCGTAGGGGCAAGGCCATTCTTAATTTGAATATTGCGTAAGTTTTCCAGCAATTCATCATCAACAAGCTGTAGATGATTACCGATACCAAGCTGATTTTCCAATCCGGGTAAATCTTGCTGCTTATTATCTTGGCGGTGGGTGACTGTAAATTCAGATCGGCAGATTTCTTGCCCTTTAAACAGTTCAACAACGGAATCTATCGCGGTTTTTTGATAATCAAGATCATCTTCAAAATGTAGTTTCATCAGATAACCTCCTTACAAGCTACGTACATGGTTGATGCTGTTTTGGGATAGGATGGCGGCCATGTTGGTTTTGGCGATGTCATCACGGAAGGCAGAGTCGCGGAAGAAAACGTGGGTTTCTAGTGTCTGCACATCCAATGTTTCTTTAAGCTCTTTTTGCCAGCGAATAATACCGGCGGAGAGTTCTTCTACCTCCGCGCCCGTAATCAGCTCATCAAGGCAGGTGATGATTTTACCAAAGCCAATGCTATGCACGTTTTTGCCCGCAATCTGTTTGGTTTCAATCGGGGTGGTGAGGTCTACGCCGCGTTTGAGCAATAATTCATACAAGACATCCTGTTCACTGCGCCCTTCAACCAAATGCTCCTGATGATCCAGCAAGCTGGATTCAATATCCGTGCGGTCAGGGTTCCAAACCTTGATATTAGAGCTGGCAAGTTTGAAAACTTTAAATCCCAAGTCACCATCATATGCGGGGTTTTCTTGCTGAATTTTTTTGGCGGCTCGGCGAATGCGTTCTTTTGATATTTCAGCAATATTTTCTGGCAAGCCATTATTTGTACAAAATGTATGGGCAATTTTTTGATCTTTAATATCAGGAAATACTTTTTCTGGAATTTGTACCATTATAAATCGTGGTTTTGTGTCATGAATAAAAGAAGTGGTCCCCTTTGTTAGGACACATTCGCGGCTATTTAAGG
>CAZSSX010000197.1:0-5001 GCA_964609545.1 uncultured Phycisphaeraceae bacterium | reverse complement strand
TTTTAAATCTCAATGCCGCCCCCCAGCGCTAGCCCCTCTTCCCTTCCCCCCAGCCCCCCCGCTTGGCTGATCTTTTTGTCCTTTGCTTTTATCTTCTTTGACATCCTCAAATTCATCCCCATTGATAATCAAACCCAAACTAGGCTTACTCAGTGATACCGTTTCATTTTCCTTCAGCCCAGACAACACCTCCACATAAGTTTCACTGCGCCTACCCAACTCCAGCAAACGCGCCTCAAATTTCCCCCCAGCCACACGCACATAACAAACCTTAACACGTCCAAGGCTATGCACCGCATGCACCGGCACTGCAATGGCCTTCTCAACCCGCCCCAACCGAATCTGCCCATGACAGCGCATCGCAGGCTTAAGCTTTTGATTTTTCAACACAGGCAACGTCACCTTCACCTCATACTCCCGCAAATTGGGGTTAATCCAACTCGTCCGAGAGGCCATCGTGGCAATCTCTCGAACCACTCCCGAAATCGACACATCACTTATCGCACCGATGACAATGTTCACCCCTTGCCCCGCTTTGACTTGCCCGATCATCGCTTCATGCACTTTCAGCACCGCTGTCATCTGCGTGATATTAGGCAAAAAGATAATGCTCTGATTAAAATAAACCTCACGACCACGGCGAATAGAATCACGATCCCTACCTCGCCTACCCGATGAAGCATAAACCACCAGCCCATCCCTAGGCGCTAAAATAACAGTATATTGAAGCTGCTCTTTATAATTATTTAATCGCTCCAAGTTAATCGCCAAAGATCGCTGATGATTCGTGACCACCGCGCGTTTTTGAGATAATCGATGACGATTTTTCTCAAGCGTCCGCATCAACTCCGCCTCGGCCTGCTCCACATCAGAATGAAACTGCTTACGTTCCTTAGGATAAGTATATTTTTCATAAACCGCCACATCCCGCTTCCGCTTTTCTAAATTAGATTGCGCATCCGTAAAAGCCAGCGTGTCATCATACAATTCCTTCTCACTAATGAATTTTTCGTTAAACAATTGTTTCCCATTTTTCAATTGCTTTTGTCGATGCAGATAGGTTTTTTCCGCTTTAGAAAGTTCCACACGAAGATCAGCACGCTTCTGCACGACTAATCCCTTAGACCATTTATCCAGATCCAAACGACTCAGCTCCACGCGCAACCTCCCCTTGCCTTCCTCGCTTTTGGTTTCGGATTCAGATATTTTTTGATTCAATAATGCCGCTTTCAAATCCGCCTTGATACGCACCACATCAAGCTCGCCAGCTTGAATATTTTTCTTAATCTCATCATCAGAAAGCCTCACCAATACATCCCCTTTGCTCACCATACTCCCCTGATCAATCACATAACTAATTCGGCTACGCCCTTCAACCTGATTCTTAATCTCAACCTCATCATTAGCCTCAAGCTCACCCTCAGCAATAGCCACCACATCAAAAGACTTCCGCACAACCAAATACTGATCAATCTCAATCTCCGCCCGCTCCTCAGCACCCTTTCCCCAATATCTCATCCCCACCCATCCCAAGCCCCCTACCACAACAAGAACTAAAACCAAAACCCATGAGATCCCGCCCCGTTTTTTATTTTTTAAAAACCTACAACACATTCACAATATCCTTCAATTTTTTATTTTTCAAATAAATATAATTTCACTTGCTTAACTGTTTAACAACCTTTAAACGCCGAGGCACAATCCACTGCCCTTTAGCATTCACCCGAAGCTGACCGGTAACCAAAAGATACTCCAAAATCTTCACCCGTAAGTTTTTCACACTTTCATCCCGCGAGTCTTTGGCTTCTAATAAAGACTGCGCTGCTTCAATCCGTTCACGCTCCTGCACCTTCCCACCCCGATTGATGTTGACTTCCTCTAGCCGCCGTTTAGCCAAAAACACACTCTTCTTCTGCAACTCTAAGGATAACCGCGCCAAACGAATCTCTCGAATATTAGACCGCACCCGATTACCAATACGGCTTTTCTCTAACTCAAAATCACGCCTGCTTTTTTCTAACCCAATCAAAGACCTGCGATAAGAAGCCTTCTCAACATAGCGATCCAAAGCCATATCAAATTTCAAACCCACCGCATACCGACCGTCACCAGCATCAAGATTTAAACCACCCCGATCACGTCGCCCATCAGTAGGCACCGTCGCCGAGGCCGTCGCCGTCAAATCAGGCAAAATCTGATTCTTAGCATTTAAAACCCGACGCCTAGCATCATCCAAACGATCACGACGAGTCTGCAAATCCAAGCGAAAACGATGCGCCGCCAAAATCGCTTGATCATTCTCAAGCAACGGCTCAGGAATTTCTAACTCCGTCGCAACAATCTTAATCTGCAATGACTCGGGCATACCGATCAAAATCTTAAACGCTTCAAGCTGCGTGACATAAGACTCCTCACTACGCAACAGCCGAATCTGTGAATTAAAAAGTTCTTGCTCATTACGCTGCACCTCAAACTGACGGATACGCCCCATCTTCGCCAGCATCTGATTTTTCTTCAACAAATTATTCAGGCTCTTCACCTGCGCTTTGCTATTGCTAATGCGTTTTTGTTGGAATAACAAATTAAAATAATCGCTAGCAACATCGACAAAAAATTGCCTACGGTAGCGCTCAAAAGATCGCGTTGCATAAATAAGATCTCGCTCAGCCTGAATCAAAGATTCCGTCGCAATCGCCCCCCGCCCCCGCAGCAAAGGAAGCGTTGATGAAAAAACAACTTCCGCAGACTGGCGATCAGTCCCCCGACTCGCAGAATCCCGCAAATTTTCAACAAAATTAACCAACCCTTTCACCGAAACCGTCCCGCCATTGCTCAGCTTTTGCGTCACACCCAATTCATCCACAATCGATAACACCTGCGCATGATCACCCGCTTCGGGCGTGCCGTTAATCGTCGCATTAACCGTATTAAAAAAACGAGGCCCCCAAAGATGCCGCTCAGACAATAAACCAATCGCAGCAATATAAAGCGATTCCTTTTCCGAGCGATACATCGGCGAATGCCCCACCGCATAAGACAAACATTCCGACAAACCAAAAGCCTTCGCCCCATCCTCAAAATGAATAAATTGAGGGAAAATATTACGCAAAACCTTATCCGTAATCAAATCCACATCCGCAGTGATCGGTAAATCCTCCCCACCAGGATTTGCACTCCTAGGCGCCAAGTCATAAAGCTTCTCCCCGCGCAAACCCTCCCCGTCAGCAACCGCCAGCCCCCCATCCACAGCGCCAGCATCTCCCAAATTCGCCAAATGCTTCCGAGACACAAGCTCGTCAAGCTCCGCATCAAAGCTTGAATCCAGCCAATAACTCGAACACCCCGACAAGCACAACCCCGCGACCATTAAAATACTTTTTTTGATAAATCTCATAAACAGCTACAATACCTTAAAATAATCCAAAACACCTGTGCATATTAAACGCCAAGTACTCCTCAGTTATGCATATAAGCTACAATCAATCGCGATATTTATCAATGCCGCACGACTCCCCAAACAAATACACCAAAGGACATCAAACATGAGCCATTTATCACACCAAAACCAACCCCATTGTCACACCGCCAACTTCGCCCTCTTAACCATCAGCGACACCAGAAATCAATCCACCGACAAAAGTGGCCAACTCATCAAGACCATGCTAGAAAAAGCCAGCCAAACCCTCGTCGCTTACCAAATCGTCAAAGATGAACCCCAGCAAATCAAACACACCATCGATCACTGGCATCAATCCATCAAGCCCGACATCATCATCACCACAGGCGGCACAGGCCTAGCCAGCAGAGACAACACCGTACCCATCATCAAACAATTCATCAAACAAGAAATCGTCGGCTTCGGCGAAATCTTCCGAATGCTTAGCTACCAACAAATCGGCCCAGCAGCCATCCTCAGCAGAGCCCTAGCAGGTAAACGAGACCACGCCTACATCTTCGCCCTCCCAGGTTCAACCAATGCAGTAAAACTCGCACTAGAAAAAATCATCATCCCCCAAATATCCCACCTCATCTACGAAAAAAACAGATGAAATCTCCCCCTCTTTCTCTTTCAAATCTTAAAAAAAGAGTTTAATTCATCACAGGCAAGCTAATCGTTTGAGACTCGCCGCTAGGCCTACCCATCACCTCGCCCGGCGCCATCGCTTCATGCGCCGATCGGTCAAAGGTTTCAAAACTCAGACCCAAATCTTTAAGCATCTGATGATCTTGTTCAGGCGTACGCCCAAACGTCGTCAAATAGTTGCCCATCAAAAAAGAAGATGCGCCCGCGTAAAAAGACCAGCTCTGCATATCACGCAAAATCTTTTCGCGACCACCCGCTACTTTAATCTCAGCACTAGGCAAAACAAAACGGAAAAAAGATAAAATCTGAAGCCCTTCCAAAGGCGTCAACTCCTCCAAAGCCTCTTGATCATACAACGGCGTGCCCTGAATAGCATTCAAAAAATTGATCGGCACAACATCAGCACCAAGATCACGCAGCGTAAAAGCCATGTCTGCACGATCCGACCAATCCTCACCCATCCCAAAAATGCCACCCGAACAAATCGATAAACCCGCAGCCTTGGCCTGCTTTAACGTCTCAATCCGATCCTCATAAGTGTGGCTAGAAATCACATGCGGAAAATGACGCGCAGACGTCTCAATATTATGATTGATACGCTCCACGCCCATCGCCTTCAAACGACCCGCCGAATGAGCAGTAAGCTGACCCAATGTCGCGCAAGGGCGAATCCCGCCTTGCTCAACCGTGTCCTCATAAAAAGGCTCCAACCAATCAAGCTCCGCATCCGTAGGCCCACGCCCCGAATTGACAATCCCGATACTATCCGCCCCGTTGGCCTTAGCCTGAGTCATCGCATCTTGCATCTCATCAATGTCCAGCTTCATCGGCGAAACATGTGTCGAATGAAACTTAGACTGCGCACAATAACCACAATCCTCCGAGCAAGCCCCCACCTTGGCTGCAATAATCGAACA
>CAZSSX010000196.1:0-5011 GCA_964609545.1 uncultured Phycisphaeraceae bacterium | reverse complement strand
CCGATAACGGCATGACATGGCTTGACCCAGAAAAAGGCAAATGGTGTTGGCTCACCACTTACCAATCCAACATAGTTGAAGACCAGAAGCACAATTTATGGATGATCGCGGACAACAAGTTGTATCGTCTGGCATTGGAGCCATAATTACTGAGGTTGTTTAAGCAATCACCACCATCTCCCTGACCGCCACCGTGAAAAATGAAGGCGGAACGCCCCAGGAAGGGCTGCACGTCTACGCCTTCGACAACATCACCTACACCGGCTACAACAAAACCACCGACGCAAGTGGCGAAGCCATTTTCACCCTGCCCATCGGCGCCACCGTCAATATGGACGGAACCGCTCTATACGAATGTGTCGCCGCCATTTTTATCTGCCAAGCCCTAGGCGTAGACCTAAGCTTTAGCCAACAATTTTTTATTGTGATCATCGCATTAGTCACCAGCATCGGCGTCGCCGGAGTACCCAGCGCTTCCCTAGTAGCCATTGTCGTCATCCTCGGATCCCTAGAAACACAGCTTGCACAAAACGGCCAGCACGTCGGCCTAATCGCAGCCCTACCCATCTTACTCATGTTTGATCGACTATTAGATATGTGCAGAACAGCAGTCAACGTCTTTAGCGATTCCTGTGGCGCAGTACTCATCGCCAAAAGTGAAGGCGAAAAAATACTAAAATAAAAAACAATAACCTCCAGCACAACGCCCTTTGACCTTCCTCAAAAAACTGACATACCGCAAAACACAACCCAAACAATCCGCCTAAAAGGGACACCCCTCCTTAACAGAACCAAGCCGCTTCCTACCATCCTTGGTTTTCACCGCAATATCCCCAGACCAAAGCGCCGTCTCAGGATAAAACGCTTGCCACGCAAACCAAAAAACCATAACACTACTTAATTTTTTTCCCTTAGCATCAACCACCTTAGGGTGCCTAGCCTTAGCATCATAAGAAACAAAAATACCCTGCCCACCAATCTTATCCCCCAAAACCTGCCCCCCCTTAAAACCCTTAACCAAATAAGCCTTCGCACGGCCCCCAACAATAACACCAATCACCCACGCCTTATTACCCAGCTCCTTGCGACGATGAGGCACCGGAAACATCGTCCGATCGCTCGCCAAATAACCAACATACCCATTGACCCCATAGTTACGCTTAAAACCCGTATCAGTAGAAAGAACCAAACCCTCAGGATATTTCTTCTTCCAAGCCCCCCACGTCATATGATCACTAACCAACCACTTCAACCCCTTACCCGCACTTTTCCCAGACACCCCCTTCATCCCCAACTGACTCCACAAACTCTCATCCTCTTTGTCATACATCAAAACATCGCTCCGGTAAAGAAGACCTGAAACACCAAAACGTCTCACCTTCCCATCAACAAACCGATCAAAAACCATCCCCGTACCACACAATGGACAATAAGTCACAGCAATCGATTCTTTCCCAATCACATCATTCACAATCTCATGCCAAATCAAAATCCGCGTAGGATACGCACGAGCCACCTTACCCCGAACCACACCCAAAACAATGTCATCATCCTTTAAATAATCAACCCGACCCACACCCACAAACTTAGGCTTATCAATCGATGGAATCCCACCTTTCCCAGGCCCACCACCACGAATCTCCTTAACATCCAACACACAACGACTCAAATCAAATCCATTCTGAGTCATCTTCTTAACCACAAGCCCCTTACCCTTAATCCCCTTGCCCACACCCCGCTTACCCTTAAGCTTATTCCCCGTGATTCCCCCACCAGCAACACCCACTTGCTGACCCCTTGGCAAAAGAGACTCCCCATCCCCTTGAGCCCAAACAGCCTCAATGCCCAATCCACTCAACATCAGACCCCCCATCAATGCCACAAAAATGCCCGAGATACTTTTTATCATCGCATACTTCCTTTAAAATCAAACCACTATAAAAAACAAAGACAACCAACCCAAACAACCCAAACAACCACCCAAACAAACACCCCCTCCAAAAAACAAAATCATACAAACACCCCCCATACCAAAATACCAAACGCCAAATACCAAACACCCAAAGATCACATCACCCCGCCACCCAAATACCACACCCCAGCGCGACCTCTTCACAACAACCACACAAACCCCGCGTAAATGAAACAGCCAAGCGCCCCCCATTTATTCCGTACCTTTCAAATTTAACCCACACCTGTAATCCTACCCAAAAAACATAGCATTCAAAAGCAAAGCCTCCCCGATACAATAGCCCTTAGGAAGCTCATATGAAGACATCAAAGTTGACCCAAACACAAATCTGTCACATTCTCAAGCAGCATGAAAGTCGCTGACATCTGCCGATCGCACAGCATCAGCCTTGGCACTTTCTACAAATGGCGCTCGCATTTGGGTGACATAAATGCCTCGATGATCAAAAAAGTCAAAGCGCTCCGCGAAGAAAATACCAAGCTCAAAAAAATGTATGCTGACTCCCAAATCAATCAAATGATTCTCAAGGAAGCACTCTCAAAAAAGCGGCGAAGCCAAGCAGCCCTCGGAAAATCGCGCATAAAAGAGTGGCAAACCATGGCATCTCAAAACGCCGTGCGTGCAAGATTTTAGCGTGAGGTTGAGTTTCAATATCTTCATTTCCCCTGCTGTCCGATTTGTTTTTCCGAACAAAAAGTGGCTGCATATTTTCGACAGCCTGCTTTTTCCATTGTGCGATTTGATTGGAGTGCAGCTAATATTGATAAGCCAGCTCAGCTAAACTCATCACGCAACGCCGCGACTGCGACTTTTGATTTAAATTCTGGTAATCATTAACGACCAATCTTCCTGAGAACTTCCAAGCGGGCCTGAGGCGTTAGACATAAAAAGCTCTGTACTCCCCCACACACACCTACCAACCAATAAACTCTCTCGCATTACTCAACTTCACATCACCATCCATCCCACCCACGCCACCATCACCCACAAGCAGCTCATCCGTATCCACATAACCATCTTTCAGCCGCAGCACACGCTCGCAGCGCTCAGCAACGCTCTGATCATGCGTCACCATAATAATCGTCAAACCATCCCGGTGAAGCTCATCAAACAAATCCAAAATCGCACCGCCCGTCTTAGAATCCAGATTACCCGTAGGCTCATCAGCCAGCAAAATCCGAGGCTTATTCACCAGCGCACGCGCAATAGCAACACGCTGCATCTGACCACCAGAAAGCTCCCCAGGACGATGCTCTCCACGCGCACCCAAACCCACCAGCTCAATGCTCGCACTACTACGCTCACGCCGAATACCAGCCTTCACACCCTGATAAAACAAAGGCACCTCGATATTCTCACGCACAGTCAGCTGAGCAATCAAATTAAATGCCTGAAAAACAAAACCAATACGCTCACCGCGAATCCGACTCACACGATCATCATCAAATCCCGCAACATCCTCACCATCCAAAAAATAACCTCCCTCACTAGGCACATCCAAACAACCCAAAATATTCATCAGCGTAGACTTACCCGAACCAGATGCACCCATAATAGCCAAATACTGACCACCAGGAACAACCAAATCAACACCCCCCAATGCACGCACAGGGGCAACACCAGCATGCTTCTGATAAACGCGGCTCACACCCCGCAATTCCGCAACAATACCCAAATCCATCATCAATACGCACTCCCTAAAAAAACAAAAACACAACTACAAACTACCAGACGCCACAAACAACACCAAATATGCACAGCCCAAATCTTTTTATAAACACACTTCAGACCACACACAGTTCCCATACTCCACACAACGGTGTATACTATAACGTTGGCTACAAAAAAAGCCCCGAACCCAATCACGCAGATAAAAAAACAACTGCACACCCCACAACGGAGACCCCCCTTCGATGAATCAAATACTAAACGAAAACGTCACCGATATCGAAACAGCAACAAAATACTACGACCAAGGCGTCGCCAGTGAAGAAGCAGGAAACCGCATCGCAGCAATAGAAGCATACGAAGCAGCATTCACAGCAAACCCCGATGACGAAGACATATGCTTCAGACTAGCATACAACCTAGACCTACTAGGCGAAGAAGACGAAGCACTACACCTATACGAACAAGCCGCCCAAACACCAAACCCATCACTCAACGTACTCGTCAACCTCGCCGTCATGTACGAAGACAAAGGCAAATTCACACAAGCAGAAAGATGCATCAGGCAAGTACTCTCCACAAACCCAAATCACCCGCGCGCTAAACTATACATGAAAGATATCACCGCATCAAAAGAAATGCTCATAGACGATGAAGCCGAAAAACAAACAAAAAAACACAACGCACTACTAGACACACCCGTCACAGACTTCGACCTCTCCGTACGCACCAGAAATTGCCTACGCAAAATGAACATCAGAACACTAGGCGACCTACTACGCATACCCGAATCAGAACTCCGAAGCTACAAAAATCTCGGAGATGCAAGCCTAGACGAAATCAGAGCAATGCTCGCACAAAGAGGACTACGCCTAGGACAAAACGCACAACAAGCACTCAATAACGCAAAAAATGAAATATACGAACAACTCGCAGGAGAAGGCGCAGACATCGAACAACTCAAAAAATCTGTCAACGAGCTACAACTCTCCGTCAGAGCCAGAAAAGCACTAGCACTACTCAACATACAAACCATGGGAGACCTCTGCATGAGAACAGAAGCCGAACTCATGGGCGTCAAAAACTTCGGCATGACAAGCCTCGTCGAAATCAGAGAAAAACTCACAGAGCAAGGCCTAGGACTACGAAAATTAGACAGCTAAAATATAAAATCCCAAAATCAAAAATTCAAATAACAAAAAAAGGATGGACCAAACCAACGGCCCATCCTTTTTTATAACACAAAAAATATCACACAACAAAAAAATATCATCAAAAAATATCATCGAAAAATATCACAACAAAACCAACACCCAAAAAACCACCGCCCGAAAACATCATCGCAAAAAACCAACACCGAAAAACATCATC
>CAZSSX010000195.1:0-5092 GCA_964609545.1 uncultured Phycisphaeraceae bacterium | reverse complement strand
CCTACCCACCAATACCAAAATCCTTCACCTTCTTATTGAGCGTATTGCGATTGATCCCCAAAAAATCAGCCGTCTTAGTTTTCACCCCACCATGATGATCCAGCGCTGACTTAATCAAACTTTTTTCAACCTCACCCACCACACGATCATAAACACCCCCCCCGCACATCTGATACTCCTCAACACCGATCCGTGCTAACCGAGCAGCCAGCGACTCCACCGAATCATCCCCACCACTGCCCCGACCCTGCTGAGCAAACATTTTAATCTGCAAAGGCAACAACTCCTCCACAAACTCCTCACCCGTAGCCAAAACAACCGCACGCTCAATCGTATTCTCTAGCTCACGCACATTGCCAGGCCAAGGATAACGCAACAAGGTATTCAAAACATCACGACTAATCTTTTTCAAGCACCGCCCGTTCTCACGATTAAAACGATCCAAAAAATAATCGATCAAACGCGGAATATCCTCGCGGCGACTACGCAAAGGCGGAAGCATCAAACTCACCACATTCAAGCGATAAAACAAATCCTCACGAAAAACACCCTTGGCAATCTCAGCTTCCAAATCCGCATTAGTCGCCGCAATCACACGCACATCAACCTTCAACGTATGATGATCCCCCACCCGCTCCAACTCGCGCTCCTGCAAAACACGCAAAAGCTTAACCTGCAATTGCGGATCCACCGAACCAATCTCATCCAAAAAAATAGAACCGCCATCCGCCGCCTCAAAGCGACCCATCTTATCCCGAATCGCACCCGTAAACGCACCCTTCACATGACCAAAAAGCTCGCTCTCCAACAACTCACGCGACAGCGCACCACAATTGATACGAATAAACGGCTTATCCCGACGCGGCGAATGATAATGAATCGCCTTAGCAATCAATTCCTTACCACAACCCGTCTCCCCCAAAATCAAACACGTCGCACGAGAACTAGCGACCTGCCCAATCGTCTTAAAAACATCCAACATACCCGGGCTATTACCAATGATATTATCAAACTTATACTTGCCCAAAAGCGTATCTCGCAAGCTCTTATTCTCGGCCAGCAAAACATCCTTCTCACGCTGAACCAAATGATGAATACGCAAACGCTGAGCAATAAAACCCGCCACAATCATCAACAAACGACCATCACGTTCAAGCGTCTGATCATCAACATAAGGCTTAACAACCGAAATCGCACCCGCACAACGGTCACCATCCTTAATCGCAATACACAAAAAACTAGTACGACCACCATCAATCAATCGCTGAGACAAACCCGTACGATTCAAAAAATCAGGCTCCCGACTCACATCACCAATCACACGCGAAACACCCGTAGCAATCACGCCACCCGTCACGCCCTCCCCCAATTCATAGAAACCCTTAGCCATCTCACCCTCTGTCAAACCCACGCCACAAACAGTCTCCAAGCGCTCCGTCGCATCATTAAGTAGCACCAACGTGGAGCGCTCAATAGACAAACGATCCTTCAGCAAATGCATCACCCGCCCAAATAACTGATTTAATTCCAAACCATCAGCCAAAATATGGCTAATACGTTCCAGCGTGTCTAACTCTTGCTCGTCTCGACTCTTCATATGCCTATTTTATAGACATCCGCAACGAACGCAACACTAAGTATTACGCATTACAACATAAAAAAGTAAACACAACCCATCTTCCCACCCACCACACATCCACCAACAATCAACCCTTCCCCCGACCCAGTTTTAAAACACGAGCAAAATCTTCCTCATCCACAGGCTGAATAGACAAACGCTGGCCCCGGCGCACCACCAACATCCCACTCAATTCAGCATTGCCCTTCAAATCACTAAGCGTCAAAATCTCATCAAATTTCTCCACAAAGCGCACATCAACCATCACCCAAATCGGATTCGCCTCGCTCGCCTTACCATCAAAATACTTACTCTCAGCATCCCAAGCCGTATAATCCGCATAACCCTCACTCACAACATCAGCAACACCCACAATACCCGTACCCAGCTTACCCCCATTAGAATGATAAAAAAGAACACCATCACCCACACGCATCGTATCACGCATAAAATTACGAGCCTGATAATTCCGAATACCATCCCAAGGCTCCCGCTCCACCTTAGCCAAATCATCAATCGAAAACACATCAGGCTCACTCTTCATCAACCAATATCCCTTAGCCATCAACAAACCCTTCACTATCCTACAAAATCTCAAAAAAAACAAAACCCAAAAAAAGCACAACGCCTATCCCCAGCAATACCCGCCACCCACATCAGCACAACAACGCCATAACCCCGCACAACAAAAAAGATTCTACCAACAATATACCAAAACAAAAACAAGACACCCAACCAAAAATGATATAATCACAACATGAAAACAAAAAAAATAAATACCCAGACAATCCTCCTCGCCCTAGCCCTCCTCCTATCCCTCTCCATCAGCATCGCCAGCGCACAACAAAATAAAAACAAACAACAAAACAAAAACATCGCAGCAATCATACCACTCACAGGACCCATCGATAACCTCACAGACAAACTCATACAAAAACTCTGCCAAAAAGCAATAGACCAAGGCGCAACCCAAATCGTCCTCAACATCGACACCCCAGGAGGACTCGTATACACCACACTACAACTCACCAAATACATCAAAGGGCCACTCAAAAATAAACACAACATCAAAACCACCGCATGGGTTAACCCCCAAGCATACTCCGCAGGATCAATGATCTCAGCCGCATGCAACCAAATCGTCATGAGACAAAACGCACAAATAGGAGACTGCGCACCCATCATACCAGGACAAGAACTACAACCCACCGAACGCGCAAAAGCACTTTCGCCCATACTCGCAGAATTCAAAAACTCCGCGAAAATTAACAATTACCCCTACCCCATACTACACGCCATGTGCGCACTAGGCGTCAAAGTATACAAAATCAAACACAACACAAACAACAAAATACAATACGTCAACCAAGCAGACTACAACATCATGGTACACGGATACCCACTCCAAATGCCAAGCCAAAAAATAGACAACATAAACACCGTAGGCACACCAACCATAGAAAAAGCAACAGATCAAAATAGAGGAAAATACACACTCCTCAAAATCATACACGACGGCTCAACACTACTCACATTCGACAGCATCTTCGCAAAAAAACACAATATCTCAAAAGCAACCATCAACAACAAACAACAATTAAAAAAATTCCTCAACGCCGACACAATCATCGACATCACACCCACACTCACCGAACAAGCAGCACTATACCTCTGCTCAAACGCCGTCCGCTCTATACTCGTCATGGCACTCATGGCAGGCATATACCTCGAAATCAAAACACCAGGATTCGGCATCGGCACTTCCATCGCACTAACAGCACTCGCACTACTCATCGCCGGACCCTACGTCCTACAAATCGCAAAACCATGGCACTTCTTCCTAGCCGCAACAGGCGTCATACTCATACTCGCTGAAATATTCGTCGTACCAGGATTCGGATTCACCGGAATCTCAGGCATAATCACCCTATTCTTAGCCATCGCACTCATGGCAATACCCACAATAAACGACTCAAACCTACCCTCAACAGATCAATCACTACAAGTCATCACCGCACTAGCATGGCTATTCCTAGGCGCCATACTCAGCGTCATACCCACACTCATCATCACCAAATACATCTACACCATACCCCTAGCAAATAAAATCATACTCGCATCAAAACCATCCAACACCAATACAAAATCCACACAAAACAAAACCCCCTACCACATCGGACAGCAAGGCAAAGCCATCACTCCACTACACCTCACAGGCCAAGCAACATTCAACCAATCCATCGCCGATGTCACCGCAGAAGACCAATTCATCGACGCAAACCAAACCATTACCATCACGCAAATCCAAGGCAACAAAATCACCGTCACACAAAAAATGACATAAAAAAATCGATCAAATCCAACATAACTGCATGATCACTCGACGAAGAATACAATTTGAACTCCCTCAAAATTCTACATCGCAATCGAGTATCTCTTTGGAGAAATACAATGACGCAAAAAAATATTTTTTCTGATTTGTCTATTGACGAAACGTGGAAGGAATCATTGCACCTTTACTACAAAAGCTAGGCTACCGCAAAGGCACCCACAACCATATTATACGTGAGCTATCATTAAAATATCCGCGTCAATCTCTTGGTCGTAAAAAGAAAACAGATCCCAGACTAAGAGGTAGCGCTGATTATATTTGCGAGGTTCAAGGGGAAAAAGGAACAATACGATGGGTCATCGAAGCCAAATCTCCCTCGAATAAAATAGATGACCCAAATGGTCTTAGCCAAGCATGGAGCTATGCGAATCACCCAGAAGTAAAAGCAATATACTATTGAACCTTTCTATAAACCTCAAATTTCTTTTGAAATCCGAGGGGTTTACCGAAAGGCTCTAACAAAGGACGCGCGCCATTTTAAAATGACAACCATAATTTGGCTAACATAATCGAGAGCGCCACAACAAAATCTCAAATCTCAAAAAATCATCCCGCAGCCTCTCTGTTGGCCCAAAGGCCCGCAAGGCCCTACCCTTTCCGTTACACGCCCGCCAACCCTCCCCCCGCATCCCACCCAACCGACCCATAGCTTCATAATCCAAAACAACATCACCCCTTAATGCCTATCCATAAAAAAATCCGCCCCAAAAATAAGCCATATAATCATCAAAAGACCTACCCAAACAATCAACCTATTTATCCTGAGACACCTGCCGCGAACCTGTCAATACCCATAATAATCTAGGTGATATGCTATATAGCACGCGATACAATAAAAACGATAAAACAATCAACACAATTGGGATAGCAAAATAAAGCAACAAAACCGCCATATCATTTAATGGATTGAACAACTGATACGAAATTTTTCGCATGACCGTTAATAGAGGCTCATGGATCGCATAAAGGAAAAAACTATGAGCCGCTGCAGTAAGTAATTTGGATTTCACATTCGGCCTCTCCAAAGCATACTGCGTTAAACCAAACGCAGATATAATGCCCAAGCACAAACCAACCTTATG
>CAZSSX010000194.1:0-5140 GCA_964609545.1 uncultured Phycisphaeraceae bacterium | reverse complement strand
CCAAATGCCCCTCGCAGAGCTTCGAAAAACCTCAGATTTATCACACCAAGCCCGCCCCCAAATCCTCCCAAAATAACATCAAAAACAACCCGCCCAATCTCAAAAAACAATCCTGTCGCACTCTAAGCAGCGATTTTACCACATCACACACCCAAAATTTCCACTATAATAGAAAAACAGCGTTTTTTCATTTCACCCCTATTTCACCCCATAAAGGCCCCACTTTTAAAAAATAACACACCCCTTCGATCGCGTTCACCCCCGTTTCAACACCTTTCAAAATGCCCTAATCGGACAAAATCAGAAAATTCCATTATAATGGAATGCTCTTTTTACCCCTCCCCCCAATCAAACCTGCCCCGCTCAATCAAGGTGCGTAGAGGTGCTCCGCGAGGGGAGATGAATAATCGACCCATCAGCCGTCTGCAGAATAAGTCCTTGCTCCGGACAGAGCTGCATCACCATTCCCCGATAAACATGGCCATCATGGCTAAAGGCCATCTCTTTTCCGATCATATCACACCTTTGATGCCATGCATCAAGAATAGCCTTAGCCTCCGCGTCGATCATTTTTTCCAGCGATTGAGCGATATGCCGGCACAGTACAACCCGACTGGCGCCATAGCCCGCTTGCTTCAAACTCACACTTTTAAAACCTCTCTCGTTCCGCTCCATGGCCAGGCCTTGGTGTTGTATTCCCATATAACTGCTTGTTTCCATATTAACGCCCACCCCTACAATCCACGCTATTTTTCCCTCAGCGATGCGCCGTGTCTCAATAAGTATCCCCGCTAATTTTCTGTCCCCCAGATAGATATCATTAGGCCATTTCATTTGCAGAGCGGGCGATGGTTTGGAACATGCTTTTTCAATCCCTTGACACAGCGCCACCCCTGCCCCAAGCGTCAGGCGTTCAGCCCGAATCTCTTTAAAATCTGGCTCCATCATCACCCAGCTAAAAGTCAGCGATTGGTTTTCTTTGCTATACCACTTGCGATTAAGCCGTCCCCGCCCTTGCGTTTGATTTCCCGCAATAACTAAACCCAAATCCCCCGAAGACATCTCCATCGCCAAACGAGCTGCCACATCTTGCGTGCTGCCTGTCTGGGCATAAACCTGTACCCGATAGCGATCTCCCAGCCGATTCTCTAAATAGTCTTTCCAAGTGGAAATGCCCGTGCGATATAGCCGAACCACTTGATGTGATTCTTTCTTGATGATGCAGCCATGAGCCACCAAACCATCGATCGCTTCTTGAAGCTGCACGGGGGTAAGACTAAGGGTATCGCCCAGTCTTGCGGTATCCACGGGGCTTTTGCCTGCCGCTGATAATCGCTCTAATACACTGAGCTGCATGAGGTCCATCCTTTGCATCAAAGAATGTCTAGACCAATGTCCAGTGTCTGTGCCGAGTGCGTGATGGCACCCACGGCAATTCGGTCCACGCCGGTCTCTGCAATCGGTTTGATTTGTTCTAAGCCGATACCTCCCGATGCCTCAAGTAACACGCTAGGCGCCGTTTGATCTCTGATTTGCACTGCCTGTTTAATTTGGTCTAAATCCATATTATCCAGCAGGATGATATCAACACCGGTATGCAGCACCTGTTGATATTGCGTTAAGGTATCGACTTCTATTTCAAAAAATGCGGGTTTATAATCTTTATCTTCAGCCTCTTGCGTTTTGACCACGATCTGCTTAATCGTTTTTCCAAGATCATCCTTAGGTAAATGCACCAAGTGATTATCCTTGAGCAAGATCGCATCATAAAGACCGATACGATGGTTTAGTCCGCCGCCACAAGCGACCGCATATTTGGCCAAACCCCGCAGGCCGGGTATGGTCTTGCGGGTATCGGTGATCCGAGCTGAAAAGCCAGCGGTCTGGTCAACATAAGCCCGCGTGGTCGTGGCAATACCCGACAGATGGTTGATAAAATTCAGAGCAATGCGTTCGATTTTTAAAATGCTAGCCAAGGAACCACGAATCATCGCTAAGTGGTCATCGGCTTTGATTTCTTCACCGTCTTGAATCATCACATCTAATTCTAGCGAGCTGTCATAAGCTTGGATAATTTGGGGGATCAGCTGTCCGCCGCAAAAAATGCCGGCCTGCCGAGGCCTAAACATCGCAACTGCTTGTTTATCCTGATCCACGATGTAATAGCTTGTAATATCGATGCCGTTGATGCCTAAATCTTCATGTTTGGCCGCTTCGATAAGACCCATCAGGTCCATTTCTTCAACATAATCCGAGATCAGGTGCGTAGGTGGGGGTACAATCTTATTCATCAGCATAATATACACAAAAAAGAGGCGCGATGCATCCCAAGGCTTTATGTTTTTTCTTCTCGGCCTAGAGACGAATCCTCCTTATCGGCTTGCGCCCCATTCCTTGCACGATGATCAAAACATATCCTTAGCCCTTGATCGGTAAGGCTCAGAAACACGTCATCTTTAGGCTTGATCTGATGTGCGTGATAAATCTTGGTCCAGCCTCGCCAACGTATTCTGCCTTGAACCACCTCGGTCAAAATTTTCTCATTATTAGGCAAGATCACCACAACTTGACTCACATTGATTTGTTGTCGCACCACCAACGGGACCCGCAAATAGCCGTTTCGGATAGCGCCCGCGGTAATCTCTACAGCGTAGCCTAGATCCTCTTTTTGACTGTCACATAACCGCGCACGCGCCTTAGATTGTGTGCTTGATTTGATCGCGGCATCGGGCAGTATAAACCACGCGTTGCCTTGGGAGCGCTCTATGCTTGGCCCGGTATGAACTTGCTCAATAGCTTTCAAAAAAATGAGCGATGCATATTTCGCATCCATTTTGTTTTCCCAATAAGCATCATCCGCGCCAATCAAACAGTTGTATTTTTTCTTGAGCTGAGCGATTTTTTTGGGATTCAAATCATCAAAAAATAAAATTTTCTGCACCCGCGCCCGAGCAAGATAAAAACCGCCCGTCTGTTTGAAGTAAATGCTTTCGTTCGCGAAAATATTTCGGTAAGGCTGCCTCGCTGTGCGAGTGAGTCTACATTCGACGGTTTTACTTCCATCAAGGAGGCTTAAGCCGAAGCGGCGTTTGATCAGGGCAACATGGAGAGGCATGGATCATAGTATAACAGCCCGCCGTTGAGATTTCAGAAAAAAATAAACGCGAAATAAACCCTATCCACTTCTTCCTGCACCTCTCACCCCTTCTGTGTCATCATTCAATATCGCTCGCGGATGCCAATTAATCCTTCCATTTTAAAAAGACTCGCGGGCAAAGGGATTGACGGCTGGAAGCATTCGGGGTAAGATTCGTCCATGATTCATTCTGCTTCAATCCATTTTCATACCTTACCACTGCTGGGCGTCCTGCTGGGACAGCAGTTATGGATTGGCATAGGCAGCTAAGTGTTTTTTTATAAGAGTTTGACGCGACCTGCCTAGCATTTAAAGGCAGGTTTTTTTTTGGTAATTTGAGTAAAAAAGATAGGATGTCAAAGATGACACAGCAACAACAAATACGGATTTTTGATACGACACTCAGAGATGGCGAGCAGTCCCCCGGGGCAAGCCTGAGCATCCAAGAAAAAATAGAAATTGCAAAACAGCTTGAATTACTAGGCGTCGATGTTATCGAAGCGGGGTTCCCTATCACCAGTGATGGCGATTTTCAAGCGGTCTCGGCGATCGCTCAAGTGCTGGAAAAACCTATTATCTGTGGCCTAGCGCGTTGTGTCTCTCGGGATATCGATCGCGCGGGAGAAGCTGTTTCTAAAGGGTTACGCGCTCGCAAAAATCGAATCCATGTCTTTTGCGCCACGAGTAAAATTCATCGAGAACATAAGCTTAATAAAGCAAAAGACCAAATTTTAAAATTAGCGGTTGAAAGTGTTGAGCATGCATTAACCTACGTCGATGATGTGGAATTTTCTCCTGAAGATGCCTCGCGCACGGAGCTAGATTATCTCGTGGAGATTGTTCATGCGGTGATCGAAGCGGGCGCCACGACGATTAACATGCCCGACACCGTAGGCTACGCGGTGCCCAGCGAATATGGCCACATCTTTAGTTATGTCCGAGAGAAATTGCCTATCATCGATCAACAAGGGATCTATCTTTCCTCGCATTGCCACAACGACCTAGGCCTAGCTGTAGCCAATTCCTTGGCGGCGATGGAGCAAGGCGCCAGGCAGATCGAATGCACCATCAACGGCATCGGAGAGCGAGCGGGAAATGCAGCACTGGAAGAATTTGTGATGGCTATCAACACACGCAAAGATTATTTTTCACGCTACACCACAGCCATCCAAACACATAAAATTTTCCCTATCTCAAAAATGGTTTCTACCTACACCGGCTTGCACGTTCAAAGAAATAAAGCCATCATCGGCGAAAACGCCTTCGCCCACGAATCGGGCATCCATCAAGACGGCATGCTCAAAAACCGGAACACCTACGAAATTATGGACCCACGAGAAATCGGCGTGCCCGAATCAAAACTCGTGCTTGGCAAACATTCGGGTAGGCACGCATTTAAAGACCGTATTATTGCATTGGGATACACCCTTACCGATGAAGTTTTAGAAACAGCATTTGTTGCATTTAAAGAATTGGCGGACAAGAAAAAAGATGTTTTTGATGAAGACATCCAAGCTATTCTAGATACCCAAATGAACCTGGACAAAGACCGATGGAGTCTTGAACAATTTCAAATCCATTCGGGCACCCAGATGATTGCCACCGCGACGGTTACATTGCAAAGCCCCGATGGGAAATCGATCACCGATGCTGCCACTGGCGATGGCCCGGTCGATGCGATCTGCTCGGCCATCCAAAGAATGACAGGCATCCGCGCAGCATTAGAAGATTATCAAACCCGATCGATTACCTCGGGCAAAGACGCGCAAGGCGAGGTGACGCTTCAGATCAAAGCTGATGGAAAAATCGCCCGAGGCAGAGGCCTATCCACAGACGTGATCCAAGCCGCGGGGCTGGCTTATCTTTCTGCACTCAATCGGCTCACAAAGATGAGCGCGGACAAACAAGATCAAAAACGTGTTGAGCAGCCTTAAGCTTTTTTGACATCGGGTAAGCATTCTCAAATGACAGGATATGCTTTGTGTGAAGCATAAAATATAGGAT
>CAZSSX010000193.1:0-5159 GCA_964609545.1 uncultured Phycisphaeraceae bacterium | reverse complement strand
ACTTTCCCACTCCAAAATAAAATGATTCATTCAATCCATTAAGACCTAGGATGAGTACCCTTAGCCTTAGCACCATCAGTCTTAGGCTTAGTAGCACCACCATCCCGAGGCTCAGTACCCTTAACCTCAGCCTCAGCCTTACCCGCACCCGCATCCTCAGTCTTAGGCACCACCACAGGCTCAGCCGCAAAAACAACCTTTTCCTTCAATAAGTCCAAACCCTTAATACGGCGGCCAGCTTCCTTAGCCAAATGATCAAAATCCTCAGCACCATCTTTCTCAACCGCACGATAAGCATTGATCGCCTTAGTAAGATAGCTCTCCCGTTCCGCAGGAACCAAATCGCTCAAACCCGTATAAGCAACACCTAGCCCCAACCGAGCAGCCAAAACACGCACCCTATGCACCCCTTTCGTCCCGATCAATCCTTGATATTTCCCCACCGCAAACTCCAAGCTCTTTTTCGCATCAGCATCCTTGCCCTCTCCCTTACTAGCCAAACCCTCAGCCAACAACGCATCTGCCGTATATTGAACCGACAACAGCCCCACAGCCTCCCCCTTAAACGCCTTGGCAACCCCATCAAAATCAACCGATGTCACCGCAGCCGCTAATTTATCCTGCTGAGTAATCTCAGCCTGCAATGTCCGTTGCCCGAAATATTTATAAAGATACAAACCACCAAACACCAACACCCCAATAAGCAAAACCTTCGTCCCATATTTACCAGCACCCCGCCTAATATTGCTCTGACCATCCGTGCTACCGAACAAAAAATTAAATAAATCATTTTGTTCCAGCTCGTCTTTATGTTGTGGGTCCATCGTTCATACACCTATTTCATTGCTATACCGCGATCAATCAAACATCTACACCAGCCTACAAGCCAGCGCAAATCCACAACCTCCCCTCATCCCATCACTCACCCCACCAGACCAGATGCAACATCTTAATCGCACTCCACCTCCCAAGCAAGCCCTTCCATACAGATAAAATCACCCAACGCCCAAACATAAGCCCGTTTTCCCACCAAACCAACCACACAACCAACCAACCCCCACACAACATCACCACCCGCCATCACAACACCCCAACAAGAATCTCCCTTCCTCCCCAATCAACATCTCCCCCCTTGACAACCACTCAAAGACAAGGTATCTTTCTCCCCCCTACCCCCCCTTAATCTCGGGGGCAACGGTGAGTGTAGCTCAGTTGGTTAGAGCATCGCGTTGTGGTCGCGAGGGTCGCGGGTTCGAATCCCGTCATTCACCCTTTCCAAATCAAAGCTGTTTCCTTATTATCATCATCAAGGAAGACAGCTTTTTTTATACCCAACACCTCACCACACACACACGGTAAATCGCCATGCTACAGCCACCACAGATCATCGATGAAAAAAACGCCCAATCTCCCCCCCCCACATGGCATCGAAAAATCGCCAGACTCCTCAAAATCTTTGCCATCCTAGGCCTCATCGTCGGCATACAACTAGCCATCTCACACACAGGCGCAGATGATTTACTCCACCAACTAGACACACAGTCAGCACAATACGCCATCACAAAAGTCATGCAACAACACACACAACTCATCTTCTCCATAGGCCTCATCCAAGCCCTACTCGCATTCCTCCTCCTCCTCGCTTCCTCAGGCATCAAACACAAAAAATTCCCCGCCGTAAAACTCACCCTCTTCTGGGCAACAATCAAAATCGCATTTGTCATCATCGCAATACCACTGGCCTACCCACTATTCACACAATCCTACATCGCAACCATCCAATCCCCCGAATTCAAAGCCTCCCTAGAAACCAATCAACTCCCACTAAATCCACAAAGCCAAGAACAACTCAGCCAAACACTAGCAGTCATAACATCAGCCGTCCTACTCCTCTGGCTCCTCGCATTACCCCTTTTCACCATCTTCTTCTTCAACCGCAAACACATCAAACCACAAGTCTTCAGCTGGATCACACAACAACCCAAAATCCCAGAATAAACAAAAAAACCAAACATCCAACCACACAAAAATATCACCCCACTCCCCCAGAATAACCAACAACAACCCCTAATACCGATTCATCCCCTTAGTCTTCTCAAAACCCCATAACCCCGTCGTCCCACGCAAAACATAGCCCAACGGCACCGCCAAAACAGCCGTATAAATCAGCTCAAAGAAACGCAAAACAATCTCGTTAGATGCTGAATAATCAAGCATCGGCTCATTCAAAAACCAAGGCACACCACGCAAAGAAATCAACAAAACACCAAGCAAATGCACCGCAATACCCAAAACAAAAACCAACATCCCCAAAGTCATAGGCGAATCCCGAAACACCATACCACGAATCTGAACAGCACCAAATCCACCCAACAAATAACCCAAAGCCATAGGACCAATCAACGCATAATGAACACCAGCATCACCGCTCGACCAAGTCCGAGTAGTCAAATCAACCACAATCCCCAGCACCAAAGAAGACCAAGCCAACGTAGGCATCGGCGCACGCAAATTGATATACACAGCCAAAATCAACAAAAAACTAGGACTCACCCCATTGATCTGAAACAAACCCTCAAGACCATCTTGCAACACCAACGCAATAAAAGTAAATAATAAAAAAATAGACCATCTCATTACTTAATCCCACCCTTCTGCTCACCACTCCCCTCACCCCCACGCTTATCCTCCGTCAACACCACCACCCGCCTCAACCCCATCAAATCTTTTTTCATCCGCACCCGCACCCGCTTGCGCAAAGTCGGGTAAACATCATCCTCCCCAACCCCCGTCACATACCCTATAATCTTACCCCCAACCATCTCAGGCCAACCACTCTCCACAGCCATAAGCCGACCAATATCACCCCGCCTAATATCAACATTCTTACTCACCACCGCAAAAAAATCACCCCCCCCATCAACCTCCAAAGTAGCCACCGTCTCTCTTTTCTCCTCACTCCCAGGCGCAGAGAAAAAACGCACCCGCAAAAAAGTACCAGACCGACCAATCGTCTCAACCGTAGCAGTCATCCCATTAACAATAACCACCTTACCCACCAACTGACCACCCGCAACCACCGGATCACCCTTCACAATTCCCCCCTTGCTCCCCCGATCAATAATAAGCGTACCCGATTTCCGCTGCACCTTAATCACACTCCCAAGCACAGCCCCAACCCCCTTTTGCGTCGATACCGCAACCTGACGATATTCCGACAAAGCCTGATTAGCCCGATCCAAACTCTGACGAAGCCTCTCGTTTTCGCTTAACAATTCCTGAAAATTCAGCTCCCGCGTCGCATGGATCTCAATCTCTTCCATCACATCATCACCCCGCCTAACCCGACCAGATAAATCACGCAAAGGACCCACCACCGTAGACTCCACCTTCTCAAGCATCCCACCAGCACCCCGCGAAACTCGGCCCGCAAGAGACCCCGGCAGCTGAGATGCACCTAGCAGCAATAACGCTACACCCAAAAGTAATCGAATTGGCGTGATCCAAGATCGTCTCATCAAAAACCATTCTAAGAGATTGACAAAGAATTACCACCATCCCCCCCCCTTGTGGAGACTTGCCCACCACACTCGCCCATTCAACCCATCCCCGCTAAAATCTTTCCAACCATGACAAAACGCAGACCCATCCTCGATCAACTCCTAAAAAAAGCACACGCCTTACCCAAACAACCAGGCGTTTACCTCATGAAAGACGCCAAAGGCATCGTCATCTACGTAGGCAAAGCCGCCACACTACCACATCGCGTCGTCTCCTATTTTGTCCCATCCGCAGACCTAGGACCCAAAAAACAACCCATGCTAAAAATCGTCCAGGACTTCGAAATCATACCCTGCCAAGGCGAATGGGAAGCACTACTCACCGAAAACAGACTCATCAAAGACCTACACCCCAAATTCAATATCCTACTAAAAGATGGCAAATCCTTCCCCTATCTCGTCATCACACTCGCAGACCATTTCCCCGCAGTCTATATCACAAGAGAACCCTACGCCACCCCCTACAAAGGCGCAAAAGTCTTCGGACCATTCACACAAGTCTCCGCACTAAGAGACTCACTACAACTACTACAACGCGTCTTCAAATTCAGAACCTGCGAACTCAAAATAGACCCCCAAGACCCAAAACTCACCTTCTTCAGACCCTGCCTACTCTACCCCATCAAACAATGCACCGCACCATGTGGCGCCAAAATAGCCAAACAAGCATACCGCCAAGACATCGACCAATTCGTCAAATTCATCGGATCCAAACGCACCCAAATGCTCAAAGAAATGCGCCAAGACATGCTCAAAGCATCACAACAACTAGACTTTGAAAAAGCAGCCATCCTCAGAGATCAAATACAAGCCATCGAAAAACTAGACCAACGAGGAAAAGTCTCACAAAATTGGCAACCCGAAACAGAATCTTTCTACCAAGACCCACAAAAAGGACTAGCATCCCTACAACGCGCACTAAAAACAACAAAAAGCATACGATGCATCGAATGCATAGACATCGCACACCTACAAGGAAACCAAACCGTAGGCGCAAAAGTCTGCTTTGTCGATGGCAGGCCACTAAAAAACGAATACAGGCGATACCGCATCAACACCGCAAAAAACGATGACTACCAATCAATACGCGAAGTCGTATCACGCAGATACGCACAAGCCGGTAAAGCACAAGAACTCTACCCAGACCTCATCATCATCGACGGCGGAATAGGACAACTCAACGCCGCACTACAAGTACTAAACACCTTCCAACACCAACCACCCCTAATCATATCACTCGCAAAAAAAGAAGAACTCATCTACAAACAAAATCAAACACAACCCATACGACTCTCAAGACAACACCTAGGCCTAAAACTCCTACAATCCATCAGAGACGAAGCCCACCGCTTCGCACAACACTACCACCACATCCTACGCAAAAAGAAAACATTCGACCAAACATAAAAAACAAACCACACACACAAAACCTTTCCCCCCTCATCCAATCACAACCCCCAGCCAAACCCAAAAAATAAATCCCACCCCCACCCCACCCGCATCCCGCATCCCTTACCCAATCACCACAACCCCTACCGCCAGCATCACCCTCCCCCCACCACCCACAGTCCCCCCTCACCTTGCTGTTTCCCGCCCACA
>CAZSSX010000192.1:0-5161 GCA_964609545.1 uncultured Phycisphaeraceae bacterium | reverse complement strand
ACAGCCCTTCGATCGCGTTCACCCCTCTTTCAAGGCCTTTCAAAACGCCCTTTTCACACGAAACGCCACGATTCCACTATAGTGGAATCATCAAAATGCCGCCCAATCACTCCATTTTTTCATAGACAAAAAAGACATACCCCAGCGACATAACCAGACAAGCCCGCGTTTTATCGCGAGCTTGTCTGGTTATATCGTTGGGGTTTAAATCCATAAATTTTAGCGATCAAAATGAGTAATCAAAAATTATCACCCAAGTTAATCAGCCGCTAAATGCCAACATTTTTCGCATCGAGAGCATGTTTTTGGATGTACGCGCGGCGAGGCTCAACCTCTTCGCCCATTAAGGTGCTAAAGAGATGTTCGGCTTCATTGGCGGTATCCCAAGTGACGCGAAGCAGCGTTCGGTTATGGGGATTCATCGTTGTTTCCCAGAGTTGGTCCGCGTCCATTTCGCCTAGCCCTTTGAATCGTTTGATCTCAATGCCTAGCCTACCCAGATCTAAAACTGCGGGGACAATACTTCCGATGTTTTGAACTTCTTTGATTTTTGTTTCGTTTTTTTCTTGATATTCTAATGCGAAACGGCAGGGTCTAATCTCGCCGCTGGCGAGCTCTTCATTGGTGATAGCGTAGTCCTCTAGATCGAAGCCAAATCCGACGAGCTGCGCTAGTGCGATTTCTAGGTCTTTAACTTCGTGTAGCTGGCTTCGGGCGATGCGCGTGTTGGCTGTTTGTTCTTGGGTCAATGCGTCTAAGCCATGGAGGCTGCTAAAGGCTAGCTCATCACTTTCGTTATAAAAGAAGTGATCGCCTAGACCTTTGACATCGCTGTCGCCTTGGACAATGAGACGGATGTGTGGCAGTTTGCCTTGGCCGGAGGGGTCTGTTTTGCGGCGTTCTAAAAATTCGGCTAGGGCAATGCCACGCCGCCTGAGAATTTGAGCGTATTCTTCGATTCTATTTAAAACGCTAAATGTTGCGGTTAGGTCATCGCCTCCAAATCGCTTGATGACTTTGAAATTTTCATCGCGCAGCAAGAGCGTGGCTAGGCGCATTCCGCTTTCACCAAGTTGGCGGGCCATTTCTTTTTCGTTTAAGACGTACTCGCTTTTTTTGCCTCTTAGGACTTGGTATAGCGGAGGCTGTGCGATATAGATATGGCCTTGACGGATGAGTTCTGGCATTTGCCTAAAGAAGAATGTTAGTAGTAGTGTGCGGATGTGCGAGCCATCGACGTCGGCGTCGGTCATGATGACGATTTTGCCGTAACGCAATTTTTCTAGATTAAAATCATCTACGCCGATGCCGCAGCTGAGTGCTTGTATAATGGTGCGAATTTCTTCGAATCCTAGTATTTTATCTAGACGGGCTTTTTCGACGTTTAAGATTTTACCTTTTAGGGGCAAGATGGCTTGGTAGCGATTATCTCGTCCGCCTTTGGCTGATCCGCCGGCGGAGTCACCTTCGACGAGGTAAATTTCGCTCATGGCGATATCTTTGCTGGTGCAGTCGTATAATTTTCCGGGCAATCCGCCGGCATCTAGCGCGCCTTTACGACGGGTAAGCTCTCTGGCTTTGCGGGCGGCTTCGCGGGCTTGGGCGGCCATGACGCCTTTCATACATATTTTTTTTGCTTCGGCGGGATGCTCTTGTAGCCAAGTGTCTAACGCTTCGCTGACAGCTTGGGAGACAAAGCTTTCGACTTCGGGGTTGAGTAATTTTTCTTTAGGCTGGTTGTTGAATGTGGGCTCTGGGATTTTGATGCTGACGATAGCGATCAAGCCTTCGCGTAAATCATCGCCTGTGGGTGTTGGGTCTTTTTCGCGGATAATTTTCGCATCGCGGGCATATTTATTTAGGGTGCGTGTTAATGCGACTTTGAAGCCTTGCCCGTGTGTGCCGCCGTCACGGTTATTGATATTGTTGGCAAAGGTGAGGAGTGTTTCGTTGTAGCCGTTGTTGTATTGGAATGCGACTTCGCAGCTTTGGCTTAGTTCTAGATTTTCTTTTTTCACGTATACAATTTCTGATACTGCGGTTTTGCTTTGCATCAGATAACCGATGTAGCTTTGTAGGCCCGACTCTGCGTGATAGGTTTCTGTTTTGCCTTGGCTGTCACGATCATCGCGGAGATGGATGGTTACGCCTGGGTTGAGGTAGGCTAATTCTCTTAATCTGGAAGCTAGGATTTCAAATTGAAATTCTACGACGGGGAAGATGGTTGCATCTGGTTTGAATGTGATGGTGCTGCCGCTGACGCCTGGTGCGACTTCGCCGATGACTTCTAGTTTTTTGGAGCATTCGCCTCTGGCAAATTCGATGCGATGGAGCTTGCCATCTTTCTTGATTTCACAATGTAAGAAATCGCTGAGAAAGTTGACGCAGCTGACGCCTACGCCGTGCAGTCCGCCACTGACTTTGTAGGCGCTGTCTTCTTCGTTAAATTTTCCGCCGGCGTGTAGGACGGTCATGACAATTTCCACGGCGGGCTTGCCATCGAGTTGGGGGTTGTCTGGTTCATGTTTGATGTCTACGGGGATGCCGCGTCCATCATCGCTGACGAGGCAGCTGCCGTCGGGTTGAAGGGCTACGGTGACTAGGGTTGCGTGCCCTGCCATGACTTCATCGATGCTGTTGTCTACGACTTCGTATACGAGGTGATGGAGCGCGCCGATGCCTGTTCCGCCGATGTACATGCCGGGGCGTTTGCGCACGGCTTCGGCGCCTTCTAGGACTTTGATATTTTCCGCGGTGTATTCACTGCCTGTAATACCGATTGCGCTGGCACCTGTCATTTCTTGGCCAACCAATTCCGACTCATGCTCTGATGTCATATGCGTATGTTCTTCCATAATTGAAACGCCAAAATAAGTCCACCGCTACGCCCTAACAATAGCGCTACACCTGTCGTTTGTGTGGCGCACTTAGAGCTTAAATTATACTCCTTTTGTCGCTATTCCGCCAATCGAGAGACGCTCTGAAAAGGGCGCATAAATATTGAAAATACAAAACGTTATAAATCACGGGAATGGCTAAACAATCCGCGGGCTTGGCGTGGCTGATTTCTGGCGAGCGATGTTAAAACAAAACGGGGACAGCAAAATCTCTAATACTTGCTATCCTGTACAAAAACACACGTTTCAAACCTGTTATACGAAAGCAGCTATATGTCACATCACCCTATCGCCGACCTTCTGGCTAGCCAACATCCGATTGATGAGCAGGTGACCATCAAAGGATGGGTGCGCACTAAGAGAGACTCCAAAGCGGGGCTTTCATTTGTTAATTTACACGATGGGTCCTCTTTCCATCCGATACAAATTGTGTGCGACCAGACGCTGCCTAATTATCAAGATGAAATTCTTAAGCTTACCACAGGCGCTTCGCTAATTTGTGTGGGAAAATTGGTTCCCTCGCAAGGCAAAGGGCAGGCATGGGAAATACACGCGGAGGAGATAGAGGTTTTGGGATTTGTGGAGGATCCCGACACTTATCCGGTTGCGGCTAAGCGGCACACTTTTGAATATTTACGGGAGGTGGCGCATCTGCGGATTCGGACGAACACGTTTGGGGCAGTCACGCGGGTTAGAAATTGCTTGGCGATGGCGACGCATGATTTTTTTCAGAAGCGAGGGTTTAACTGGATTCATACGCCTATCATCACGGCCAATGATTGCGAGGGCGCGGGGCAGATGTTTAAGGTTTCTACGCTGGATTTAAATCATTTACCACGCACAGAAGAGGGCGCGGTCGATTATAGCCAAGACTTTTTTGGCAAGCAGGCACACCTGACGGTTTCTGGTCAGCTTAACGCGGAGACCTATTGCATGGCGATGTCGAAGGTGTATACCTTTGGGCCAACGTTTCGGGCGGAAAACTCAAACACGACGAGGCATTTGGCTGAGTTTTGGATGGTTGAGCCAGAGATCGCATTTGCAGACCTTAACGACAACGCGGATTTAGCGGAGGGGCTGCTGAAGCATATTTTTAAAGCGGTGCTAAACCAACGAGAAGATGATATGGCATTTTTCCAGCAGCGTATCGACAAGACGTGCATCAGTCGGCTAGAGAATTTGGTGAATTCTGATTTTGAACGCATGGCTTATACCGATGCGATTAAGCATTTAGAAAAGGCGATTCAAAAGGGGCACAAATTTGAGTATCCCGTGAAATGGGGCATTGATTTGCAGTCTGAACACGAGCGCTATTTGACCGAACAACTGGTGGGTAAGCCGGTGATTCTGGTTGATTATCCTAAAGATATTAAAGCGTTTTACATGAGGCTTAATGATGATCAAAAAACGGTTGCGGCGATGGATGTTTTGGCGCCTGGGATTGGCGAGATTATCGGTGGTGCTCAGCGCGAGGAACGTTTGGACGTATTAGATCAGCGGCTAGCGGAAATGAATTTGAAGCAAGAGGATTATAGTTGGTACCGAGACTTGAGAAAGTATGGCACGGTGCCTCACGCGGGGTTTGGTTTAGGTTTTGAGAGAACCATTATTTACGCCACGGGGATGGCTAATATTCGAGATGTCATTCCGTTTCCGAGGACGCCGAATAATGCAGATTTTTAATCTGGGTGTTTGATTTTGATAGATGAAAACACCGCGGTTTTTTAGCTGCGGTGTTTTTTTATTTGGGGTCGATACGCATTTAAAGGCGGGGTATTATTTGCTTAAATCTTTGTCGATCAACAGTAAAATTTTCTCTTGTAATCTTAGGATTTTGGAGCCACTGACGGGGTATTTGATTTGATTAAACATGAGGCTGAAGGTGATGACACGCTGATCTTTTAAGGGTTTTAGCCAGAGGTAGCCCGATAGGCAGCGAACGCCTTGGATGGTGCCTGTTTTGGCGTAGACGCGGCCTTTGAGTACGCCTTTGAAGCGTTTTTTTAAGGTACCATCGGTGCCGCCTACGGATAGGCTGTTGAAAAAAAGTGTGCGTTTGAGCTTAGTTTCTCTGAGCATTTCGTAGAGTAGAAGAGAAAAATCAGAAGCGGAGACGCGATTGTCTTGGCTTAGGCCGCTGCCGTCTACGATTTTGATTGCTGCGATGCGCATGCCTAGTTTTGTGCGAAGATAATCGCGCATGGCAGCGGCGCCGTTTCCCCAACTGCCGGGGGTGCCTGTTTTGGTACGGCCCATTCGTTTGA
>CAZSSX010000191.1:3482-5172 GCA_964609545.1 uncultured Phycisphaeraceae bacterium | reverse complement strand
CAAACATAGGCAAAAGGCTGGTTAAAACCTCAAAACTATATATCCGAGATAGCGGCATATTACATGCCCTTTTAGAAATAAAAGATTACAACATGTTGTCGGGCCATCCCGTCATTGGCGAAAGTTGGGAAGGCTTTGTCATCGAAAATATTCTTTCTGTTGTGCCCACTGGCACACAGCCGAGCTTCTATCGCACCTCAGGCGGGGCAGAAATAGACCTTGTGCTTGAAATGCCAAATAATGATGTTTGGGCAATCGAGATTAAAAGCGGCCTTGCCCCAAGACCAAGCAGGGGTTTCTATAGCGCGGTTGAAGATATTAAGGCTACACATCAATTTGTGGTTTATGCAGGGGATGAGCAATATCCTATCACTGAGGGGATTCAGGCTATTAGCTTGGTTAGTATTATGAGATTATTGGGTGGGGGAAAAGAATGATAGTAGAGGGATTTATGTGTGTGTGTAGAGATGGGTGGGTGTTAGCTTCTGGCCCACATGGTGGCGTATTTTTCTGCGCTGAGTACTTGTTCACCGGGGACCATGGTGATGACATCCCAGGGGCAGACTTGTGCGCACATGGTGCAGCCGATGCATCGGGGTAGATCGATGGAGCAATTTTGCATGACGTAATTATGTCGAGGCCCGGGCATTGTGTCGATGCAATCTACTGGGCAGACTGATACGCATGCTTCGCAGCCTGTGCAGAGGTCTTCATCAAGGATTGCTAACGCTTTTGGGGGTTTCTTAGCCATAGGTAGCCTATTGTATCGGGTAAATATCTAAAATCCAGTCTCTTGCACAAAGCTTTCCCCAGAAGTGGGTATCGGCCAGATTGGGTGCTGGCTGTTTAAGGTTGTGAAGAGAATCTAAGTTAAGGTTGCTCAGTTGACGATAGGGGTATTATAGGCGTTAATATTGGGTTGGGGAGTCTTTTATAGCATTTTTTTAAAAAGGTGAGACGTGATGAGGTATGCGATGATTATGGCTGGGGGTAGTGGGACGCGGCTTTGGCCGATGAGTACGCGGGAACAACCTAAACAGCTGATTCGGTTTATTGAGGGGCGGTCTTTGCTTGAGATCGCATCGGAGCGATTGGAGGGCTTGGTGCCTAGGAGTAGACAGCTGATTTGCGCGGGGCAGTCGCATAAGGCGGCTATTGCCAAGGTTTTGCCTGGGTTTGATGAGGAGACTTATTTAGGGGAACCGGTGGGCAGAGACACGCTTAACGCGGTGGGATTTGGGGCTGCGATCGCTGCCAAGGCTGATGCCGATGCTGTGATTGCTGTGTTTACCGCGGATCATTTGATCACGCCTGTGGACCGATTTAAGGGTATTGTGGAGGAGGGGTTTAAGCTGGTGGAGGCCAACCCCGACACGCTTTGCACTTTTGGTATTAGCCCCACGCATGCCGCTACGGGGTATGGCTATCTTCAGCTGGGGGAGAGGATGGGGGAGGCTGGGGCGATGGTGGTGAATGAATTTAAGGAGAAGCCTAGGGTTGCGGCGGCTGAGGCTTATTTTGCGGAGGGGGCGGGGAAATATCTTTGGAATTCGGGAATGTTTGTTTGGAAGGCGCGGACGCTTTTGGATTGTATCGAGAAATATCATCCCGAAAATTATCGGGGGTTAATGGCTATTGCGCGGGCGTGGGGGACGGCTGATGGGGAACGGGTTTTGGATGAAATTTACCC
>CAZSSX010000191.1:0-3472 GCA_964609545.1 uncultured Phycisphaeraceae bacterium | reverse complement strand
CCGACGTTGCCTAAGGTCAGTGTGGATTATGCGGTGATGGAGCCTGCGAGTCAAGATGATGCGTTTCGGGTGGCTGCGCTACCGATGCCGCTGAGTTGGCTTGATGTGGGGTCTTGGCCTGCGTTTGGAGAGACTTGTCGGGGGGATGAAGGGGGCAATGCGTTGTCGGGTAAAGCAGTGCTGATGGATTGCAAGAATAATCTGATTGCATCGGATGATCCGGAGCATTTGGTGGCGATGATAGGCTGTGAGGATTTGGTGGTGATTCATACGGGGAAAGCGACGCTGATTTGTCCCAAGGATCGGGCGGAAGAAATTAAGCTGCTTTATGAACGGGTGGGGGCTGAAGCGGGGGCGGATTATTTATGATGGATTTATTGGATTTGCTGAGGGTGGCTTTACCATAAGATAACCCCCGCGTTGGGCACATCAGCGCCAGACGCGGGGGTTTATTTTTTGATGCCTAATCTTATGCGCTGAAGCTGCTGCCACACCCGCAGGTATTGGTTGCGTTGGGGTTGTTGAAGACAAAGCCTCTGCCCATGACTTCATCTTTGAAGTCGATGGTTACGCCGTTGAGATAGAGATAGCTTTTGGGGTCGCAGATGAGTGTGACGCCGTGCTGCTCGAAGTGTTCGAATGATTCGTTATCGTTTTCCGTGAGGTCTAGAAGGTAGCTAAAGCCCGAGCATCCGCCACCTTTGACGCCAACGCGTAAGAAGGTTTTGCCTGCTTCTAGTTCCTGTTTTTCGATAATACTTTTGATTTCGCTTGCTGCTGATTCTGATAAAACCACTGCCATGATAAAACTCCCTATGTGTCATTTTGTTTTACGATAAAAGTGCTGCGTTTGACTTTTATCACCAATCCACCTGCCCTGTTGTTATTTTTTTTACTTGCCCGATTTTTCTTGATAATCAGCCACCGCTTTTTTGATGGCATCCTCTGCTAATACGCTACAGTGGATTTTGACGGGGGGCAAGGATAGTTCTTCTACTATTTCTGTATTTTTGATGGCCATGGCATCGTCGAGGCTTTTGCCTTTGAGCCATTCTGTAGCCAAGGAGCTGCTGGCAATTGCGCTGCCGCAGCCGAAGGTTTTGAATTTTGCATCGGCGATGATACCGGTTTCGGGATCGACCTGGATTTGTAGCTTCATGACATCGCCACACTCTGGGGCGCCTACGATGCCGGTGCCTACGGTGTCTAAGGTTTTGTCAAAACTGCCAACGTTTCGTGGATTTTCGTAGTGGTCTACAACTTTGGGTGAGTATGCCATATTTGACACTCCTGTTTAAATAAGACATGTTTGTCTTTTTTAGTTCAATCATTATACACAGTTGGCGCGATTAAGCCCGCGCGGTGAGGCTATTTCTTTTCTTTTTTTCGAGGGAGTTTGGTTTAGTGTCCGCCCCAATCGATGGTGCTTAGGTCTACGCCTTCCATGGCGAGTTCGTAGAGGGGGCTCATCGCTCGTAAGTTAGTGACGCCTTGCCTGACTTTTTCGATGGTGTAATCGATTTGTTCATCGGTGGTGAAGCGTCCTAGGCCAAACCTTAGGGAGCTGTGGGCTAGGTCATCGCCTATGCCTAGGCTTTTGAGGACATAGCTGGGCTCTAGGCTTGCGCTGGTGCATGCGCTGCCGCTGGAGACGGCGACTTCTTTGATGGCCATCATGAGGCTTTCGCCTTCGACCCATGCAAAGCTGACGTTGCTGGTATGGGGCAATCTGGGGGCTTCGATGCCGTTGATTTTCGTCCCTTCCATGCCTTGGGTAATGCCTTTTTCTAAACGGTCGCGCATTTTGGCTAGGCGGATGGCTTCTGTTTGCATTTCTTGGGCTGCTAACTCGCAGGCTTTACCCATTCCGGCGACGCCTGGGACGTTGATGGTACCGCTGCGCATGCCACGTTCGTGTCCGCCTCCATCGAGCATGGCGGTTAGTTTAACGCGAGGCCTTCTGCGCCTGACATATAAACAGCCCACGCCTTTGGGCCCATAGAATTTATGAGCGCTGGCCGAGAGCAGGTCTACGCCACAAGCTTCTACATCGATGGGGATTTTTCCTACTGCTTGGGTGGCATCGGTGTGGAACAAGACGCCTTTGCTTTTGCAGAGTTTGCCGATTTGAGCGATAGGGTTGATGGTTCCGATTTCGTTGTTGGCCCACATGATGGAGACCAAGATGGTGTCCTTGCGCATGGCGTTTTGTATTTTTTCTGCGCTGATGATGCCTGCATGATCGGGTTCTAGCCATGTGACATCAAAGCCTTTTTTCTGCAATCGTCGGCAGGGGTCGATGACGGCTTTATGCTCATGGACCGCGGTGATAATGTGTCCGCCTTGCTTGCCGTACATTTCCGCAACGCCTTTGATGGCTAGGTTATTAGATTCGGTACTTCCACTGGTCCAGATGATTTCTTTGCCGCTTGCGCCGATGATCTGCGCGACTTGCTCTCTGGCTTTGGTGACAGCTTCTTCTGCGTGCCAACCGAATTCATGATTTCTACTGGCGCTGTTGCCGTAGTCTTCAAGAAAGTAACGATTCATGACTTCTAATACGCGCGGGTCCATCCGAGTGGTCGCGTTATTATCCAAATAAATAGGGAATTTCAAACTCATCTGCGAGTCGCTCCTTTAAAGTAATTCTCAAGCTTAGCCTTGTGCTAAGCCCATACATGTTTGTCCTAAAGTGATGTTCGTCACCCCGCCACATCCACATTGGCAAGGTTCATCCTCGGCGCCGGCTTGGAGCAAGTCAGCCAAACTCACCTCGCCTAGGAAAGCGTTCATTTTTGCTTGTAGCCGTTGCAATGGGCCTTTGACGGGGCATTGATCTTCAATCTCGCAGCAGGCTTTTTTATTCCCTGGCTCTTCTGATTCTGGCGATTGTTCTTGCTTGATACTTTGGCAACAAGGGACGAGTTGGACGCCGCCTTCGATGACGCCTACAACGTCTAAGATGCTGACTTGTTTGGCTGGGATACCCATTGCGTAGCCGCCTGTTTTGCCTCGGGTGCTTTTGATGATGCCCGCTGCGCAGAGTTCTTTCAGGATATTGCTGACCAAGGCGCTTGGCATTTTAAAACGGTCGGCGATGCCTCGGGCGCTTAGGGCGCCTTGCTCATCTGCTTGTCGCCTAGCTAAAAAGGTTAGGCTAATTAGAGCGTATTCAGTTTTTCGCGTTAACGTTAGCATTTATTTTTTCAGGTGATCCTTAGCTAGGGGATGGGCATCATCACAGGCCAGTATTGTACGATAGCAGCATCAAAGGGCGGGGTCAACTCAAATCGTACCAATTTAGTACAATTAATGCGATATACTGTGAAAAAGTGTTGTGGGCGGTTGTATTGCGGTCGATTTGGGGCTCATTTTTTGAGTCGTGGGGTGTGGATTTTGATCCATGTGTTTGTGGCTTATTATTATCGCATGCGATAGTAGTCGTGGGGTACAATCCTTTGGGCAATTGCCT
>CAZSSX010000190.1:0-5191 GCA_964609545.1 uncultured Phycisphaeraceae bacterium | reverse complement strand
AAGGTTTTGGCGGGTTTGGAAGCTGGTCTTGAGGTTATTCTTTGCGTGGGTGAGTTGTTGGAGGAGCGTGAGTTGGGGAAAACCGATGCTGTGAATGCGGGGCAGCTGCAGCTTGGTTTGGCGGGAGTGAGTGGTGGGGATATGGGTCGGGTGACGATTGCTTATGAGCCTGTGTGGGCGATTGGTACGGGGAAAACGGCTACGCCTGGGGATGCTCAGGCTGCTCATTTGGCGATTCGCAAGACTTTGGGTGTGATGTTTGGTGATGATGTTGCTTGGGGTGTGCGGATTCAGTATGGTGGATCTGTTAAGCCTAGTAATGTGGTGGAGCTGTTTGGTCAGGCTGATATTGATGGGGGTTTGATTGGTGGTGCATCGTTAAATGCGTCTGATTTTGGTGCTATTATTGATGCGGGCAAGTGATGTTGAGGGGGGGATTAGGGGGGATGGGGTGTTGAAAATACGCGGTGGCGGGTTGGTGGGGGATTGCTTTATTTACTTGTGGTGATATTGCGGTTATACTGTTGGGTTGCCGGTTGTTTTGGCGAAGTAAATGGTTGATTTTAGAAGTATTGCGATTGAGATAGGAAATCGATAAAGATGGTTTCAATTTTAGCTGACGAAAATGGATTTGGGTTTGGGATGTATCTCACGCTGGTCGCCTTTATTTTGGTGTCCTTGTTTATGATTCTGACGATTTTGATTCAGAAGCCTAAGGGCGGTGGATTGAGTGGTGCTTTTGGCGGTGGTGGTGGGAGTAGCAATGCGTTGGTTGGGGCGCGTATCGGTGATGCATTGAGTGTGATTACGGTTGTGTTTTTTGTGCTTTTTTTGGGCTTATCGATTGGCTTGACGATTGGGATGAAAGAGCCTGAGGCGCTTGCGAATGGTCAAGAGCAGGGGGCGGTTACGGGTGAGAAAAGGGATGAGAGTGAGTCTGAAAAAGGGCAAGGCGATGCGGTGGGTAAGGCTGAGCCGAAAGCAACATCGGGGGAAACGGATAATAAGACAGAGGATAAGGGAGATGAGGATAAGGGGAATAAAGGGAATTTGGACGGTGTGAGGGGTGATGGGAAAGATGGGCTGAAGAAGACAAGTGATGATGCGGGGCAAGTGATTGGTGAGATTAAAAAAGAAGTTGAGGCGGTTAAGGGATCGGCGGTTGATTCTGCGAAGAAAATTGTTGTGCCTGTGAAGCCTTAGGGCGATGGGGTGTTGAGATTAAACGGTGGGTGGGGCTGTTCTTGGGAATGGCCTGAGTTTAAGCGGCTTTGCGTTGTTCTGATTTTTGGGAATACGCAAAGTTTGTTTGTATAGATAGTGATAGCATTTTTTTGGAGAATCCGATGATTCGTTCGATGACAGGTTTTGGCGGGGCTACTGAGCAATCGGGCGGCGTGACTTACGCGGTGGAAGTGCGTACATTGAATAATAAATATTTTAAGAGTTCTGTTCGGTTGCCCGAGCCGATTCAGTCGATTGAATCGGATGTGGATCAGGTGTTGCGTGGTCGGATTCGTCGGGGGAGCGTGACGGTGACGGTGAAGATGAAGGCATCTGCTGAGCAGGCGACGCATTGTGTTAATGATGGGGCATTGCTGGGATATTTGGGGCATTTAGAGACGATTCAGGAGAAAGTGGGGGGTGAGGGGAAGAATGTTTCTATTGATTTGACGGCGCTTTTGGCGTTGCCTGGGGTTTTGCAGCCTGCTGAGGATGAGGCCTCTTTGGCTAAGAAATCAAAATCGGTGGTGTGTGCATTGGTCAGTGAGTGTTGCGATAAATTGTTGGGTATGCGAGAGAAAGAGGGCGAGGCGCTTGCTAATGATTTTAAGGCGCAGATGGCGGTGATTCGTGATCGTACGGCTGGGGTGGCGGAGCGTAAGCAGATTGTGATTGAGGAATATCATACGCGGCTTAAGACGCGTATTGATGAGTTGATGGCGCGGGCTAAGCTGGAGATTAGCGAGCATGATTTGGTGCGGGAGGTTGCGATTTTCGCTGAGCGTAGCGATATTTCGGAGGAGGTGCAGCGGATGACGGGACATTTGGAGCAGTTTACGGAGATCATTGATGCGGATAATGCGGATCCGATGGGGCGGACTTTAGATTTTGTTGCGCAGGAGATGCTTCGGGAAGCGAACACGATTGCGAGTAAATCTAATGATTCGATGATTAGCCGGGCAGTGGTGGAGGTTAAAGGCGCGATCGATCGTATTAAAGAACAGGTTCAAAATGTGGAGTAAGCGGGTGTGGAAGATCAAGGAGCGTTGCTATTATCGAATCTCGGGTTAATGCTGGGACGGGGGGTGGGGGTGATGGTTTGCTGACGGCTGATGGCTTGAGGCGTGCGGTGCTGACGGGGCGGGGGAATCGGCTTAGGCTTTCTGGGGAGGAGGTGGGAAAGGTGCTGGGGTATTATGATTTGGGTAAGTTGCATCGGGTGACGGACTTTGCTAAGGGTGCGGTGGCGTCGCCTAAGGCGCTGGTTAAAACGAGCAAGGGGAGTTTTTTGCTTAAGCGTCGGGCTGATGGGGTGAAAGACCCGCAGGGGGTGGCCTTTTCGCATGATTTGCAGATTTATTTGAAGCGCTGTGGGTATCCTTTGCCGGGGCTTGTGGGGATTAAGTCTAGCGGCAATTCGATGCTGCGTATCGGGGATGATGTTTATGAGTTGTTTCATTTTGTGCGGGGCAGGGTTTATGATCATGGGGTTTTAGATACGCTGGGGGCGGGGCAGAGTTTGGGGAGATTGCATGTTTTGCTGGGTGGATTTGGGTCTGATTTTAAATCGCCTACGGGTTCGTTCCACGGTAATGCTCATGTTTTGGGGCATTTGCGGTCAAGCTATGATGCGGTGTTGCGGGTGGAAAAAGATTTGGGGGAGAGGCAGCGGGGTGAGTTAAAAAAACTGATTGAGCAGTTGGCGGGTTATTATCAGCGGGCGAGCGGGGAAGTTGAGCAGAGGGGGATTGGGAAGATGCGGGTGGGGATGATTCATGGGGATTGGCACCCGGGGAATATGCTTTATGATGAGAAGGGAGCGGTGGTGGGGGTGTTGGATTATGACTCGGCGCGGGCGCGTTATTGGGTGGAGGATTTGGCTAATGGTTTGTTGCAGTTTTCGATGTTGGGGCGGGGAGAGAAATTAGCGGATTGGCCTGTGGGGTTGGATGATCGGAGATTTTATAGCTTTTTAAGGGGGTATGAGCGGATGGGGCGTGTTTTGAGTGCGCAAGAATTGGGGGTTTTGCCTGGGTTAATGGTGGAGGCTTTGATTAGCGAGGCGATTGGGCCGATTGCGGGGACGGGGCGTTTTGGGAATTTGAGGGGCTCTACCTTTTTGCTGATGATTTTGAGGAAAGTGAAGTGGCTTGCGGCTAATGGTGCTGGGCTGGTGAGGATTTAAGGGTAGGGCTGGATTTGCGGGCTGGATTTGTTTTTACCAGATGACGACTTCGGGTTTGAGTTGGATGTCGTGATGTTTTTTGACGACGGCTTGTATTTCATTGATCAGATCGGCGATGTCTGTGGATGTTGCGCCTGGGTTTGCGACGATGAAATTGGCGTGTCGTTCGGAGACTTTTGCGCTGCCTATGGCGTAGCCTTTGAGTCCGGCTTGATCGATGAGCATGCCTGCGGAGACGCGTTTGGCTTGTCCTTGGGGTTTTGGATTTTTGAAGGCACAGCCTGCGGAATGTTGGCTCATGGGTTGGGTTGTTTTTTTATAGAGGAAGATTTCGCGTACGCGTTTGCTTAGTTCGTTGGGGTCTGCTTGTTCGAGTTTGAAGGTGACTTGGAGTATTGCTTTGGCGACGATATTTGTTTTGCGGTATGCAAAGACGAGGTCGCTGCGATCGCGTTGGTAGACTTCTCCGGAAGCGTCTATGAGTTTGACGGATTGGATGACTTGTCCGATGTCGCCGTATGCGCCGCCTGCGTTCATGCGTACGGCACCGCCTAGGCTTGCGGGTATTCCGGCGAGTCGTTCTAGGCCTGAGAGTCCAGCTTTGGTTGTGAGTGTGACTAATTTAAAGAGGTCGTATCCTGATCCTGCGGTGACTAATTCGTCTTGTATTTGAACTTGTGTAAATGCTGGTGCGTCTAGTTTGAGGACGATGCCTTTGACGCCTTGATCGCTGATGAGGAGATTGGCGCCTGAGCCTAGGATTTTGACGGGGATTTGCTGTTGGTAGCAGTGTTTTATGAGTGCTGAGAGTTGCTCGACGGATTGGGGTTTGGCTAGGACTTGGGCATTGCCGCCTGTCCCAAACCAAGTCATTGCGCCTAGGGGGGCATCTAATTGATAAGGGCATTGGAGCTGATCTAAAAAATGGGTATCTAAACAATCTATCACTGAAACGGTTCCTCTCTGATCCTTTTTTGATTCGCCGGCCATCATAGCATAGCATCGGCAGTTCTGTTTTTTTTAATGAGTCTTTTTGTTAATCATTTGCACAATTGGAAGTCTATTTGGCCTTGGTTTTGGCCGTTGATGATGAGCTGATATTGATGTTTGCCGGGGTAGTGTTTTCGGGTGCTTCGGTCGATAAATAGTTGACGTTTTTGCAGTGATAAAGTTTGGTTGGGTTGCAGGATGAGTTCTTTGAGTTTAAAGACTTTGGGCTGATGCTGTCCGTTTTTTTTCATGTAATAAACTTTGTAATCAATGGCTAATTTTTGAGAGGTGTTGGCTTGGCTTTTGATGTTGAAGGATAAAGTTTGATATTGGCCTAGTGAAATGATAGGCTTCTCTAGGCGTAAGTCAATGACTTTTATCTTGGGTTGTGCAGTAAAGCCTAATAGGCCAAGGGATTGGGGGTGGCCTTGCTTGATGAGGGTGCGTAGTGCGCGTTTGATAATCCATGCGGTGTGAGGGTGATCTACGTCCCAATTGGAGAGCCAATCGAGGACGGTTTGGGGGTGGTCTTTGGTGATATCGTTGAGGTGATTGGCGACGCTTTTTCGGACGTAGAGATGCTCATCGGCGTTGAGTAATGTTAAGATTTGGCGGGTGGGGCGGGGGTCTTTGATGAGGTTTTTTAAGTGAAAAGACCAGGGGAGTTTGGGGCGGGTGCCTTCGCTGGCGAGCCGGCGGACGTGCTGGTTTTTATGGACGGCCCATTTTTGGATGTAGGTCATGGCGCGGGGGAAGTCTGCGTTGAGGAAGACGCGGACGGCCAATTCGGAG
>CAZSSX010000189.1:0-5247 GCA_964609545.1 uncultured Phycisphaeraceae bacterium | reverse complement strand
CAATTTTTTCTTGATGGACAGGGGCTCGACCAAGAACAGCTTTGGAAGGCAGCCAAGCGATTTGAGCTGCTGTCTAACATCTCATTTGTCGCGCGCAAAATCGGGCATCGGGAATTATTGCTCGGGGCCAACCTTTTGATTCACCCGCAGGCGTTAGGGCGAACGCGATCGCTGATGCTTCAAGCGATGGCTAAATCTATCGCTGTCATCGCCAAGCACGACCCGCATATCGATTTGTTGCGGGCTAATCACAACGCCATTGTGATTACATCGGATCAGCCTAAAGACTATGTCGCGGCGATCAACCGGACGAAAGAGGACCCCGCGTTTATCCAAGAGCTGACGCTCAATGCCAAGCAATACACCAAACAATATCACGCGCCTTCGGTGCAGGTCAATAAATTGATCGAACTATACAAGCACGCCATCGGCAAGCCTATTCAGTTCCCCGCTTAAATAGTCGCAAACACTAGCATACTAGGGTTAAAATTCATTTTTATCGAAATGGGTTAGGTTGTATATTCGGCGTTGATGCGGACGTATTGATAGCTCAGGTCGCAGCCTAACCATTGGGCTTCTGAGGTGCCTAGGCCTAGGTCGATGGCGATGAGAATTTCTTTTTGTTGCATGATTTGTTTTAATTTTTTAGATTTGGTAGCGCTTAGATGTATCGGTTCGCCGGCGAGACAGAGCTTGATGCCGCCGATGCTGATGGATAATTTTTCTGGCTTAATGACAGCGCCGCTTCGGCCTACGGCCATGACAATTCGGCCCCAGTTTGGGTCTGCTCCAAAAATGGCTGTTTTGACTAAGGGGCTGCCTACAACGGTTTTGCCTACTTTGTCAGCGTCTTTCACCGAACGGGCGCGGCTCACTTTGACGCGGTAGACTTTGGTTGCGCCTTCACCATCTTTGACGATGGCGTAGGCTAATTTTTGACATATTTTGAGTAGGCCTTGGAAAAATAGATCATAGGATTGACCTAGGCGTGTGATTTTTGTGTTACCTGCTTGTCCGCTGGCCATAACGATAACGGTGTCGCTGGTGCTGGTGTCGTGGTCTACGCTGATTCGATTAAACGTCATGGCGGCTGCATCTTTGAGCGCTTTTTTAAGAAGCGTGCTGTCAATATGGGCATCGGTTGTGATGAAGCTAAGCATCGTGGCCATATTGGGAGCGATCATGCCGCTGCCTTTGGCGACGCCTCCGAAACGGATATTTTTGTTTGTGATTTTGACGCTTAGGCGTTCTGCTTTGGGCACGAGGTCTGTGGTGAGGATGGCTTGGGCGACGTGGTGATCAGCGATTTTACCTTTGCTTAGGCTTTGTGTTGCTAGGCTAATGCCTTGCGTTATTTTTTGCATATTAAGTTGAGGGCCGATGACGCCGGTGCTACAGACTAAGACTTCTTGTGTTTTGGCGTTTATTTCATTGCTCACCAGGCGACACATTTCCAGCGCGTCGGCTAGGCCTTGCTTGCCGGTGCAGACGTTGGATACGCCACTGTTGCAAATGATAGCTTTGGCTTTGCCGTTTGCCACGTGTTTTTTGCTGATCAGAACGGGTGCGCCGGGCATTTTACTTTTGGTAAATACCGCTGCGACTTGGCAGATGTCATCCGCTACAATGATGGCCAAATCACTGGCGCCACTAGCTTTTAAGCCACAAGTGACGCCGCTGGCTTGAAAGCCACGAGGGTAAGTGATACTTGATTGGGATGATTCCTGATTTTTATCTTTTGATTTTGGCATAGCTTTTATCGTACCCTAGGCTAAGGAATTTATCAAAACTCAAAAATCTGCGTTTAGCGTTTACATTTTTCGAGAAATTTATTTTAAAAAAAATATCGCAACCGCCACAACCTTTTCCATGTATGATCTATTAGATGTTATCTATTTTTTGCATTTCGCGCTAAGGTTATCATGCATCATTATCAACCGATTCAAGCTCCCGATAAAAAAATCTACTGCAAGCAATGTGATTACTGTTTATATCGATTGCCTCTGTCTACCACGCATTGCCCGGAGTGTGGGACTAGGTTTGACCCCTATAATCCCAGCACTTTTTATAAAACATCGTAAGCGGGGCAACTTAAAATGACGCCACAACTCAAAGCCAGATGCTTTTATGGATTTATTATCGCCTTTGCTATAGCGTTTATTTTCTTGTTTTTTCTAAGCTTAGCCTAGGATTGATCTAAGTCTGCTCGCCACTTTCGAAGCAGATCAAATGCGGCCAAAGGCGTTATTTGATCCAGTTCTAACGCTCTCAAATCTCCAAGCAGGGGATGTTCTGGGGTAGCGGTTTGAGAAAAAAGAAGCATCTGCTGGTCCTCGGCTTTGGCGGGGGCCGACTGGGCTTGAGACCGATGGCTTGAGTTTTGCAAATGTGCTGCGTGGTGGTGATTGACCTCTAATTGGCCTAGCAATTCATTGGCGCGTTTCACCACGGACATGGGCAGGCCCGCGATTTTGGCGACATGGATGCCATAGCTTCGATCTGCAAAGCCGGGGACGATCCGGTGTAAAAATACAATTTCCTCTTGCCACTCTCGCACGGTGACATTGAGATTCATCACATTTTCATACTGCTGGGGCAGCTGGGTGATCTCATGGTAATGCGTTGCAAAAAGTGTTCTACACCCAAGCTGGGCGAGATGCTCCGTAATGGCCCATGCTAAGGAGAGTCCATCGAGGGTGCTGGTTCCGCGGCCGATTTCATCGAGAATCACTAGGCTTTTTTCCGTTGCATGATTACAAATATTGGCGGTCTCGGTCATCTCTACCATAAACGTACTTTGCCCTGTGTGCAGTTCATCACTGGCGCCGATGCGGGTAAAGATGCGGTCGATGAGCCCTACTGTTGCTTTCTCGGCGGGCACATAGCAGCCGGTGTGAGCCAACAGCGCGATGAGCGCGGCGGTGCGGATATAGGTACTTTTTCCCGCCATATTAGGGCCAGTGATGAGGCCTAGGCTCACGTGTCTGGTCTCTACTTTTACGCCGAGATTAATATCATTAGGGACGAGGCTATCGCCTAGTAATTCATCTAAAACCGGATGGCGCCCCCCTACAATATCTAGGACAGATTGCTCCACGATTTGAGGTTTGACATAGCCATAACGGCGCGACCGGCTTGCAAAACAACACAGCACATCCAGCTCACCCACCAAATCTGCGTACTGCTGAAATTGGCTGACCAAGGCTTCGGCTTTGCTACACAATTGACCGAACAAAACTTGTTCCCGAGCGACCGCGTGGTCTTGAGCGCTGAGGACTTTGCCTTCAAAATCTTTCAGCTCTGGCGTAATATATCGTTCCGCGTTTTTGAGTGTTTGCTTGCGGGACCAGCTGGGGTCTGCTTTGGATTTGTTTAAAGCTGTCAGTTCGATGTAATAACCAAAGACGCGATTGTAGCCTACCTTTAACCCGCTCACGCCTGTTTGTTCTATCAGCTCGGCTTGATATCGCCCTAACCACGCGTGACTATCACGCTGTAATTCTCGATAGCCATCCAACTGCGTATCCACACCCTCTCGGATTAAGCCTCCTTCGCGCATATGAGCGGGAGGGCTATCCACACACTGGGACACTATGGCTTGGCCAAACGTCACCAGATCCCCAGCGAACTCATCCAACCGCTGGGCATAGCCTACCATCGCTGGGCACCCCTTAGTCAGCGCCGCCAACTCGCCCGCTCGGCTTGCGCTTAGAGCTAAGCTCACTAAGTCGCGAGGCTGGGCGCGCCCAATACTGATTCGCCCGACCAAGCGGCCCACGTCCATCACGTCGCCGAGAATCTCTCGTATATCATCTAAAAATTGGGCATCGCCAACCAACGCGCCAACCACGCCTTGCCTGGCTTGAATTTGCATTTTATCACTCAGCGGATAGCAAAGCCACTGCCGTAACATTCGCTTGCCCATCGCGGTTTTGCAATCGCGCATGACCGATAGGAGGCTTCCCTCGGTGCCGCCACTTTTTAAAGTTTTATCAACCTCTAAACTCCGCAACGAGGTCTGATCTACCATCAAATAATCTCGCCTGCTGAAGATGCGAGGCATTTTAAGATGGGCAATGCGATTCCTTTGGCTGGCGCCTCGCTCGCCCGGGACAATCACCGCTAATTTTTGCGTTTCCATGAGATAGCGCACGATCGCGCCGCCCACGCCTAGTAAAACATCGTCATCCTCAATGCCTAAGCCTTTTAAACTTTTCACCCCGTACTGCTCGCATAAAGTCTCAAAGCCTTCCGCGCGGCGAAATTCCCAACCCGGTCGCCCGGTGGCCAGGCACCCTGTGATTGCGCAAAGCGCATCCATTTCTGAAGGCTTATCACCGGTTGCGCTTTGGACGTAAAGGATTTCCGCGGGGCTAATTCGGCCCACTTCATCGGGCAATTCATCCGAAGCAATCCGCATCAGCTGAAAATCACCGGTGCTTAATTCAACCCATGCGATCAATGCTTGGCTCCGGATCTGGTCGGCTTTGCCATCTACCCACATCACCGCCAATAAGCTATTACTCTTGCCTTCGTCTAATAAGGTTTCATCGGTAAGGGTGCCCGGCGTCACCACCCGAGTCACGCCCCGCTTAACAACGCCTTTGGCTTGTTTGGGGTCTTCCAGCTGATCGCAGATAGCCACTTTGTACCCGCCTTGAATCATTTTTCGAAGATACCCCGGCATGCTATGATGAGGCATCCCGCACATGGGAACGCCCGCGCTGCGTTGGGTCAGAGAAATCCCCATCACCCGCGAGCAAATCTCTGCATCTTCCATAAACATCTCGTAAAAATCACCCATCCGAAAAAATAAGATGCAATCGGGATGCTCATCCTTAAAACGCTTAAACTGCTGCATCGCGGGCGTGGCATAAGGTGACTTTTTTTCTGTGCTGAGGGTCTTCTGATTCATATCACCAAAATAATCCAAACGCCCCCGATCGTCCAGCCCAAAGCCAAAGAAGACGCGCCTACTCCCCTTTATTTCAACACTTCACATCCCATCCACAAGCAAGACATCCACATGCAACAGCCAAACGACATCATCTCTGGCAAAACCAATGCAGCAAGGCCTTGACAGGGCTATAAAAACCACTAGAATCGCCCGTCAATGCACCACTCATAAATAGCCTCCACTCGGTGGGATGGCAGAGCGGTTGAATGCAGCGGTCTTGAAAACCGCCGTAGGGTTATGCCCTACCCAGGGTTCGAATCCCTGTCCCACCGCTTAAAGCTCAGCAACAC
>CAZSSX010000188.1:0-5249 GCA_964609545.1 uncultured Phycisphaeraceae bacterium | reverse complement strand
CTTGCCCCCAGCGCGGATACATTTTTGCGTGTCAACCGCTCGGCTGTAGTCCCGCGAACCGGTGCCTAAGAAAACATCCTTGAACTGATTCATCCCCGCATTGGTAAAGAGCAGCGTGGGGTCATCGTGTGGCACCACCGGCGCAGAGGCCACCTGGGTATGCCCGTGTTTTTGGACGAAGAAGTCTATGAACTGTTGACGAATTTCACGGCTTGTATGCATGGGATCTACGATCGTTTCTCTAAAAAAATGAGGATTCAAACACCTAATGGGGTATTATAGCGAAATCTGAGGCTATGGACAGTATGCCTAGCCAAGGTTCACGAGGATTTTGACGTTTCCTTTAGCTGATAAACCCCCGCCAAGCGGTGTCTGTTTATCCATCTGCTAAATAGTACCCAACGCACGCGGTTTGGCCGATAATACCTGTGGGTAGTTTTTTTGCCCGTTGCTTTTCTTGTTTGCCTTGGATGTCTCTCTTGCTAGACGTTCAGCGCTGTTTTCAAGGGTCATTGGTTATGGTTCAGGTTTGTTTTTATTTTCAGATGCATCAGCCCCGCAGGCTTAGGCCGTACAACGTCTTTGAAACATCGCACGATTATTTTGATGAGGATGCCAACCAAAAAATCCTCGCGCGCGTGGTACAGAAATGCTACCTGCCCGCAACGCGATTGATTTTGGACCTGATTAAACGCCACGATGGCCGCTTCCGCGTATCTTATAGCATCACCGGTTGCTTGCTAGATCAGCTCAACACCGCCGCGCCCGAGATCATCGATTTACTGGGCGAGTTGGCACAGACCGGCTGCGTATCATTCCTAGGCGAAACCTACTACCACAGCTTGGCATGGCTTTATAGCCGCGATGAATTTATCCAACAGGTGAAGCTGCATTCCGATGCCATGATGAATTTATTCGGGGTAAAGCCCAACGTATTCCGCAATACCGAGCTGCTTTATAGCAACCGATTAGCCGCGGACATCAAAGGCCTAAAACAGTTTAAAGGGATTCTCACCGAGGGCGTGCAAAGAATTTTAAAAGGACGTTTGCCTTGCGATTTATATCATGCCCCCGGTGATGAACAAATGAAATTACTACTTAAAAACGATGCGCTAAGCGATGACGTAGCCTTCCGTTTTTCAGACCCCTCTTGGGAACATTTCCCCTTAAGCGTAGACAAATACGTCGGCTGGCTAAAGCAGATTGATACCCAAGGCTTCCCGGGCCCCGCACAAGAGGCTGCGCCCGATGACTTGAAACTAACACCAGCGTCGCCCAAACTCTGCTCGCTATTTCTAGATTACGAAACCTTTGGCGAGCATCAATGGGCAGAGAAAGGCATTTTTGATTTTTTAGAAAATCTGCCCCGCGCGATTTTAAACACAGAAAACAATTTCGTGACCGTAGAAGAAGCGACACAAAGCACTCAAAAAACTGATGTTTATGATTGCCCTCAAGTCATCTCATGGGCAGATGAACAGCGGGACGCCTCGGCATGGGTAGGCAATGAGATGCAGCGCTCAGCAATAAAAGCATTATACGATCTAGAACAAGCAGTCAAAGCCGCTGATGATGCGGACCTGCTCAAGGTGTGGCGAGACCTAGGGACGAGCGATCATTTTTATTATATGTGTACCAAATACTTCGCCGATGGGCAGGTCCATGATTATTTTAGCCCCTATGACACGCCTTATGATGCTTATATTAACTTCATGAATGTCATCGAAGACTTACAAGGGCGCCTCGGTTGTTAAGCTAACCCAGATTCAAAAGTGTCCACAGATACAAAAGAGCAAGCCCGTTGAGCTGTAAGGGTAGTGATGTCAAAAAAAGAGTCAGCGGTAAAGTAACGCCACGTCTAGGCATTATTCCAAGAAGAGTTGTTCGTGTGTGATGGGGCCAAAAACGGGCTGCTGCGGTTCTTCCGTAATTTCGACGTGTGCGTAGTCCCACCAGAATTTTTGTTCTTGAAGTCGCCCCGGCGCTTTGAGTACGACCATTTTGTTAGGCTTAGACCTGACGCTTCCATCGATATAAGCGATGTTGGTGACATTGGTATTCGGATGGCTTGAGAAATTTTGCCCGACAACGCCGGCAATGCTGTAGGGGTGCCCTTGCTCGAAATTCAGGTCCATGGTCAAAGCCTTTTCGCCGTTGGCGAGCTGCTCGTTATAGGTGACCTGAGTTTTGGCGTTGATATTCCTTGGTTTTGTCCAGCCCACGGGATTGCGCCAATAGTACATATAAGAGGACCCCACATGAACACCATTTTCAAAGGCGATTTGGTCGGTCCTGTTGTCATCCCCCATAGCAAGGGACGGGCATTGAAATTGATCGTAATTGACATACCCCGCTTGTATCAGCTTGCCTTGGGCAAAAGGCTGTGAAAAGGTTTTGAGCATCGGCGTCATCCATTGCCCATCGTTGGAGCTGTATCCACCGGTCCGAGCATCTGGTTTTTGCCCCTTATGATCTACAGCGTATAAAGCGTGTCCTAGACCTTGATTTTTTAGATTGTTTTTGCAACTGAGCAGCAAGGCTGCGTCTTTAGTCGCTGTTAGCGCGGGGATGAGCAAAGCGATAAGTAAGCCGATGATGGTGATCACCACCAGAAGCTCAATGAGCGTGAAAGCGCGGGTATTTGCATGTGTGGAAGCTTGTCTGTTCATTTAATGGCAACGTGAGATTGAGGCAGGCCAAAAGTGGCGAGATCCCGATGTGGGCGCTCAAATAAGACATGGGTGGTCGTAACTGAGTGCTTTACGCGAAGGGTCGACAGGTTAAAGTTAAGACAGCAAACAATGTTTACTTTCCTCATTATATCGGAGAAATCGGGACGGGAGGAGAAAAAAAGTGATTTCATTAAAAAAAGACAAGATTATCGGTGCCAATGGTTGTTACTGGGGATAGTACAAAGATCTTTGGGTGGCTTCATTGGCCTTCAGCGTCAGAGGGCTATCGAACGATCTTAATATTTCAATAGTCCTATTCCTAGCCTTGTTCATGCGACGCCATGGTCGCGCGATGAGCGTTGATGGATAACCTAAGCTGATGATTTATCATGCCCCTAGGATTTGCTGTATAATAGTAGTGGTAACGGGGGGTAGCGGGGGCGACGAGGGGATCGGGGCTGGATGAGACTATCATTTACTAAGAAAAGGTATCGAATGGAAAAAATGATGAAAATATCTGTAGTATTGAACTTACTTATTTTAAGTGCGGCCTTAATAGTGATGGGATGCGGTGATGGATCATCTGAGTCGGGGAAAAGTGCGGGCGATGCGCTGATTCGAAAAGCATATACGCAATGGGAGCTGGAAGGGATCGGGGGTGGCGATGCGGTGCTTGAAATGTTAAATCAATCTGAAATTACAAAGGGGAGCGATCGCGTGAAAGCTTCGGCTGCGCTATTACGCTCGCGGATACATGGCATTGAATCAGAAAAATTAGCCAACGATGCGGGGGGGACTTGGGCAATTACCGCGAAAAAACAAATGCGCAAAGCGCTGGAAAATTCGCGGGCGCTGCGGTTTTTGTTATCAGGCAAAGATGCTCAATTGGCAGAAAATAGTCGACAAATCGAAATCTTGGGTAAGCAGGCTGAAGTGGCCAGCGGCGCATTAAAAAGAGAAATGGCTGTGTTTACGCAATTGCGTCAATTTCAGGATAGGCGTGAAAAAGTGCTTAAGAATATTAAGCAACAAATTGCGAAAATGAGCGGCGCGATCCTTCGTTCAGAGCAAGGCGCATTGGTCGGCGATAAAGAAAAAGTAGCCGAGGCAGTTGAGCGGGTGGCGATGTTACAGAACAAAATAGATGGCCTGTATGGGAAGGCGTCGAAGCTAGAAATAGCGATTGAACAGGCGGCCCAAGACCTACAAGATGCAAAGAAAAAGGTGGAATTGGCCGAGTCTTCACTTGGGTTTTACATACAGAAAATCAACGGCGCTCAGCGGCGGCGAGAAATATTAGATCAAAAAATTCAGCTGGATCGGGGCCAAGCCAAGCTTAAATTGCAAGAGCTTAAAATGCAGATGACACAAATTAACCGTCTTTTCTGGGACGAAATTGTGTCTAAAACGGAGCAGTCGTTGGCGGCCAGTGATTTGATGTCACGCTATGCTCAGCAAGCGAAGCGAAGCCCTGTCGCGGATGAAAAAATACAAGCCAAGGAAGCGGTTGAGCGAGCGTTAAACAGAAAAACTCAAATTTGCGGGCAAAGCTTGGAAATGTTTTATGGATACGGTAAATATCTGCAGGCCATTGAGCTAACCAGACCGGGAGATGTGGATACTACACTCAAGACATGGCTTGCTGATGCCAAAGATCGGGTGGGGGATAAAGTGGAGGCAGTGCAAACTCAATTGATCGGCTTAGAAGATCAGCTTGCCGCCGCGGCAGTGGCTAAAGAGAATCAACGGGAGCCAGAAAGTGATACGGGCAATAACAGCGATCTAGATAATGGCGTGGCTGTGGGGCCGTTGCCCGCACTGCCCAATGCACTAATGCATGCGGGTACCTTTGGTTATGTTCGGGTGGGGATCGATCATTTCTCCGATCAAGTGCTTAAACGCTATGCAATTCCCGCAGGGGCTTTAGAGATGCTGGCGAAGGTTCGTGATGCGGGTATTTTGGGCGTTTATATACTGCTCGATGAGACGTATACGATTTCTCCACCGCGTGGGCCCGAAGCTTTGTGTATCGTGGTGGCTTTGGATCGGGAGGACCAGGGCGCGGCTTTTATTGAACAGTTGAGGGGGATGCTTGGCCCGATATCTGAGAAGTTTAAGATGACCACGCATGGGAAATGGGTGATCGTAAAAGGAATTGCATTTTATGGACGAGATTTACCTACGGATGAGCGAGTGGCGAAAATCAATCAAGCATGGGCTGGGCGGGAATGGTCTGGCGTGGATGTGGTGGCGTGTGTGACTCAAGTGATTGAAAGGCAGCTGGTGCTGGTGGAGGGGATGGCTAGGCAGATGGCTAATATGCGGCCCAAAGCGGGTACCGTCGAGGGCAAAGCGGAGATTGATTTGCTCCTGAGTGTGCTTTCTAATCTTGAGAATATTGCGATTTCTCTAGGAATTGAGGGAGGTGCGAAAGTGGACATGGCCATTGGGTTGAAAGATAAGCAGCTGGCGGGTAGGCTGAAGGAGAAATTGTTGGCAGATCTTCCTAAATTGCGGCAATTGATGCCTGCGGAGCCGGGGGTGCTTGACCAAGACTTGGAAATTACTGCAAAGGAC
>CAZSSX010000187.1:0-5270 GCA_964609545.1 uncultured Phycisphaeraceae bacterium | reverse complement strand
AACGTCCATTAGGCAAAGCCACCCTCCTGCTTAACCAAGGCAAGCCAGCCCAAGTTTCACTCAGCGCCCAAGCCATACCCGGCGGGTTGATCCGGTCTTTGATCAATGGCAATCCTCAAGTCAAAGGGATCATTCCCGATGTGATCAAACAGCTGAACCTAACAATCACGCCACGCAAAAAATCAGATTCACAATTCGATATCGCCCTAGATATAACCTCTCAAACCCTCAACGCCCATTGCCAAGCAAGCTACGCAATACTGAATCAAAGCAAGCGTCCGGTGCACCATTTATCTGTCCAACAAGGCGGGCAGCTAACCTTGCTCGTAAAGCCTAAAATCTTTGAAAAATGGATCGCCACAAAACAAAAAAAGACATGGCGTGTACTTGATGATGTGACATTAAACCTACAAATCCACAGCATTGATTTAAGCATCACACAAGCCATCCAAAATAAAAAGAATAAACAAACAACCGCCTACTATATAGATCTGCAAGGCATGGACCTAGGCGTAGATGTCGGCGTGCAAGGCCTTACGTTACAAACTCAGAAAAATACTTATCGACTCAAAGATTTCACCATGCAAGGGCGCAAGAAAAAAGGAGGGCTGTTTGTTTTCCTAAAAGGTGGCGGAAAAATCGTAGACGCAAAAACAAAAAATAGTCAAATAACGCTGGATATCACAGGCAGCACAACCAATTATCAAATCGGTAAATTTGACATCGACAAAGTCAAAGCTAAATACTTCCTAGAAATCAAAAACCTAGAGTCCGACTTATTAGACAGCATCAGCGGCGGCCAGGAAACCCTCGTAGACCTGCTAGATCAAGCCAATGTTTCCGTAGCTTTACGCGGCGAATTCCCCGGAGAGATTAACCTAAATATCACCAACAAAAATATCAAAGGCAAAATTCAAGGCACCATCGATACCCAAGGCCTACTCACCCTGCGTCAAGATGCCGCCTTTGAAATGAAAAAAATCACACCCAAACTAGCCCAAATCGGCGGCCTACTTAATCCAATCATCAATCGTGCGGTCCATAATCAAACCCCCTTGGTTTTGCAGTTGACTAAAGAAGACTTCGCGCTGCCACTGATGGATTTTGACCTGAAAAAAATCGCACTCAGCGGCGAAGTGACCCTAGGCCAATTAGACTTTGAAATGTCATCCAGCGCGATTGAAGCGTTTAACGCCGTCGGCCCATTACTCAGACAAGCCGGATTAAAATTAAACCTCAAAGGCAAGCAAGTTCAGTCAGTGCAAATGACACCACTGATTTTTAAAATCAAAGAAGGCCTAATAACATCTCAAGATTTATGGATTTCCTCGGGCGATCTTTTACTAGGATTTCGCAGCACATACGCCATCCAATCCGGCAAGATGGATACCGCCATCGGCCTAAGCGGGCAGATGGCCCAAGGCCTAAAGCAATTACGCCCGGTCATTAGTAAGAGTGATGTTTTAGTGGAACGCATCACAGGTGACCCAACCCAAATGGATTGGGCTGCCGTCGGTCAAAAATTCGCGGTTAATATCGGCAAATCCATCGCCGTAGGCTTAGCTAACGATGCAATCAATCAAAAGCTAAAAAAATATACCGGAGACCTAGGCGGAATCGACATCGGCGGCATATTAGGAGCCATCGGCGGCAGCGCCAATAAAAACAAAAAACCGCTAGGCAACATCCTAGGAGGATTAGTCAAAGGCAACATTAATCTTTGGACCCATCATCCCATGGATGTAGTAAAAATTAAAATTAATCCGAAAAAACAAACGCCACAACAAAATCATCAGCTAAAAAAACAGAACAAAACGCAAACCAAAAGATCAGATCAAAGACCTAGGCGTAGATATTTTAAAAGGCCTACTAAGATAAAACAGCCAACGCAAAAAAATACTTGACCAGTTCCCCAGCTCAAACTATCCGCACACAAAATCGCAAATAAAACCAAATCAGTAGCACCAAGACAAAGCCAAAAGAATAAGGTAGGATACGCAGCACGCCGCCCGTAAAACACAGGTATCTGTAAGATGTGAGTAGCCCCGTTGAATCGTCAAACCCCGCAGGATCGTATGTATGGATTATCGCCGTTTTGGTAAAACAGAAATTCAAATGCCAGTATTTAGTTGTGGGGGGATGCGCTATCAGCAAGGCTGGAAAGATGTGCCATTTCCTCAAATCGAAAAAGCAAACCAAGAAAACCTAGAAGCCACCATACGCCGATCTGTTGAGCTAGGGATTAACCATATCGAAACCGCTCGAGGCTATGGCACGAGCGAAATGCAACTAGGGAAAATCTTACCCCAGTTCAAACGCGATGAATTGATCGTCCAAACAAAAGTAGCGGTGCTAGAAAACGGTGATGCATTCCTTAAAGATTTTGAAAAATCAATGGCCTATCTGCAACTCGATCGCGTCGATTTATTGAGCATCCATGGCATTAACAATCTAGATTTATTAGACACCGCTATCAAGCCAAACGGATGCCTAGAGATGGCGCGTAAACTACAAAAAGCAGGGCGCGTTGGCCACGTTGGTTTCTCAACACATGCCGATTGTCACTGCATCTGCAAAGCGATTCAAACCCAAGTCTTCGGAGGTTTCGACTATGTCAATCTTCATTGGTATTACATCAATCCCAGCAATTGGCAAGCGGTCTTGCAAGCCCGCGAAAAAGACATGGGCGTATTTATCATCAGCCCAAACGATAAAGGCGGCATGCTTTATCAACCTACCCAACAATGGCTCAAAGCCTGTCAAGGCGTAGACCCGATGGTCTTCAACGATTGGTTCTGTCTGCTCAAAAAAGAAGTTCACACCCTGAGCATTGGCGCCAGCTGCCCCAGTGACTTTGATGTGCACGTCGCTGGGTTAAAAGAGTTGGCTACAGCAGAAAAAAAAGTGAAGGCAATAACAGCCCACCTAGAGGATCTGATGATGACACACACAGGCGCCAAGCATCCTTATCAGCCTTGCGGGGAAATGCCTAGCTGGGAAAAAGTGCCCAGCCAAATGAATTTACAAGTCATGATTTGGCTGTGGCATATGGCCAAAGCATGGGGCATGATAGACTACGGCAAAATGAGATACAACCTACTTGGCAACGCAGAACACTGGTTCCCCGGCGAACATGCCGGCAAACTAGATGAAATATCCCAGCAACAATTAGAGGCTTGCGTCAAAGGCTTAAATTGCGAAAAATGGATTTTTCCCCGGCTACTCGAAGCACATCAAATGCTTTGCGCAGAAAAAACAAAACGTCTATCAGAAACTTCCGAAAAATAATATCCAGCACCCTTCAATCCCATCACCATCAAAAAAAAGGCTGCCTGCCCTAGCTCCTAAGAGCCAAAGCAGGCAACCTTGATCAAATCAAATCCTCAACTTACCCCTTAACCAATACCTCCGATTGCTCATCTTTATGCTTCCCTTTGCCTTTAATCAAAAGCAAAGGCGCCGCGATGGCAATCGACGAATAAGTACCCACAAACACACCCACAATCATCGCAAACGCAAAACCCTCTACGCCCTCGCCACCAAAGATAAACAGCGTCAGCAACGCAAGCAATGTCGTACACGAAGTCAGCGCCGTTCGGCTAATCGTCTGATTGATAGAGTCATTCACAACACTAGGCGTCGCCGCAGACATGCGCCCACGGTTCTCCCGAATACGGTCAAAAATAACAATCGTATCATTCAACGAATAACCAATAATCGTCAGCACCGCCGCAACCATCGAAAGATCAATCTGGAAATTCCACGAGGGACTGAAATAACCAATCAACGCAACCGCGCCCAGTGAAATCGTCACATCATGGGCAAGCGCCGCAATCGCAGCAACCCCATACCGAACCGAGCCAAAACGCACCCAAATATAAAACACAACCGCAAGCAAACTCAGCGCAATCGCACCCAACGCCTGCTGAATCATCGTCGCAGAAACTTGGCTTGAAAATTGGCTAACCGAACCTAACGAAGTATCCTTAAGCATCGCCGTGCGCGCCATGTGCCATGCCCGATTACTCAACGCCGATTGATCAATCTCTCTAAAGATATTAGGCGAGTTGATATAATTCGTCGCATCATTGTCAGAGCAAAGCAACGCATAAGATTGATACGATCGATTATCTTTCCCCGATGCGCGATCAACTTCCCCTTCATAAGTACCCAAGCCGATCAACTGCGTCGTCATAATCCCAAGCCGTGTAAACTCGGGCGAATTACGCACCGAACTTATCCGCTCGTTCATTTCATCCATCGTCACTTCTGTCTGCACATGATTCAGCAGCACAAGCACACCACCAAGATAATCACCCACCGCAACCCGCGTCCCGCCATATTCCGTATCAATAATATTCTTACCTAAAATCCCACTCTTAATCACATAAATAGGAGCCTCAGTCATCGACGTCTCAGGCGCGCTAGGCGTACCCGATCCATCAAACAGCACAGGTTTCTTCGCACCAATCAAGTCCCCAAATGCCCCCTTAACAACCTCTCCCACAAACTGCGTATCCTCCACCAAAGTCTTCAAATTAAACTTACGCTTTTTATTATCGCTAAGCTCAACCGTCTTATCCTCAATCCCCAACAATCTCGCGTCGCGTAACACACGCAGATCCGACGCGATTGATTCGTTTTTAGATGCTTTCAAAAGCCCATCAATATGGCCCCGCCAAAGCTTACGCGCATCCTCAGCCGTCAACGCCTTGTCAGCCTCAATCTTAAAGCTCACCTGCGTACCACTACGGAATTCAATATCAAGTAAATCCTTACCACGCACACCCATCGCAATCACACCCACCAACATCAAACCCGCAGACAATGCAAAGAAGCCCTTGCTTGCACCCGACCAATTAAACTTAGGTGATAACAAACGAGCAATCGCCTTAGACCGTGTAGGCAACATATTCAAACGATTAGCCTTAGTCAGATTCACCCAAATATTAAGTAGTGTCTGCGTACAAAATAACGCCGTAAACATTGTCGCGATAATACCGATCATCAGCGTCACCGCAAAGCCCTTCACCTCCGTCGTCGCGAAATTGGCTAACACCAAACACGTGATCATCGTCGTGATATTGGCATCAATAATCGTTGCCAACGCCTTGCCAAAACCAGCCTTGATCGCTGAATGAATCTCAAGCCCCTCCGCCATCTCCTCCCGAATACGCTCAAAAATAAGCACATTCGCATCCACCGCCATACCAATCGTCAGCACAATCCCAGCAATGCCAGGCAGTGTAAACGTCGCCTGAGAAATATTC
>CAZSSX010000186.1:0-5273 GCA_964609545.1 uncultured Phycisphaeraceae bacterium | reverse complement strand
AAAATGTTAAAGATGCGCCTGGCAAAGGCGGAGACGGCGAGAACGCGGGCGGTCGGAAACGATCTGCTCGGGCACAGTTTAAAGCCGAGGATAAGAAAACCGAGGATAATAAACCTGCAGAAAAACCTGCAGATAAAGCTGCAGAAAACGCAGCACCCGCTGCCCAGCCAGCAGCAGCTGCTGGTGATAAAGCGTAATCAACCGATGCGTGATGCTGTCTGATATTGAATCGACGGTACTTCAGCCATTGGCGATTTATTAAGAATGATAATGCTGGGCAGGTTTGATGGCCTGCCCAGTTTTTTTATCAATCATGACCTTACCCATTAACCAAACTAACATGGAGTCTCTGACCATGGTGATTACCGCAAAAGACGTAATGAACCTTCGTAAAAGAACAAGCTTAGGTATGATGGAATGCAAAAAAGCATTGACCCAAACCCAAGGCGATGTCGAAAAAGCCATCGAACTGCTACGCGAAACCGTAGGGGCAAAAATGGCTGAACGCTCTGACCGCGAAGCGGCAGAAGGAGCCATCGCGGTGGCCTCTACCGATAATGCTATTGCGCTGGTGTTTCTTAAAAGTGAAACCGATTTTACCGCCAAGAACGATGAGTTTTTGGCTGGTGCGCGTAAAATCGCGGAATTGGCTTTGGTCTGCGAAGACGGGGACGTGGCGAATACTCCAGAAATGGAAGCCATCTGCGAAAATCTACGTATCACGATTAAAGAAAATATTTCCGTAGCCCAGCTGACCAAAATGTCGGGCAGCAAGGTCGGTTCTTATGTGCATCATACCAATAAACTGGGCGTGATTCTGACTGGCGAAGGCGATCTTTCGGATGATTTGCTCAGGGGGCTTTGCCAGCACCTGATGGTTTCTGATGATAAGATGTTCCCTAGACCGATTGCCATTAGTGAAGATCAGTTGCCTCAGGATGAGGTTGAAAACAAAAAACAAGCTTTTATCGCGGAGGCTACCGCGACCGGTAAGCCCGCTGAAATTGCTGAAAAAATGTCTGCGGGTAAGCTCCGTAAATGGGTTGAAGATCGCACGCTTTTGTCGCAGATTTATGTGCCCGAGCAAGACGCTAAAAAACCGGTGAGCCATTACTTACCCCAAGGGGCTAAGCTTGTGGCTTTCACACGGATGGAAGTTGGCGGTTAATTTAACTTAGCTCTAAGTGCAAACGCAAAACTCAATAGATACGATTGATCGGTAAAATTCTAAAGCCACGCAAAGTTATTGCGTGGCTTTTTTAATGCGCGGGAAATCGACCGTTTGTCGTCGTCTCAAAAAAATAGGTTTAATTCTGAAAAAAGTCGTTAATCTGAGCTGAACAGCAACGCCTTGATATTATTGAAAAGCGAATGGGTTTTATGAAATCTTGAAAATTTATAAATTTAATTTTTTTGTTTTATGCTACAAATACAGTGCGAAAACGAATATGACGCGTTTGTGTGGCCGTGCATTTAGGGGAGAAAAAGGTGTTGATTCTACCTCGCATGGGCACTGGGGAATGCTAATCATGCTCTGTGCGATCAGTCAAAATGGCGTGAATAAACAGGCTGCCTTATTGATTGATGGTGCGTTATGTGTAAAAACTTTTCTGGCTTTCACTGAGCAGTTTTTGACCCCCTCATTGCAGGCTGGCCAAGTGGTGGTGATGGGCCCTTTATCCAGCTATAAAATCGCGGGCGTAAGAGAGGCCATCGAATCGGTGGGCTGCGATTTGTGGTATCTGCTGGGGTAATCACTGATTGTCGGGCGGGTCGGCTGAGGTTTGATTTTGTTTTATATCACGATGCTGGAGATTATGATTTTAGCTGTTTAGCTCGATTTACTTTTTAGTTTGTGGGGTCGTCTAGGGTTATAAAATAAGACGCTAGATCGGGTGAGAGATCTAGTGTCTTGTTGATGTTTGGTGTGTGTTTATTTGTTTCGGATTTATTTTTTAGAAGCTGGGTCTTCGTTTTCGTCAAATTCGATTCTGCCGATGGAGTCCCCGGCGCGGTGTACTTTTTCGGATAATCTTTGTGGTTCGCGTGCTTTGTCGATCATTATGTCCGCTGCGATAATGCCTCGGGAATAGAGATCCCATAGGTGGTCGTCGAGGAGTTGCATGCCGAATTTTTTACCGGTTTGGATCATCGAGTCGATACGATATGTTTTATTTTCTCGGATGAGGTTACTGACGGCGGGGGTCACTAGTAGAAACTCGTAGGCTGCAACGACGCCTTTGCGGTCAATTCGCGGGAGGAGTGTTTGGGAGAGTACAGCCATGAGGCTGGTGCTTAGCTGTACCCGGACTTGGGCTTGGGCTTGGGTGGGGAAAGCATCAATAATACGGTTAATGGTTCCTGATGCGCCTGTGGTGTGGAGGGTTCCAAAGACGAGGTGGCCTGTTTCGGCGGCTTCGACTGCGGCGCTAATGGTTTCTAGGTCACGCATCTCGCCGACGAGAATGACATCGGGGTCTTGGCGCAACGCGCGCCTGAGCGCTTCGGAAAAGGAGGGTACGTCATTTCCGACTTCTCGCTGATTGATGATGCTCATTTTGTGCTGATGGTAATATTCTATGGGGTCTTCAATGGTAATAATATGATGATCCATGGTTTCATTGATATGGTTAATCATCGAAGCCAGTGATGTTGTTTTACCCGATCCCGTGGGGCCTGTGACAAGAAATAATCCTCGGGGTCTGCGGATGAGTTCGGTGACGATTTTGGGTAAACCAATTTGTTCGAAGGTGAGCAATTCACAGGGGATCAATCGCAATACAAGTGAGATATTGCCTTTGACTCGAAAGATAGAAACGCGGAATCGACCTTTGTTTCCAAATGCAAAACCAAAGTCACTGCCTCCATCTTCTTGTAGCTCTGCTTGGGCACGTTCTGGGGAAATGGCTTTCATTAGGGCGACGGTATCATGTGCTTCGAGGACTTTGGTTTTGAGTTCATGGAGGTGTCCGCGCATACGTACGGTGGGGGGTTTACCTACTACTAGGTGAAGGTCGGACGCCCCTTGTTTAATGACGGTGTCGAGTAATCTGTCAATATGAATTGTAGACATGCATGTCTCCGTTTGGTGTTTTAAAAAATCCAGAGTCGGCGTAAAAAATTGCTTGGGTCTGCTGGCGGCTCAATAGATACAGCAGTACTGGGCGGCTTATTCAATATTTACAAATCCATTTCGGCTTGCTCATCGTCATCATCGATGTCAACGACCCCCTCTACTTGTGCGATTCTGGCAATTTCTTCTAATGTGGTTCGCCCATCAAGGATTTTGAGTTTACCATCTCCTAGTAGGGGGCGCATGCCAGCGGCGACGGCGGCTTGTCGGATTTGATTCACGGGGGCGCGCTTAAATGCTAAATCTCGGATTTCCGAATTCATCATCATGAGTTCGTAGATGCCTTGCCGGCCTTTGTATCCCGCGCCGCCACAAGTTTTACAGCCATTGGCTTTATAAATTGTTTTATTTGCAATATCTTCTGCGTTCATGCCGCAGATAGCCATAAGTTTAGGGGATGGTTTTTCGTCTGGCATCTTGCATTTTTCGCAGAGTAGGCGAACCAATCTCTGGGCCAAAACGGCTTGGATTGAGCTGGCGACCAAAAAGGGCTTAATACCCATATCCACCAAACGGGTGATGGCAGAGGGGGCATCATTGGTATGAAGGGTTGAGAACACCAAGTGGCCTGTCAGGGCAGCTTGAATGGCTACCTCGCCAACTTCTTTGTCTCGAATTTCACCGACGAGACTAATATTAGGGGCTTGGCGTAGCTTGGATTTGAGGATGGTGGAAAAACCAAGATTGATTGACTCGTTGACTTGGCACTGGTTGATACCTTTGAAGTTATACTCGACGGGATCTTCTGCGGTAATAATTTTGCGGTCTGGGGTATTGAGTACATCCAAGGCAGTGTATAGAGTGGTGGTTTTACCCGATCCTGTAGGTCCGGTTACTAAAAAGATACCGTTAGGCTTCTGGATAATTTTATCAAATGTGGCGCGCGTATCATCACGCAAGCCAAGGTTGGTCAGGCCGATGCGTGCAGAATCAGAGCGCAAGATACGCAATACAAAAGATTCACCGTGATAGCTTGGGCAGGCTGAAGCACGGAAGTCTACCTTTTCATCTTTGACCATCATTTTGATCCTGCCGTCTTGCGGAATGCGTTTTTCTTCAACTTTCATACCCGATAAAATTTTGAGTCGGGCAATCACAGCAGACTGGGTTCGCTTGGGGATGTTGTCTTGTTCTTGGCAGACGCCATCGATGCGGTAGCGTAGGCGAATTCGGTTGGCGAAAGGCTCGATATGGATATCGGAAGCTCTTGCGTTGACGGCTTTGGTGATAATTTGGTTGACTAATTTAATAATGGGCGAATCTTTGCTATCGTTTTCAGATGCCAAATCATCTAGGTCAATTGAGACGCCTAGTTGATCGGCTCTTAAGTCAACGGTCATCCCTCTGATTTCTTCATCAATGGAGGATTGTGTTTCAGAAAAGGATGCGGCAATATATTCTTTAATGGCTGATTTGGATGCGACAATGGTTTCTAGTTCGCAGCCTAGGCGGAATTGGAGGTCGTCTAAAATCTCTAAATCCATGGGGTCGTGAATCAAAATTTTAAGGGTGTTGCCAGACTTGGAAACAGGCAAGACTAAGTATTTTTTGATGATGTCTTTGGGGAGTAAAGACAAGGCGTCTTTGGGGATGGTGCCTGGGTCTGTTGGGTCTAAAAATTCTCTGCCGAATTGAGAGGCTAGTGCCTTGGCGATATCATTGTCGTTGGCGTAGTTGAGGTCTAAGAGTGTTTGCCCTAGCCGTTTCCTTGCTCCTTTGGCGATTTTAATCGCCTCGAGCAATTGTTTGTCGTTGATGATTTCCCAACGCATTAAGATTTCGCCAAGTTTGCGACGTGTTCTTGCCATTGCTGCCTCAACTCTAATTATGGTGAATGTGATTGTGCTAGGGGGGCTTCTACCAGTTTGCACGAAGCCTGATTGTTCGTTGAATAAGCGTTATCAAACGAAAACTCGGCGTGCCAGGCGTGATACGAATAGCCTCTACCCCTTAATTATGCACCCTTTATATCGATTTGGCAAACAGAAATGGGATGATAATGGGAGAATACGTCCTTTGGGGGGAAAAATGGCTGTTACTTGAGATATAAAGGTAAAAAAATAGCCACCCGTAGGCGGCTATTTAAAATGATCTTTCTTTTACTCTCATTGTTTTATTTTTTGATTGGCTTTAATGGTTT
>CAZSSX010000185.1:0-5308 GCA_964609545.1 uncultured Phycisphaeraceae bacterium | reverse complement strand
TTGGAGTCCATTTTCGTAAAATCTGAGTAACATGCGGCTTTGAGGGAGTATTAGTTTTTTGTCTTTGAGTCCTTTTTCTACTTGTCTGCGCATAATGCGCATTAATTCTTTTGGGCAATATTGGACATAGCCTAGGACTTCTCCGACGGTGTCTCCTTTAATGACTTCATCGACATGGACTCCGTTTTGGCCGTCCATTTTGACGTGGACTACATTTACATCGCCAAATAGATTGTGTAAATCTCCTAGTGTTTCTTGGTAGGCTCCTACCATAAAGGCAGCTAGGTAATAGGGTTCATTTTCTTTTAGGTGATGTAGTTCTAGTGTTGCTTTTTCGTTGCCTGGCTTTGTAATGAAACGATCAATGCGTCCATCGCTATCGCAAGTGATATCGACGAGGATGCCTCGCTTGTTGGGTTCTTCGTTTAAGCGGTGGATGGGTAGGATGGGAAATTGTTGTCCGATGGCCCAGCTATCTGGTAGGCTTTGGAAGATCGAAAAATTGCAAAAATAAGTCTCGCTTAAAACTGATTCTAAGTCTTTAAATTCTTGGTGAACCTCATCCATCTGGCGTACATAATTTAGGACTTTGGTGCAAAGGGCAAAGACTAAACGTTCAGCTAAGCTGCGCTCGGTTAAGGTGCAGTAGCCATGGTTGAATAGGTTGACGACTTCTGCTTGCTGGGACTGGGCATCGTGATAAAATTCTACGAAGTTATGTTCATTTAAATCGTGATAGGCTTCAAATAAATTTTTAATGGGCAAAGGTAAATCGGCTAGGGTTTGTTGGTCTAAAAGCTTGGGAACATGAAATCCATCGAACCCGCTGGAGCCTAGTACATTAAAAACTAAGACGCTATGATGGGCGGCCAATGCTCGGCCACTTTCACTAATAATTACAGGATGTGGTACGCTGTGCATATCACAAATTTGCTGTGTATGAAATACAATATCATTGGCGTATTCTTGAAGTTTGTAATTCATGCTTGAGCCGCCAGCGGTGTGACTTCCATCATAGTCTACCGCCAAGCCTCCGCCTACGTCTAAATACTTTAGTCCGACGCCTAGACTGCTTAGTTCTACATAGACTCTGGCTAATTCAACGACGGCTTTTTTTACATTTTGAATTTGATTAATTTGGCTGCCCATGTGGAAATGCAGGAGTTCTAGGCAATCGGCCATGCCTTGGCTTTTTAAATAATCTACTGCTTCTAGGGCTTCGCTGATAAATAATCCGAATTTGCTGCGGACTCCTGCGCTGCCTTCCCATCGTCCAGCGCCTCGGGCGGCGAGTTTAATTCTGACGCCGATGCGAGGTCTGACTTTGTGTTTTTTGGCTTGTTCAACGATTAGCTTTAGTTCGCTAAATTTTTCTACTACGGGTACGACAAATCGGCCTAGTTTTCCGGCCAAGATGACTGCTTCGATAAATTCTTGATCTTTAAAGCCATTGCAAATAATGGGTGTTTGTTCATCGTCTACAAGTGACATTGCTACTAAAAGCTCGGGTTTACTGCCGGCTTCTAAGCCCAAGCCCACGTCCTTGCCATAGCCTAACATTTCCTCGACGACGTGCCGCTGCTGATTGACCTTAATCGGATAAACTCCCCGATAAATATTTTGGTAGCCATATTCAGCAATGGCATTGGCAAAGGCGCCATGCAAAGCATGAATTCTTTGGTTAAGTATATCGCTAAAACGAATGAGAATCGGGAGGGGTAAGTCTCGCTGGGCCAACTCATCGACCAGCTCTTTCAGGTCCACGCCATAACTTTGACTTTGTAGGGGCCGAACCTCTATGTGTCCGTGTTCGTTGATGCCTACATAGCCATCGCCCCAGCAGTCCAAGCCGTATAATGCGTGGCTTTGTTGGGTACTCCATTTGCCTTTTGTGTTTGTCGTTTGATGAACCATTATCCGCCTCCGTATACTTTCATAAAAACACATTACGCCGAATGAGTTTAGCCGAGTATTATCACAGATCGGTGTGGGGCTGGCAATTCTGATTAGCTAAGAGGTGTTGTCTTTTCGCTTGGTAAGGCTGTGGGTGGTGTTTGCTTTTCATTAAAATCTCTCACATAGTTGTGGGAGGAGGGGGAAGGGCACACGGCTTGGCCGAAATCTGTATAATATTTACACTTTGGTTTTTATGGAAAAGTCACCCCGATAAGCAACCCGCAGCAAAGAGGCGCTATGAATTTTATCCTTCCACCGCAGTTACATGATCAAATTATCACAGCCGCGTATTTGAGCAAAGGCTTTGACGCGGAGGAAACGAAGCTTGCTGTCCAAGCCTGCCGCAACGCTGCGGAGCATGGGATTAAGACGCATAATGCGCTTAAAGCGCTTCATTTGGATGAGCTTTTTGGTTCTGGTCATGCCGATAATCCGGGCTGTGTCCCTGGGGCCATTTTGCAAAAGATTTCGACGCCGTTTCAAGCGACACAAAAATGGGATGCACAAAAAAAACTAGGACAAGCGGTGGCTTATCAAGCGATGGATGCATGTATTGAAATGGCGGATAAATACGGTGTGGGGATTGTTTCTGTTGATCAAGCTTTTCATTATCTATGGGGTGGGGGATACGTCATGCGGGCTGCCGAGCAAGGTTATATTGCATATACCAACTGCACTTCTTCACTAGCAGAGGTCGTGCCTTTCACCGGAAAATATCCCACGCTCGGAACCAACCCACACTCATGGGGCCTACCTACCACCCAAGCTATCGGATACCCCATCGTCATTGACTGGGCGACCTCAACGGTAGCCATGGGCAGAGTCCAACAACTCAAACGCGAAGGCTTATCATTGCCAGCCGATGCCGCGGTAGATGTGGCTGGAAATCCTACGACAGACCCTAACAAGGTTAGCGCTCTGCTGCCTTTTGGTAAGCACAAAGGCTACGGTTTATCACTGATCAACGAAGTGCTAGGTGCGATGATTGGTGGTTCTTTGCCGACGTTTCGATCACGGCCTGAGGTGGCGCCTAAAGATGAAAAAATCACGTGTAATTTTTTCTTTCAAGTCATACACCCCGATGCTATCAGCTCCGGCGCCTTTGCAAAATCACGAAACCAAAATCAAAACGTACAAGCGGTGATTGAAGACATACTGGGTCACGGCAACGAGGGCTGCATTTTGCCTGGGCAGATCGAACATCAAGCAAGCATCAGAACCAAAGAAGCGGGCGGGCTTATTTTCACAAAATCAGAAATTCAAGAATTTCAAACGCTTGCCGAAACACACCAAATCAACTTGGATATTGAGACGCTTAAAACCTGTTGAATATCAGGCAGCATAACCTCTGCAAAAACAAAAAGGCTTAGGTTAAAAAAGAGGTAGCAGGGCCACCATGTTCAGCTTTTGCTGATGTTTTATTTATTTGGCTATTCTTTAAAAATGTAAGCTCTGCTGTTTCCTGTTAAAATAATCAACATGTTCTACCAAACGATCATCGACATTATCAGTCAGAAAAATACCGCGCTGTGGACAGGTCCTGTTCGCGCGGCGTTGAGCATCCTTGAAATTCCTTATCGCGCGATTGTCACGCTACGTAACAAGCTATTTGACCGGGGGATCAAAAAAACACACACGCTGCCCGCGGCAACTATTTCCATAGGAAACATCACCACAGGCGGCACGGGCAAAACACCCATGGTTATCGAGATCACCCTTAGGCTTATTGCTTTAGATGCCAAGCCCGCTATTCTTTTGCGAGGCTATAAATCAAAAAATAATCAAAGCGACGAGGCGATGGTCTTGGCCAAAGAGCTAGGCAGCACGGTTCCCGTTATCGCCAATCCTAGTCGCGTGTTGGGGGCACGGGCTGCGATGGATATGGCGCCTGACACGGATGTCTTTATTTTAGACGATGGATTTCAGCACCGCCAAGCTGGGCGTGATTTAGATCTGCTGTTGGTTGATGCGACCCAGCCTTTTGGTTATCAGCATGTGCTACCGCGGGGACTCTTGCGAGAACCCTTGAGTAATCTTAAACGCGCGGGCGCCATCATCATTACGCGATGTGAGCAAGCCTCGCCAACGCAGATACAAAAGCTGGATCAAGCCATCACGCAAATCACCGGCCGACCACCGCTGGCCCACGCGCAGCACAAATGGATCGGATTTACACGCAACCGCACCAACGACAATCAAGCGAAAACCATCCTCCAAGACCTCAACGTCATCGGCGTTAGTGGCATTGCCAATCCTGCTCCCTTTTTCAATACTTTATCGAAAATGACCAACAAAATTTTACACACACATATCATGCCAGACCACTACCACTACTCCAGAGCATGGCTGGACAACCTCCTCAAACAAGCCATCGACGCCAACGCACACGCCATCGTTACGACTGAAAAAGACTGGGTTAAGTGGCTCAAAATTTTAGAAGCTCACCCCGAGATTAAATTGCCGTTACCTATTTATCGCCCGTTATTGCGTATGGCGTTTATTGATGGGGGGCATATTATTGACGCATTACTGGCCAAAACTTTGACTGCTCATGCGTGGGGGATTAAGCCTCGGAAGAAAAAAAATGCTGTTCAGGTGAAGCATACAAAAGTTACGAAATAAGTATAGGCAAAGGCAGTGTTGGGTGGGGTAGCTTGTGAGTGGGTTAGTAAAAAACTTGCCCTGGTGGAGGGCAAGTTGTAGGAGGGAAGGCGGTTTGTTTTTTTTGTTTTAGTCGTTATTGGCTGAGATTTGTGTGGTGTTTGTTTCTTGGTGGGGTAGTGTGGGTAGTGCTGCTTGATTGACTTGGTTGTAGAGTTTGAGTGTTTGTGTGTTTGAGATTTGTGGCATGATTCTGGCGCGGATGGTGCCGTTGTTGGGGTTGTACCAGAATCCTGCTTGTGTGTTTGAGTAGAGGACGGGGTCTTTGGGGTGTGTGGAGGTATCGTTTGGGTCTGCGATATCTATCCATGGTGTGCCTGATGGGGCGAAGGGGTTGCCTTTGGCTTGTGTGTTTCCGGGTAGCCAGCTTGCTTTGGGTTTTTTGCTGTAGAGTGCTTTTCCTTGTGCGGAGCTATCGTGTTTTTTGTATTCGAGTGCGCCGTGGTAGAGGGCTTGCTGGTGTATTGCGTCCATGATGTTTTGTGTGTCTTGGATGCGGTTTGACTGGTTGTAGTAGTCAGTGCCGACCCAGACGGCGCCACAAATAATGGCTGTGATGAGGGTGAATATGAGATGGTCGGTGAGTGTTTTCATGTTTGTAATAAAAAATAAAAGTGAAAGGGATGCAAGGGGTTGAGTTGTTTTTTTTGTTAATGTGGGTGGTGGGGGGGGGTTGAGGCTGGGGGTAGGG
>CAZSSX010000184.1:0-5509 GCA_964609545.1 uncultured Phycisphaeraceae bacterium | reverse complement strand
GTGGTGGTGTGATTTTTTGGCGGATTGGACGGTGGGTGGGCAGGGCGGCAGATTGTTTTTTTCTCCAGATTGGGCTATTTTTTATGATTTTTAGGGCAAAATCCGTTATTATCTCTTGATTGATTCCATTGAGCGGCGCTGTGGCGCGGGGGGGATGGCTGATGGGATTTGATTAGACTTGATACGCTTATTCATTCTCTCATAACTTGTTTTTATTTTACGAGTTATGGCAACAAGGCAGGAGTTACCAATGCCCATCGAAATCGAAATGCCACGCCTCTCTGATACTATGACCCAAGGAACAGTCAATACTTGGCACGTTAAAGTGGGAGACAGCGTGAGCGCTGGGCAACACTTGGCTGATATTGAGACGGATAAAGCGACGATGCAGCTTGAATCTTTTGATGATGGCGTGGTGGCGCAGCTGAGTATTGGGGAGGGAGATACCATTGATATTGGCAAGACGATTATTATTTTGGCAGAGGATGGGGAAAGCGCCGAGGATGCGATTAAAAATGCGACGGGTGGCGGGAGTAGTGGGGATAGTGATAAAGATGGGGGTGCATCGGAAGCGGTGGCTGGGGATGGGGAGAAAGCAGTGGCTCAGCCGATGAAAGCGGCGGAAATGGTTGGGGCAGCGGGCGCTGGTGGGGCGAGCGGTGGTGCAAGCAATAATGAGGGCGGGCGTATTCGGGTGAGTCCTTTGGCTAGGAAGTTGGCAGAGGAAGGGAATTTGGATTTGGGTCTGGTTTCCGGTTCGGGGCCTAGTGGGCGTATTATTAAAGCGGATGTTTTATCTGCGATAGAAAATGGCGTGACCCAAGGCGGTGGCGCTGGGCGTGCGGATGGCTTTACATTACAGCGGCGCGTGCTGGAGTCTAAGGTGGTGCCTGTGAATAATATGAGGCAAGCGATTGCTCGGGTATTATCTGAATCTAAGACGACGATTCCTCATTTTCAGGTTTCTGTGACGGTCGATGCGTTGCCGTTGGCGGCGGTGCGTGGTCAGGTTAATTTGGCACTGGCCGAGCAAGGTATCAAGCTTTCTGTGAATGATTTTATTACCAAGGCCTGTGCGGTTTGCTTGACGATGCATCCGGCGTTTAATAGTTCGTGGACGGGGACGGGCATTGCGTATCATGGTGATGTGAATGTGGGGATTGCCGTGGCGTTGCCCGAGGAGAAAGGCGGGGGCTTGGTGGTGCCTACGATTTATCATGCTGATCAGAAATCAATGCAAACGATTTCTAGCGATACCAAGACGCTGGCCAAGAAGGCTCGCACAGCGGGCTTGACGATTGACGAGATGTCGGGTGGGACGTTTACGATTTCTAATTTGGGTATGTTTGGGGTGGATCATTTTACTGCGATTATCAATCCGCCTCAGGTGGCGATCTTAGCGGTGGGTGGGGCCATTAGCAGGCCTGTGGTGCGCGATGGACAAGTGGTCGCCGGCAGCGAGATGACGCTGACGTTATCCGCGGATCATCGTGTGATTGATGGGGCGATGGCTGCGGAGTTTTTGCAGAGCTTGCGTGGTTTATTAGAGAACCCCGCGGCGCTATTGTTGCAGTAGTTTTTTTTGCGTTTTGAAACTAAAAATAAAAAAATAAAAAAAGCCTTTGCAAAATGAAATATTTTGCAAAGGCTTTTTCTTTGGGATTTTGGGTGGGTCTTTTTTTATCTCATTTTTTATTTTTTCTGGTGAAGCGGGTGGTGGCGGGTGAGTGAGTTTGTGATTTTTTATAGTTTTGCAAAAGCGTCTAACACTTTTTGGATGTGGTGATCTTCTAATGCTGCGGAGACTTGGACGCGGAGTCTAGCTTCATTTTTAGGGACGACGGGGAATCCAAAGCCGATGACAAATACGCCTAGTTCGAGCATTCTTTTGCTTTTGGCGATGGCATCTGCGGTGTCGCCGATGATGATGGGTATGATGGCTGTGGGTGAATCGGTGCAATCGAATCCGAGTTTTTTGAGCCCTGTCCTGATCTTGTCGGTGTTGCTGTGCAGCTTGGCTACTCTTTGTGGTTCTTGCTCTACGATTTGGATGGCTTGGTTTGCGCTACAGGCGATGGATGCGGGTAGTGCATTTGAAAACAACGCGGGTCTGCTGCGCTGGGTGAGTAGATCGGTGACGTGTTTGCTTGCGGCGACGTATCCTCCGGCGGCGCCTCCTAGTGCTTTGCCTAGTGTGCCTGTGATGATATCTATTTGTCCTAGCATGTTAAAGTGGTCGGGTGTTCCTCTGCCACTTTTGCCTAGCACGCCGATGCCGTGCGAGTCGTCAACGACTAGCATGGCATTATATTTTTTGCATAGTGCATTGATTTGGGGAAGGTTTGCGACGGAGCCTTCCATGGAGAAGACGCCATCTGTGACGACCCATCGCACGGGCTTATCCATGTTTGCTTTGAGTTTCTCTTCGAGGTCTTGCATGTCGTTATTTTTGTAGACTTGTTTAGTTGTTTTTTTTGACATGAGTCTCATGCCATCGATGAGGCTTGCGTGATTGAGTTCATCGGATAGGACGGCATCGTCTGACGAGACAACGGTTGGGAATAGTGCTTCGTTGGCGCACCAGCAGCTGACATAGGTTAAGGCGGAGGGTGTTCCGACGAATCTTGCGATGGATTGTTCGATGGTGTTGTGACATTCAAAGGTGCCGCAGATGAATCTGACGGAAGCTGTTCCGGCGCCGTATTGGTCGAGGCCTTGTTTGCCGGCTTGAATAACTTTGGGATGGTCTGCTAGCCCGAGATAGTTGTTGGAGCATAACATGATGACATCGCCTTTGCCTTTGAGGTTGACGATTGGGCCCATGTGCCCGGTGATATTTTCTAGGACTTTTGTTTGTTTTGCATCTTGTATAGATTGCAGGAGTGCTTTGCAGTTTGTATCAAAAGTTGGGCTTGGCATGTTTCGTGTCCTATTTTAGGGGGTGTTTTTGTGTGGGTTTAAGATTGGTGTTGCGGTATTTCCATGACGACTTTGATGGCTTGTCCAGATTGCATCATTTTGAAGCCTTGGTCAAAGTCTTGCATTTTGATTTGGTGTGTGATGATGGGTTTGAGGTTGAGCCTTCCGGAGAGTAGAAAATTTTGCATTTGGTACCAGGTGTTAAACATTTTTCTGCCGTTGATGCCTAGTATGGTAGCGCCTTTGAAAATGATTTGGTTGGCTAAATCAAAGGATACTTCTTTGGAGGGTATGCCGAGCATGGCGACGGTTCCGCCGTTTCTCAGTAGATTGAATCCATCTTTGATGGCAGTGGGTTGGCCGCTCATTTCGAGTAATACGCTTGGGCCTTGGTCGCCTGTGGCGGCGCGTGCTTGCTGTGTCCATTGATCGTCTAATGCGTTAAGTGCGAGGTCTGCGCCTAGTTCTTTTGCGATGGCTAGCCTTTTATCATCGGTGTCGGTGACGATAATTTTTCCTGCGCCTGCTGCTTTTGCAACGGTGACAGCCATGAGTCCGATGATGCCTACGCCTGTGATGAGTATTTCTTTTCCGCTGACGCCTGGAGCCATGACGGTGTGGACGGCATTTCCGAGCGCGTCCATGATGGCTGCGATTTCATTAGGTATTGAGGGGTGTACGGGCCAAACATTTTCTTGTGGCACTGCGACGAATTGGGCGAAGCAGCCGTGGGTGTCGATACCTAGAATGTCCACGGAGTTGCAGATGTGCCCGTTGCCTGTTCGGCAGGGCTGGCATGTTCCGCAGCCGATGTGTCCTTCTGCGCTGACGCGTTGCCCTAGGCTGACGCGGGTTACCGCGGAGCCAATTTTTACGGTTTTGCCCACAAATTCGTGGCCGATGGTGGTGTTGAGGGCAACTCTGGATGAACTCCATGCGTCCCATTCGTAAATATGACGATCTGTGCCACAGATGCCAGCGTGCGTGACTGCGATGAGGACATCGTTAGGCCCGATCTGGGGAACGGGCACGTCTTGTTGAAAAGTCATGCCAACGGTATTGTGTGTTTTTTTGATGGCTTTCATGGTTTTACTGATCTGAGTTATCATGATGCTAGGTCCTTTTCCAAATCTCTTGTAATTAGGGTATAATAGTGTTAAATTTCCACAATGCAAGAATCTTATCCAATATTTAGGAATTATTATGACTGATTGTATGAACCAAGAGAATGATCGCGCTGATGAAGAGAACGATCGTTTAGTGCCAGATCCGGTGGCGATGCATCTTTGCTCGCGTGTGAAAGAGTTTCGCAATAAGAAGGGCTGGACGCTGGAGGAGCTTTCTGCCGCGTGCGGGGTGAGTCGTTCCATGCTGAGTCAAATCGAACGCCAGCGGGCTAATCCAACGCTTGCGGTTGTGCATCGTATTTCTCAGGCGTTTGGAATGTCTCTGGGAGACTTGGTGGATGTGCCTAATGCCAGCGCTGCGATTGATGTGATTCGGGCAGATGATCGGACTTATCATTATCGATCTGAGGGGAGCTGCGAGATTCGGACGTTATCCCCGTTGCATCTGGAGAAAGATGTTGAGTTTTACGAGATCAAGCTTCGCGTGGGCGGTGTTTTATCGAGCGCTTCTCATTTTTCGGGTACGCGTGAGTTTTTGACGCTTCAAAAAGGGCGTGTTGAGGTTGTTTCGGGGGAGGATGAGACTGTGCTTGAGAAAGGCGATTCGGCACATTATCCTGCGGATGTTGAGCATAAAATTGTTAATCTGGGAAAAGGCGAAGCGGTGGGCTTTTTGGTTGTGATTTATGATAATTATTAAAAGCTTGCAATGATTATTCAGGTAGAACCGAGGGCAGGGTATGGCTCTGTTTTTTCAGACTTAATAACGATCGAGTTGTGAAAGATGATGAATAGTTTTTCCGTAAACCCGGCGTGGTTTTGAATCGGTAGACTGTTGTTGTGAACGTGACAATCCTCTGGAGCTGTGGCATTGCGCCCGTGGCTTATGGCGGGGCAGACTTGAGCGGATCCTTGTGGAGTAGGAAAAATCAATCGAGAAACTGCATTCATCAGGCTGACTAAGGGGTTGGGGCAATAGGCATCAAGATGCTTTTTGATTTTGTTGGGGGAGGTTAGGCTGATAGTAAACTTCGGATGAATTTAGGGAGGGGTTAAATTTTTCGTGGAAGCGGGAGAGGGATTCGGATGCCCCGGCAAAGAGGAATCCTTGGGTGGTGAGTTGATTGGAGAGCCTGAGAAAGAGGTCTGCTTGTATTTCTGGGCTGAAATAGATCGCTACATTTCTACAGAAGATCAGATCGCATGTTCCCATAAAGGTGAAAGGTTCGAGTAGGTTTAATTTTTTAAATTTGACAATTTTTTTAATTTCATCTTTGATATACCACTTGTTTTCTTTTTGATCAAAATATTTTTTTTGATATTCGGGAGTTAATCCTCTTCCGATTTCGTGTGTGCTATATTTCCCAGCAGAGGCGTATCCTAGTGCAAAATCGGAGATATCCGTTGCAGTGATTTGTATATCCCATTGGTCGATGTCGGGCAGCATTTGGTGTAGTGTCATG
>CAZSSX010000183.1:0-5522 GCA_964609545.1 uncultured Phycisphaeraceae bacterium | reverse complement strand
CTGTCCTAACTCGGTAGACTTAAGTTACCAAACAAGAGTCAAACCGAAAGACGCAGCATGTCACACAAACAGTTTACACGTAATGATCGCGAACAGGTAACCCAATTTCATACTTTGGGTAAATCGGCCAACTGGATCGCTAACAAAATTAACAAACACGCTTCTTCAATCCGCAGAGAACTCAAGCGAAACCGCCATCCATCAGGCAATTATTTTCCCGCAGAGGCACACGATTTCGCACATGAACGTGCTAGCGTTGCCAGCGAAAAGTAGCAGTATTTTCCTTCGCCAAGACACATCCGCAGCTATTTAAGGCCGACTGGCTAAGTTGATCATGTCACTAGATTAGAATTAACAACACCATTATACGTCTCGTCAGGCGTATATCCATCAAACGTCGCATGTGCCCGCCGATGATTGCCGACAGGCCAACGCCCAATACATCTCGCACTTGCAGGTCAGCCTCAAACACATTCAAATAAACATATTCATACGTGAAGATCTGCCAAAATCAAACGTAAATCCCACCCCAACCAAAACGCAGAGCTTCAAAAAATTCCATCACCAACCACCACGCAACATGCACACAAAAATTAAATTTTCAAAAAATATACCCCAGCGTAAACAAACTAATCCCCCGCCAATCAACCCAAAATCCAAAGTAGCCATTTAAAAAACCCCGCAACGATTGAAGCTACGGGGTTTGAAAAATGAATTTTTTTATTTTTAATCACCCCGAAAAGCATCATCCCTAGAACAACAGCTTCCCCCCATCCAACCCTTAATGACTGGCTTTTAACTTCGCCTTCTTCACTTTTTTACCACCTTTGGTTTGGCTCGACAAAAACGCCACGATATCTCTCAGGTCCCGATGATCTAAATACTTCATCAAATCCATAGGCATCGCAGATAAGCCTTTCACCCGCGTAGCAATCTTGGCTTTCTCTATCGTCACCTGTTTCTTCTCACCCATTTCTTCATAGATCAGCGTCAGCGTCTTTTTCGTTTCTTTAACAATTTTCCCCGCGTAAAATTCCCCCTCCTTATCCTCAATACGCACCACCTCAAAACCATCAGCAAAACGCGCATTAGGATCAACGATCGATTCAATCAGATAACCCCGTTCCGCCCGATTCCCAATCCCCGTCAACGCAGGCCCAGCATCTCCCCCGCCAATCCCTCGAACCTGATGACAACGAATACACTGCGTAGATGCCCGATATCTAAAAATCTCTCGCCCACGCCCCGCATCCCCGCCATACAACGCATCACGATAAACCATCCCGATTCCACCACCCCGAAGCTGCTTCTCATAACGCGCCAAAGAAACATCCAAATAAGCCACCGCCTTGCGACGCATCCCCACAGCCTCTAGCAGTTCCAGCTCCAATGACTTTTCCAATTTCCCATTTTTAAGATGCTGCATCAACTCACCCAACAACCGATCCGCTTGACGATAGTCAATTTTTCCCAGCAGCAAAAGAGATGCCTGTCTTTCTTTAAGCGACTTACTCTTAAGCCCCTTCACCGCATAAGCATAAGCCTCCTCCCCAGGCAAGTCCGCCAAATAACGCGACGCATGAACACGCAATTTCGCATCACGCCCCTTCAGCGCCAGCTTCACCGCACCGCCCAACCGCTTATAGCCCACCGCCTTCAAACTATCCAAACTATGGCCACGCATCTGCCAGCCTTTTTTTGCATTTTTCAAAACCTGAAAAAGTTGATTCTCATAACCCTTAAGCTTCAATCTCCCCACCAGCTTCACACCCGCATCCTCAGCCCGACCATCTTTAGATCGCAACAATTTCCCCACCACTAAACGCACAAGCGACGCTTTCAAAACACGCTTACCCAGCGGCCGCCACTGACCATGAACAATATCCCGATTACTCGGAGACATCCACTGACTCAGTGCATCCAAAAACAACCCCCGCGTATGATCATCTAATCCATCACTCAGCGCCACCCGCGCCACCTCATTCAAATCCTTAGCTTTCCCAGACATCAAACTCGCCGCCAAAATACGCCTCACCAATGCCCGCGTATGCATCCGCCCCATCGCCTTCTCCCAACTCTGAATCCGCCGACTATTAACCCGCACCATCAACCCCGCCAATTCAGGCATCAAATCCATCAACCGATCATCATAAATACCACGCCCAGCCTCAACCACTAACAACGGATTGCGATCATGTAAAAATAAGCCCAAATGCTTATCTTTCAACCAACGCATCGCCAACAAAATCCCCATCCGCTTAGCCGATGATGAATCCTTACGATAACGCATCATCCCCTCAATATCCCCAATAAGCTTAAGCCCCATCACGCCCCCGTGACGCAAGTAAGGATCCCGATCATTATTTTCCCCCAACATCTTCAAAATCGCACCCACCGCCCGCTTATCACCCAGCTTACCCAAAGCCACCGCAGCAGAATAACGCACCCGCAAACTATCATCGCTCAACAATTTAATCAACCCCGCATACCCCGCAAAAACCTTCCCCCGCCCAACCACGTCCGCAGCAATCATTCGCAACTTCTCATCCCGACTCCCTAAATAAGCAACCGCCTTGGCGCAAGCCCCCTTAACCTTGTTCTCTCTCCCATATTGCTCCAAGCCCCACATCGCATGAATCTTAGCCATCCGATTGCTACTCGCATCAGCCAGCACCCCTTCAAAAATCTTAACGCAGCTGGCCCCACGCTTCACCAACTCAAACTGCCCGTGGCGACGAATCCGCAAATCAACATGACCCAAAAAACCACCCAACGCCTTCAACCCATAACCCTTAAACCCTCCCTTAAGCAACTTCTTAATCTCCAAAACCACCGGATCATTCACACGACCAGGATCAACCGCCGTATAAATGCGCCCCTTGTTCACGCCCATCCAGCCATGCACCCAATCCAAAAACGCCAAACTCCCATCAGGCGCAAAATCAACATCAGTCACCAAAGAACCCCGCACCAAGGCCTCCGAACCAATCAGCTTAAACCCAGCACCACGAGGCTCCAGCTCAAAAGTATGCAAAATACTATTCCCCGCACCACCCCGAAAATCACACATAAAAAAATGATCACGATAACGCTTAGGCAGCGCACTTCCACCCGGCTCATACGCCACACCACTAGGCCCGCTACCCAAATGTTTAATCGGCGGAACCACCCACGCAGGCTGATCTGTCTTCATCTCATGCCACAAATTCTCACGGTTCCACGCCCCACGATCCTTAAGCGTCTGGTAAGCCATCCGCCATCCCGTATGACCACCCTCCAAAACATAAACCCAGCGCGCCCGATCAATGCTGTCTGAATTATTATCTCCCGTAAAAAGCTGGCCATACTCATCAAACACCAAATCCTGAGGATTACGCAACCCATAAGCAAAAACCTCTAGCCCCGTACCATCTAAATTACAACGGAAAATCGCACCCGTCTCCGCATCCTTAAGCACCTTACCCTCTTTCGTCACCAAATTATAACCCCGATCACCAATACTAAAATAAAGCATCCCATCGGGACCAATCTTCAGCCCATGCATGTCATGCCCCCGCAACGCCGTATTCACACCAAAACCATCGTGAAGAACCTCCCGCTCATCCACTTTCCCATCCCCATCAACATCCTTAAGCTTCCAAAGCTTAGGAATACAAGTGTAATAAACATCCTTACCATTAACCAAAACCGCAGCCCCCGTCCCATCAGCAATCGCGTTAAAACTATCATCAAAAACAGTCGATTTATCCAAAAGCCCATTACCCGTCGTGTCCTCCACCAGACGGATCCGATCATGATGCTCCGTAAATTGCTTGGCATATTCCGGATGATATTTCAAATAATACGCCACCCGATCCTCCACGCTCTGCGATGCCAAATCGTCCTCAAGCCAATATTTATGAGACCGGTTATCAGGAATACCCTTATTCCCCTGACGAAACGTTTCAGCCACCCAATAGCGACCCAAATCATCAATCCAAAAACCCACTGGATTAGCAACCAAAGGCTCAGCAGCCAACAACTTAAGCTTCATCCCACGACCAATCCGCATCCCCGCAATAGCATTCTCCCCCTCATTACTCGCCCCCGCAATCTTCGGCTCATACGCAACAACAACCTCCTTCTCATCACCAAAATCTTCCTCTTTTTCTCCCGCAATACCCACCAAGCCACCCACCAAAATACAACCTAAAATCCCCAATCCAATACGCTTATTCAATTTAAACATCATACATTTCCTTGTGATCGTAATACCATCTTAAAAAAATAATCCCAAACACCCTCCCCAATGCAACCCAACCCATCACCCATACCTGACTTATCCCGCCCCACATTTATGCACCCAACCACCACAATTACCCATCGCTAGGCCTAGACCAATCCGCAAAACTATCACCAATCCCAACACACATAAATCCACCATCAACCTTAATCGTCTCGCCATTCACAAAGCTCCCCGCCTTACTCGCCAAATAAACCCCCGCACCCGCAATCTCATCACTCGTCCCAAATCTCCCCATAGGCGTCTTCTCAATAATCCTTCTCCCTCGATCCGTACCCACAATCAGCTTCTTATTGATCTCCGTCGGAATAAACCCAGGCGCAATCGCATTCGTCCGAATCCCATACTTAGCCCACTCATTAGCCAAACTCCGCGTCAAACCCAACGTCCCATTCTTAGCAACCGCATAAGCAGTCACCTCCGTCAAATCCATAAAACTCGTCACCGATGCAATATTAATAATACAACCCTCATGCTGCTCACGAAAAATACGACCCGCCGCCTGACTACACCGAAGCGCACCCGTCACATGCGTCCCATGCACACGGTCAAACTCCTCCGCCGTCAAATCAAACGTAGCCTTCTTAATCATATTACCCGCACTATTCACCAAAATATGCAAACCCCCAAACTCCTCCAGCGCCTTACCCACCGCACCACCCACACTCTCATCACAAGTCACATCCAAAACCACACCCACCGCATTAACACCACCATCACTAGCCACAACCAAGCCATTCAAAAACGTCACCGCATCAGCCACTTTTTGCTCCGTCCGAGACCCCACAACCACCTTCGCACCGTGCCTCACAAATGCCCCCGCAATAGCCAAACCAATACCGCTAGCACCACCCGTTATCAACGCCACCTGCCCCGTCAAATCAAACAATTCCGTCCTAATAGCCATCCGCACAACTCCTTCAATCTAATCCATCTATCAAAATAACCAATAACACCAACCATCATACACAAAAACAAAAACTTGTACCCACCACCACCTAAAACTACAATAACCCAGCACACCCATCCCTCAACCCCTTCAAAGGAAGCTCACCATGAAAATGCCCCGCCGCATCGCCGCAGCAATCCTCTTCGCCATCGCACTACCCCAAAACACCGCCACAGCAAAATCCCCCATCACCCACGTCCACCCCAAAATATCCAAAGCCCCATTCTCACCCAACCCCAAGCTCATCACCATCGCCCAAAACCTACGCTAACCCGAAGGCCCCCTCTGGAA
>CAZSSX010000182.1:0-5535 GCA_964609545.1 uncultured Phycisphaeraceae bacterium | reverse complement strand
GTGATCATGAACACTATTTTCGCGCTGATCTTTTTTGTGATCGCTTTCTCCATCGGCGTCAACTTTCCCGCAGCGGTGGTCGGCAATATTCAAGACGATAGCCCCGCCGCCACAGCTGTCGAAAAAAATAATAAAGAAAATGTCGGGCTAAAAGTCGGGGACATCATCAAAAGTTTTAACGGCGAGCCGATCGACGATTATATGGATCTCAAAATGAAAGTCGCTCTTTCTTCCACCGGAGACGTGGTGGAATTAGGTCTTTTGCGAGAAGGCACCCCACACACTTTTCTTATCAAACCTCAAGAAAATACACTGCAAAATCTAAAATATATCGGCGTCCTCCCCTCATCTAATCTCAAGCTCCCTCCTTTAGCCAAAGGCGCCAGCTTCCAAGGCGTATTAGGCCACACCAAGCTAACCCCAGGCATGAAGATTTTCAAAGTCACCACCGCAGATCAAAAAACAATTCCCATCAAAAAATATCATCAATTTCATAACGCGATACAGCAAAGCAAAGGCCAGCCTCTTTCCATCTGGTTCACCTCTGAAAAAGAAACATCTTCAAAAAAACCAAGCACCACCATCGTACTTAAAAATTATTATCCTATCCCATCCCCTCAAATCCATGAACAAGTCGACCCCCAAGATGCGCAAAAGAAAATCTATACCGCACATCAGCTAGGCCTAGTCCCCGTCGTGAAAGTCGCCTACCTCATCAACACGCCCAACAAAAAAACACCCGCCCAACAAATAGGTTTACAAAAAGACGATATCTTTCAGCAGCTCGGCAAAGTCCGATGGCCTAACCAAAAACAATTTCTAGAAGTTCTTCAAGAACACAAAGGCAAAGACATCACCCTCACCGTTTTGCGTCGGGGCAAAACCCTTACCCTCAACGGTCAAGTCGGTAAAGACGGCAAGCTCGGTTTTAAAATGGGCTATAGCACGCGGATCAGCAAAACCCTTCCAGACCAGCCTTTGGATGCATTAAAACTCACCCCCGGCTCGCGCATTGTTTCGCTCAACAGCCAACCCGTTAAGCGATTTGATGATATCCCTCGCATCATCGCAACCACCGCCACCCCCGGCCAAGGGCTCACCCTTAAAGTCAATTACCAAATACAAAACCAAGTGCTAACCGATGCATCAGCTCAAATCAAACTAAGCCCAAAGCAAGTAACTACCCTGCTCAAAACACAGTGGCGCCACGACATCCCCCTAGCCACACTCAACAAACTCGTCAAAGCCCAAAGCCTCTCCCAAGCCACCCAGCTAGGCTACAACAAAACCCTCGTCTTTTTCGTACAAACCTATCAAACCCTTAAGCAGCTGGTGGTCGGCGAAGTCTCAGCCAAAAATCTTTCGGGACCCATCGGCATTGCCAACATGGGAACCACCATCACCCAAGACCGTGGCTGGACGTATCTCATTTACTTCTTAGGCATGATCTCCATCAACCTAGCGGTCTTAAATTTCTTGCCGATCCCCGTCGTCGATGGCGGCCACATGGTTTTTCTCATTATCGAAAAGCTTAAAGGATCGCCCGTTTCCGTAGGCATACAAGCCGCCGTCACCTACATCGGCCTCTTTGCATTACTCAGCCTTTTTGTATTCGCCACCTATAACGACATCGCAAGACTCGTCAACAATTGGCTATAAACTCTGCCCCTTAAGCACCGCCTAAAATTCAAAAAAACAAAAAAAGACTTGCTCTTAAAAGCCGGTCTTTTTTTTATATTTTTTTCACTCCGTTTCCATCACAATGACATGCCTTGATTAAAAAATAAAATTTCCAGCATCTCTCTTGCCAACACCACTCAGCTAACTTTGATCTTATCATTTTTTTAGCCTTGCTTAATTGAATCATTCAGGCCATAATAATACAGCATCAATTAAACTAATCCTATCCTCGCCACATCCCATCTTCCCAAAAGCCAAAGGCCCCAACATGCCCCACACACGCGAAATCTATCTAGATCAAAATGCAACCACATGCGTCCTGCCTATCGCCGCAGCAGCAGCACAACAAGTCATGGCTCAATTCTACGGCAACCCCTCATCATCACACATCACAGGCCTAAAAGCCAAGCACATCTTAGAAGAAACAAGAAACACCGCCACCCAAATTTTTCATGCAAAAAATCACAACATTATTTTCACCTCAGGCGCAACCGAAGCGATACAAACCGCAATACTCTCTGCTTTGCTAGAAATCAAAAAATCAAAAAAACAAAATGACAAGCCCAGACTTCTCCTTTACGGTGCAACCGAACACAAAGCAGTACCCCAAGCCCTCAAACACTGGAACAAAATACTAGAAATAAACAACACCGTAATGCCTATCCCCGTCGATCACAACGGACAAATCGACCTTGCATTTCTAAAAGCAAATACCCCTCATGCAGACATCATCTGCACCATGGCGGTCAATAACGAAACAGGCGTCATACACGATCTACAAAGCATCGACACCATCATCAGAGCCAATCAGCAACAGCATGTTTACTGGCTCGCTGACTGCGTTCAAGCATTGGGAAAAATCCCGATCGATTTCTCTCAGCTCACCATCGACTACGCAGCCTTTAGCGGCCACAAAGTCTATGCTCCCAAAGGCGTAGGCATGCTCCTCTTCCCAAAAGATGCGCCACTTACACCTCTCATCGCAGGAGGCGGGCAAGAGCAAGGCTTCCGATCAGGAACGGAAAATCTCCCCGGCGTGGCGGCATTAGGAGCGATACTCCAAGAGCTTAACCAACCCAAAAAAAATATTTTCAGAACCCATCACCAGCTCATCGACTTTAGGCTAAGATTTATAAATAGCCTCACCCACGCCTTCCCCGAAATTGTCTTCAATACTCCCCTCGATTGCGCGGTCCCCACCACCCTCAACTTCGCGGTAGCAGGATTCACTTCCAAAGAAATCATGGACCTCTTCGACGCAGCAGACCTTAGGGTTAGCTCCGGCTCTGCTTGTGGCTCCGCGCTGGTCGCTTCATATGTGCTAGACGCCATGGGCATCGACCAGTGGCGATCGCAAGGCGCCATCCGCTTGTCCTTCGGCCCAGCCATCACCGATCAACAAGTCACCGCAGCATGTCAACGCATCCAAGAAGCCGGGCAATCCCTAACCGCATCATGCCTATCCCTCTCAAATGCAAACACCCAGCGCCCGCCAAGCCCAACCCAAGGCCTCATCCAACTTAAAAAAGGGTCCGACGTCACCTACATCATCTACGATCAAACCACCAAGCATTGCATCATCATCGACCCCTTCCAACAATTCCTTCAGCGCATACACCTATTCGTCCAGTGTAAAAACGCAAACGTATTAGCAGTGCTAGATACCCACGGCCACGTTGACCACCAATCCCCCAGACCACAGCTCATGAAAATGATACAAAAATACACGACCCCCCAAGCACAAAATGCAAATTATCTCGGCTGGCCCGACCAACCCCACGGCGAAGTACATCTGCCAGAGCATCAGTCCGACGCGCCTTATATCCGAATCAATCCAAACCAAATACTCGCAAAAATCACACTGCCCGGACACACCAAAGACCACCAAGGCTATCTCTTGGGAAAAAATACAAACGCCCAAAAAACATTTTCCCCCCACGATATACAGCACGCCATCCTAGGCGACATCATACAAATCGGCGGCATCGGCAGATCAGATTTCCCCGCATCCACACCAGAAAAACTACTTCACTCACTCAGAAAACTCACCCATATCATCACCCCGAATTGCATCATCTGCCCGACACATGATTACTCCACAGGCCTAGTCACAACGCTACAAGCCGAGCAAAAAGAAAACCCTTTCTTACGCGCGGCATTAGACCCCTTAGCGCCAATGGCTTTGGAACCATTCCTCAAGCAGAAAAAAATAATAGATGCACAAATACAAGATGCCACCAACCCAGAGCTGGTCTGTGGCAAAATCAATCACGACCATCAAGACGCATCAGCCATCGACGTCCCGCCCCAACAGCTCAAAGCCTTCTTTCATCAAAATAAAGATGCAAGACTCATAGACGTCAGAGAATCCCACGAATTTCACTTCACGCAAGACTGGTCAGCGCTAGGCCTGCAAAGCTCACCCGAAAATATACCCCTCACCCAGCTAGCAAATGCTTTGCCTCAAATACTAAAAACACAAAACAATCCGCAAGCAAAAAAAATAATTTTCATCTGTCGTTCAGGCGCAAGATCAAGCAAAGCCGCACAGATCCTCCAAAGGCTAGGCGCCCAAAACGTCTATCACATCGCCGGCGGCATCGCACTCAATGCACCCATCCAAAAAATCAAAACCCTCCCCCAGCCTTGGTACTCCATCTAATCCAACCACAATTAATCCGCACCCAACAAGCATCAAAAAAACAGCGTAACCGCAAAATTATTCTTGATCATAGCCATCACACAAGCTAAAATATAAGAGTAAATCTTTCACATTCAATCAGCTGGGCGCACTCTACTCAACCCAACTATAACCTAACCAAGCAGCATGACGCATGAAAAAAATCACCAAACATCCCCACATGCAATTCCCCTCAGCCTACCTCTGGTTCATCCTGCTTTCGTCTATTGATATTATGATGACATGGCTCATACTCGCCCTAGGAGGACAAGAGCTCAACGTCTTGGCACAAGCTGTAATACAGCACTTCGGCCTAGTAGGCATGATTCTATTCAAATTCGCATTAGTTCTTTTCGTCATCATCATGTGCGAAATCATCGGCAGAAAAGAACACCCCACCGCAAAAAAACTGATCCTCATTAGCATCATCATCACCTGCATCCCCATCGTCACACAATTCAAAATACTCACCGCACTCTCCTACCAGCGCAACACAGCAACGCCCACACACACCATCCAAATGATATAAACATCGCCCAAAAGTAAAACATAAATACAGCCTAATCCCAGCACCCTACAAAACCCAAGCCTCACACACCTACCCTCCCCCTAACATAGCACCATAAGATATCAGCTCAGCTGATGCAATGCCCCTTTTACCTGTACGCCCCCATCACGATCTATTATAATACATCACTACAAACACCCAGCTCCTCATCCCCACTAAACCACACGCTGGGGAAATAAAATAACGAAGGACCCCAATGCTCATGACAGACTCACCCCCAAACTGCTGCTCCCACGATACCCCCTGCCCCCCACAACGCCGAAGCTTTATCCAAGCCCTCATCGCCGCCGCCCTAGGCGCCCTAGCTCTCTTGGCAACCCCCGTCGCAGGCTTATGGTTTATCACCGACCCGCTTCGCAAAAAATCCAACAGCAAAGATCACTTCGTAAAAGTAACCAATCTCAAATCCCTTCCCCCCAATAATATCCCTCACAAATTTAAAGTCATCGACATCAAAACAGACGCGTGGACAAAACACCAAATGCTCCCCATCGGCGCGGTCTATCTCACCCGCAGCCCCCAAAACAAAATCACCTGCCTAAACGTCATCTGCCCGCACCTAAGATGCTCCGTCAACCTCACAAAAGATAAGCAAGAGAAACCCACT
>CAZSSX010000181.1:0-5576 GCA_964609545.1 uncultured Phycisphaeraceae bacterium | reverse complement strand
ACACAAACCCCCAGCATTATCGGCCCACAAATAAATACAAAAAATCACCGCATCACATCACATAAAAAACCTATAATAATCAATAAGCATATCTTTAGTTCAACCGATATAAATATTCACCTTCAAGACAAATAACAACAACACAAAAATTCAGACCATCCAGTCACATCAAAGGAATCAACCTATGAAAAAAATACGACCCCACGCAGCCCTCCTAGCTCTCGTCGCCATCGCCATCGCAGCAGGATTTAGCATCGCTCAAGAAAATAAAATACAAAAATTTGCCGACGTCCAATTAGAAGGCAACGTTATCCCCCATCACCAAGTCGTCATCACATCACCCCTCGAAGGTAAACTCGAAAACCTACTCGTCCAAGAAGGAGACGTCGTACAACAAGGCGCCATCATCGCCAAAATGGACGACAAACTTCAAGCTGTTTCACTACGTCGCGCTCAATTCATCGCAAAAAACAGATCAAAACTCAAAAAATCTAAACTCGCCGTAACAGAATATCAAATCCGCTACGAACAAGTCATCCAAGCAAAAAATCTAAACGCCGCCAAAGAATGGGAAGTCCGAGAGAAAAAAGCACAATTCGAACAAGCCAAACTCCAAGCACAAGAAGCATTAGACGAAATCGAAATCGCAAAAATAGACCTCAAACTAGAAGAAGAAAAACTCAAACGATACACCATACGCGCCCCCTTTCGCGGACGCATCTTCCGCATAGGCGTCGAAAAAGGACAAACACTCAAGCCCAACCAAGACCTCATCGTACTCTACGCCATCGATCAGCTCAAAGCCGAAATCAACCTACCGGGCCAACTATTCGGACTCCTAAAAGAAGGCCAATCCTATTGGCTCAAACCAACCGACACACTCAATAACGCAGACGGCAAGCCCATGCCAAAACGAATCAAAGCAATACTCAAAACCGCAGACAGGCAACTCGACGGCGGATCATTCACCTACAGATGCTTATTCATGATCCAAAACACAGACGAAAAACTACCCGCAGGATTCTCAATCAGACTCATTTGGCCACAACCCAAACCATAAAACCCATACCATCATAATCCCAAAATCAAATCACCACGCAAAACCGCGTGGTTTTTTTATGCCCAACAAAACCCCTAAAACCCCAATTAAGAACGCCCCTCAAACAGTCGATCACTGTTAAAGCAGAGCATCCAAAAAACAAAACAACCCCATCGGACACCCTAATGTCCCACCCTAAAAATGCTCGCAAATCACACCCAATGTTTCTAGCAGGAGGCGGCTATGAGAAAAAAACAAATCAAAAAACAAAAATTTCCCGTTAACCCCACACCATCCCTCTACCTGCTTTTCTGCTTATCCCTCAGCGCCTGTCAATCCGCAGAAGATGCCGCCCTCGCCCGTGAACTAGAAAACGACAGCGTCGTCTACGGCAAAAGCGCACTACTAGCCGACCTGGAAATAATCACCCAACCCCTAAATCCCGACCCCAACCCAGACCTCCACGCCGTATCCTTTGAACCCCAATCCCCTTATTTACTAGGCTTTGACCTCGACGATGATCATCAATAATACAACCACCATAACAATCCCCCCCCCAAAAAAAAAATTATTCCGCCCCAGCAAAACCCAAAAATTCATCAAGCCAATCATCTGTTTTCATCACGCTTTTACGCTGATTCATCGCAATCCGCTGAGCCCGCCGCTGCGCTTTATCAAAAATCTTCTGTCGACTCTGCCTAAGCTTTCCACGCCCCGTTGCGGCATTTTTATATTTTTTCGCCCACCGTGGCGCATGTTTTAAAATCAGCTCATCCTCAAAAGACGCAAAAGCAATCGCACTCCCCAAATCCCCCTGCCGCCCAGCCCGACCAAAAAGCTGCCGATCCACACGCCCCGAATCCTGACGATCCGTCGCAATCACATGCAGCCCGCCCAACTCTTTCACCCCCGCCCCAAGCTTAATATCCGTCCCCCGACCAGCCATATTCGTCGCCACCGTAATCCTATTTTTAGCCCCCGCCTGCGAAACAATCCCCGCCTCAGCCTCATGATGAATCGCATTTAAAACCTGGTATACCAGTCCCCGCTCCTTCAACAGCCCCGCCAAATGCTCCGAATCCTTAACCGTTCGTGTCCCCACTAAAATCGGCCTACCCGTCTCATGCACCCGCTCAATATGCCCCACCACACCCGCCCATTTATCAGCCTTCGTCGCATAAATCTGATCCGCCATTTGCTCACGAAGACATGGGCGATGCGTAGGAATCACAACCCCGTGCATATGATAAACCTGCCAAAACTCCGGCAATGCCTCAGACACCGTCCCCGAAAGGCCAGACAACTTGTCATATTGCTTAAAAAATCGTTGAAAAGAAACACGCGCCATCGTCGCTTTAGGAGGCTGAATCTCAACACCCTCCTTCGCCTCCACCGCCTGATGCAACCCATCCCGCCAAGTCCGATCGGGCATCAACCGACCCGTAAATTGATCCACAATCACAATCTTATCCTCTTGGATAATATACTGCTTACCCCTCAAGAAAAAATCCTTCGCATTGATCGCCTGATCCACCATCTCCTCCCGTCGCCGCTTGCCAGACCAAATCCCACCCCAAGCCTCTGATAACTTTTGAATTTTTTCTTGACCCACATCCGTAATCGTCACCTCGTTATACTTGTGATTAAGCTTATAATCATCTCCCTCTTTTAACTTTTTCGCCACCTCAGCCGCCTGCGCAAACGCATCAATCTGCTGCTGATTTTGACTATCCGCTGAAATAATCAAAGGCGTCACCGCCTCGTCAACCATGATCGAATCCGCCTCATCAATAATCGCACAAGAAAGACCACGCATCACACAACGATCCAGAGCCCCACGACCCGAACCCACATCACCAGGATCATAAGCAAAATTCGCAAGCAACGCATCAGGCAGCGAAGAGATACGACCCAACGCCAAACTGTCTCTCAAAAAATCAGCAGCAACCTCCTTATTCGTCGCATAAGTAATATCACAAAGATAAGCCGCACGCCTCTCACCAGCAGGCGTCTCGCCCGTGAGAGAGCCAGAACTCACCCCACAAAAACGATAAAGCTTAGACATCTCCTCCTCATCCCGAGAAGACAAATAATCATTCACCGTCAACACATGACAGCCAGCCCCACGCCATCCCGCCAAAATCGCAGGCAACGTCACAGACAACGTCTTACCCTCACCCGTTGACATCTCCGCAATCATACCCAACTCAGATGCCAAGCCAGCAGCCAACTGCACCGCATAAGGCTTCATACCCAACGCACGCATCGATGCCTCCCGAATCAACGCAAAAGCACGCTCAACATCACAACCCTTCTCACGCCCTAAACGAAACAAATCCCGACACCCCAGCAACTCCTCTTTAAGACGCGCATCAGACAAATTTAAAAATTTCCCCTCAAGCCCAAGAACACGTTTCACCCGCCGAAAAATCAAACTCTTCCGAGGCTTCAAACTCCCAATCATCCCCACCGCATGATCCCAAATCAGGTCGGGCCCCTTAGGCAATTTCGACCGCTTCTTACCACCTGAAATCTGACGCCAAAGCTGACTCGGGATAAGCTCATCAACAGCCAATCCCCCGACAACAACCCGCCGACCCGTCTCTTGATTAGCCTCAGCCGTAGCATTCTCAGCATTGAACATCGACATCGTTTCACATTCCTAAGATTTAAATCGCTTCTGAATCATCGCACGAATTGAGCGATACCATTGATAACCCAAGCTCCTCCTAGGCATCTCAAAACGAACCACAACACGCTGAGCAAACCGTAAAACATCACGATTCCCATCATCAATCATAGGCCGAATCTTAACCTCAAAAAAGGCCTCCGCAGTCTTCTCACCCTTACCGTCCTTCGTGTCCATCTCCAAACTACCACCAGCCATCACACTCAACGCAGGAGATGGAATCTTCTCCTTACCAATCGCTGAAACAGACAAAATCTCACCCCGAAACAATAACGTCGGATGACCCTTAACACGAAACTCAACCTCCTTATAAGCCTCCCAATGCTGCTGCAAACGAGGCCCAAAGCCCTGACCTACCACCGCACGAATCAACAACCGATCCTTATTAATAATACGTCCAACCCGCTCACCCTTTTTATAAAACCGACCCGCAGCATTACCAATATCAGGCGAAATCCACGTCCCATCAATAGGCGCACGCAAATCCAAATCCCCACGGCTCTGACTATTAACCGCCAACTCATGAATCAGCGCCTCATACTTCTTATGCAACGCATAAACCTCACCCCCACGCCCCGCATGCTTGGCCTGCCGAATCTCCGCCAAAACCTCAGCAATTCTCCCTTGAAGCACATGAAACTCACGCGTCAATTCAGAGTTCTCCGCCCGCACAAGCGGCACACCATCAGCAGAAACAACCCGCTGATCTGCCAAACCCGATCGCACAAATCCATCCGTCTTCATAAAGACCACCGCATAAGCACCAGACTCCGCCTCAACAATACCCTCCGCCCGACCCCGATCCGGCACCCGAACAAAACTAATACCACCAATCAACATCAAAAGCACCAAACCCGTCAAACCCCCAGCCCGCAAACGACAACGCAGCAGCTCATTACTCGTAGCCAAATAATGGAAAAATTTAACCACAGGCACAATCAACCACATAAAACCAGAAACAACCGCAAACAAAACACCCACAATAAAAAAGCGTTCCGTCACCATCAACAAAATACTCACCGAGATAAAAATCCGATAAACAGATGCCGAAATACCATAAAGCACAAACCAAAATCGCTCACGTAATTGATACGCAGGATTCTTAGGATTCTTCACCCCATAAACATATTTTTTCACCAGATAATAAAGATATTCCTTACCTCGCTGAGAAAGATTAGGAATCTCCAACCAATCCGAAAGAATATAATACCCATCAAATCGCAGCAACGGATTAGCATTAAAAAGCAACGTCGTCACCGAGGCAATCAGCATCACGTTATACGCCAACTTGTGCACCAATTGACCATCAGCAGTACCCGCCCAAACAATCGCCGCCACTGCAGCCACCGCTAACTCCAAATACATCCCCGCAGCAGCCACAAACATACGATGCCACTTACTACGGAAAGCCCAAGAACTAGACGCATCCACATAAGGCACAGGCATAAAAACCATAAACATAATACCCATCGTATGCACCTCACCCGCCGTCACCGATGCACCCTCATCAATCGCCCTCCCATCAACCCCATCATTTTCATACCGAGAACGACCCCGCGTTTCATTCTTAATCCCAAAATATTTACAAGACAACCCATGACCAAATTCATGAATCGCCTTAATCACCGCAAAACAAACATAAAGCAACAACAAATTATCAGAATCTAAAATAGCATTCAACTGCGGATTAAAAGCATGAGGCGAGTTAGCCATCGCAAAACCCGCAACCGTCAACAAACAAACCCAAACACTAAAACCAATCCAACTAAAAAACCACCCCGTCATCAAAACCCATTTTTCTAAAATCCACTCGGGATCAAAAAGCGGAATCTTAATAAACAAAAGATT
>CAZSSX010000180.1:0-5628 GCA_964609545.1 uncultured Phycisphaeraceae bacterium | reverse complement strand
GGGGGCAAAAAATATCATGTTAAAAGGACCCGCCAGTTGAAAATCGCAAGCGGTAGGGGGGGTAAAGCTTGGGGGGATGGGCACGCCCAGCATCAACCCCTAGCCCTATCATCTCGTCAACCGAATATTCAAAAACATGTGCCCCGTGCCCCTGCTTTGAATGTGTCTATCCATGATTCGTTGCCTCCAACAATTTCGTCTGCTTTTCTACACAAAAAAAGAATCCCGCATGTTTACCGTCCAATAATTTACCCCGAGAGACTTAGCTGCCCCATTCTGTTTTTTAGCCCAAGTAATAATTTGTATTAAGATTTAGAATCTGCCGATGAATCAGCAGGGGGCATCGTTGCGTATAAAATAGTTTAAAATCAGATGTAATTAACATCAAGAAAGAAATTCAATGGCCGCATTAGAAATCCCTTGTCCGTGTGTGATTGTTATTTTTGGCGCTTCAGGAGATCTGACACGCCGCAAATTATTGCCCGCCCTCTACGATCTCTACGTCAGCGGCTTAATGCCAGAGCATTTCGCCATCCTAGGCGTCAGCCGATCTCCCTTCACAGATGAAGACTATCGCGATAAAGCTCAGAGCTTTGCCAAAGAATTTGCCACTGATTTTGATCAGAAAAAATGGGAAACATTCGCTGCCTGCCTGCATTATCATGCCGCTGATTCAACCAAAATCGAACACTTCGACAGCCTCAAATCACGCATCGCAGAGCTAAGCCAATTGCATCACACCGGAGAAAATCTGCTGCTCTATCTTTCCATGGCGCCACAGCTCTACGAGCCTACCATCAACAACATCGGACAAGCAGCAATGGTTACAGAAGGGCGGGCATGGTGTTCTCTAGATCGCAAAAACAGGCCTTGGCAACGCATCGTCGTCGAAAAACCATTCGGCCACGACCCCGAATCAGCAGCACACCTCAACCGTGTTCTAGGCCGAGTCTTTGAAGAATCCAGCATCTATCGCATCGACCATTACCTAGGCAAAGAAACCGTACAAAACATGCTCGTCTTCCGATTTGGCAATACCATCTTTGAGCCGATCTGGAATCGCAACTATATCGACCACATACAAATTACCGCATCAGAAACAGTAGGCGTGCAAGGGCGAGGCGGGTACTACGACTCCCCAGGAGGCGGCGCCATGCGAGACATGATCCAAAGCCATCTCCTCCAAGTCTTAGCGGTCATCGCCATGGAACCTCCCGTCAGCCTCAAAGCAGATGACATCAGAGCCATGAAAAACCAAGTCCTACGCGCAGCACGCATACCCACCGAATTAGAAGTACCCAAGATTGCCGTAAGAGGCCAATACGGCCCAGGACAGCTCGACGGGAAAGCACTCGTCGGATACAGGCAAGAACAAGGCGTCAACCCGCAAAGTCAAACAGACACCTACGCCGCCATGCAAGTATTCCTAGACACTTGGCGATGGCACGGCGTTCCATTCTACGTCAGGTCGGGCAAAGCCATGGCCAAAAAATTAACACAAATCGTCATCCAATTCAAAGCAACGCCACACTCATTATTCGGCGATGAACGAAAAGGCAAAGCGCTCCCACCTAACCGCCTGGTCATGAACATACAACCCGATGAAGGGATCAACCTTAGATTCGACGCCAAAGTCCCAGGCATGAGCATGAAAATTAAAACCGTAGAAATGAATTTTGACTACGAAGAGCACTTCAAAGCACAACCCCCACAAGCCTACTCAACGCTACTGCTCGATGCCATGCGAGGCGACCAAACACTATACAAACATCGAGACGAAATCGAAGTCGCATGGCACATCGTTCAGCCTGTCCTAGACTACTGGGACGCAAACCCCGAACCCGAACTACCCAATTACGCCGCAGGAACATGGGGCCCCAGTGACAGCGATGTCATGATGGGACGAGAAGGAAGAAAATGGCATAACGCCTAAATAAACCAAACCACCACCCAAACGCCACCCTTTTTTTACATTTTAAGCAAAAACCAGTTGAATCTATCAGCCAACACTCTTAAAATCTAATCGTGCGTATGCTGTCATATACCACTCCAAAAACGAGGCCGAGAGTTGAAACAAAAATGCGATTATTGTGATCTACCAGCCACTCATCATCAAGTGCAAATCTTTCAAGGCGCCAAAGTCGAAAAACATCTCTGCGACAAACACGCCCAAGAACTAGGCGCCCACGAATTAGATGCTCAAGAAATGATCAGCCAAACCCCCATCAACGAACTACTCACACATTTCATCAAACACCACACCGGCGAATCATTAGACCAACAAGAACTACTCTGCGGACACTGCGGCATCTCCTTCTCAGACTTCAGAGAAGATAGCCTGCTAGGCTGCCCAAAATGTTACGATGCATTCGAGGAATTATTACTACCGCTCATACAACGCGCCCACCAAGATGAATCCAGACATCTAGGCAAAATACCCAAAAGGTCGGGGCTCAAACAACAACGCGCCATGGACCTCATGCGCATGCATAAAGCCCTGGAAGATGCCGTGGGCATCGAAGACTACGAAGAAGCCGTAAGACTACGCGACATCATCAAAAATCATGAACAAGCGAGCAACGATAATGCATGAGCAATTACCAAATCTCAGCCAATCAAACGGCCAATGGCTCAAAGATCAAGGCCCGCATCACGACATCGTTATCTCAAGCAGAATTAGACTCGCCAGAAATTTCACAGGCTTCTCCTTTGTCAATCACGCAACTTACGACCAAAATCTAGAAATCGTCAATCGCTGTAGGCAGCAATTCGACACACGCGCCTTCGGCAAAAAAATGAGCTGGATTGATATCTCAGAAAGCCCAAAACAAGACCGCCAACTACTGGTGGAACGCCACCTCATCTCACGCCAACATGCCAAAGACAACCCCCATTGCCCTAGGTCCGTCGCCGTGGCGCAAGATGAATCATTCTCCATCATGGTCAACGAGGAAGACCATCTCAGAATCCAAGTCTTACGCAGCGGCTTACAATTGGCCGATGCCTTCAAGCAAATTAACCAAATCGATGACGCCTTTGAAGACCGCATCCCCTTCGCATTCTCCTCGAAATTTGGCTACCTCACCGCATGCCCAACCAATCTCGGCACAGGCATCCGCGTCAGTGTCATGATGCACCTGCCAGCGCTCAAACTCACCGGCGAAATAGAAAAAGTACGCAAAGCCGCCAGAGATATGAACCTCGCTGTACGCGGATTATTCGGTGAAGGCAGCGAATCCCTGGGCGACTTCTACCAAGTCTCAAATCAATCCACCCTAGGCCGAACCGAAGAAGAAATCTTAGACGATTTTCAGCGTACCATCGTCCCCCAAATCGTCGCCTACGAACAACAAGCCCGCGACGCTTTACTCAGACACCGAGCTTGCATTTTAGATGACAAAATCCACCGGGCATGGGGAGCCCTCACCCATGCCCGCGTCATCGGCGCCGAAGAAGTCCTCGCACACCTAAGCTATCTCAGACTAGGCAAAAACATGGGACGCATCGACCACGTCTCCATCTCCACCATCAACCAACTCCTCCTATGCACACAACCCGCCCACCTTCAATGGCTCGCCGGCACCCAAATGACCCCAGCCAACAGACGCCAAGCCCGCGCAAAACTCATCCGAGAAAAATTACAACAAGAAACAAAACAATAAACAGCATCAAGCTAACAAACACAAAACCCACCCAAATATCAAACAAAACCAACCACCCAACAAATCCCCACCAACACCCACAATACATCCAATTATACATAACCTTTATTATCGGCGGGGTGTGGTGTGGCGGTAAAGTGTGGTTTGAGAAGGATTTAGGTGTTTTTGGTGTGCGAGAAATTTAGACCGATAATGTTAATTATGAAAATTCATCGCTCCGTTTCGCCAAGCAATAGGTGCATCTTAAGTAAACCTTTTTCAATCCATCCGCGACAAAGTGTAGATATCGTACGCGTCTTCAATCCAAGACACTTGGCAATATCATCGGTATTGGCTGTTCCTTTTTTTTCTAAGAATGCAACCAACTGCCGTTCACGCGGGTCAAGCTGCTTAAGCCATGCGCTTTGATCTTGACCATTACGCTTAGCTGCTTTCACTGCTTGGGCATGTACTGCCCCAAAAGCGGCTGCCATGCCCTTACAAAAATATGCCACAAACTTTGTGACATCCGAATCTGAACGGCCCATGTCGTAATTATGCGAAGGCCCGATGTTTAACGCCTCGTAATAGTCTTCCAAGTTGCGAGCGTAGTATTTCTCTAGGCTATAGATGCCTTTTAAACCATAGCCACTTTTGTGAAGGATTAATGTGGCAAGCAATCGGGCACTGCGGCCATTACCGTCATAATAAGGGTGGATCGTCGCAAACTGATAATGGGCCAGCCCTGCAATTAGTGGGGCGGGTAGTTCATTTTCTTCTAAATTCAGATTGATCCAGTCCACTAAGTTAGCCATGAGATTAGGTACATCATGTGCTTCAGGTGGCATATAGACAATGCCGCCTGATCTTCCGTCACGGATCACATTTTGACCGTCTCGGTATGGCGTAGGCCGAGGTTTTCCTTCAAACGTCAAGCCATGAATTTGCTTAACATCGTGTTCCTGAATGAGATCATTTTGTTTGGCCAAGGATTCAACATAATCAAGTGCTTGGTAGTAGTTTTTGACCTCGGCTTCATCACGTTCCCGACCAGGGAACCTTTCGCCTGAAAAGCCTGCTTCTCCAGTGATCACCTCGGCAACTTGGGCTTGGGTCAATCGATTACCTTCAATCTGTGTCGAATAATGTGTCGTTAATAGTTTGGCTGTTTCACGCAAACTCCGCAGCATTTGAATATCTATGGGTAGCTCGACAATTGCTTGTCTCGCGGCCTCAATGGCCATTAAATCCTTGGTAATCGAAGGCGTAATTGTGAAGTTCGGTTCAAACATACCCCCAGTATAACATATTAAATGTCGATTAAAACAACTTTATACTGTCATTAAACCAACATTAAATATATATAACGGATGGAATTGGATACCTAAAAAAACATTAATTCCTATGTCGCGTTTGGTACCTTTATGGGATTAGATCCTTTTTAAAAACGCACATGGATTTCTATTTGATGATAGCATATGTACTGTAAATATGTTACTATAAGTAAACCATGAGTTTAGAAAAAGGCTTTAAATTACAGGATCTCCTCCAAAAATGGCCACAAGGGACAGTGGCTACCGCTGGCTGGTTGTTAATCGATTGTGGCATCTCAGGGCAATTACGGAATAAATATTTAAAAAGTGGCTGGATCAGTAGCCTGGGGCATAGCGCTTATCAGAAAAAAGGTGATCACGTCAACTGGCAAGGCGGCCTGTATGCTCTACAGACACAAAACAAGCGGCGAGTCCATGTGGGTGCATTAACCGCCCTTTCGATGCAGGGTCTTGCGCATTATATGCGACAGGCAGACGAGCTTGTTTATCTATTCTCAGCTACGCAATCAAAATTGCCCGTATGGTTTAAAAATTATGATTGGGGGATCAAACTCCATTATACCTCTACGTCTGTATTACCCTACGATATCGGGTTAGTAGCGCATGAAGAAAAAGCCTTTACGATCCGCATTGCCAGCCCTGAACGAGCCATG
>CAZSSX010000179.1:0-5677 GCA_964609545.1 uncultured Phycisphaeraceae bacterium | reverse complement strand
CGCCATCTTATGCTAAAATGCATCCATGACTAAAAAAATACTCATGGCCATAATCTGCGCGACGATTCTATACACGGGTTTACGCCTCAGGCTTGCCCATCACTACACCAATCAAACAAAGCGACCCATCGCAACGCTGAAAACGCGCACCATGCACGGCGACGAAGCGGTCAACGCCATCAAATTTCAAAAATTATATTTCCCAAAACCTAACACCACCGGCACCTTTCAATACGACCCCGATGAATACCACGGGCCAAGTCTCTATTACCTCACCATCCCCTTCGCCTGGCTCTCGGGAAAACAAAGCTTCAAAGCCACCGACGAATCACTTTATCGCAGCGTTCCCCTGTTTTTTAGCCTTGCCCTGATACCACTCTCCTTTTTATTCCGCAAAGAACTTTCTATCGTCGGCTGCGCCGTGGCTGGCATCTTACTCATCGCCTCTCCCGCATTTTCTTTTTATAGCCGCTACTACATACACGAGATGCTCCTAGTCTTTTTCACCTTCAGCACCATTGCTTCAGGCTTTGGCTATTTCTCCGCTAAAATGCCTCTTAAAAAATATTACGCCATTGGGCTAGGCATTAGCCTCGCGATGATGCACGCGACCAAAGAAACCTCGATTATCGCATGGGCCGGTTTTTTCTGTGGGATCATTTATCTTCTGATCGAAGCGCGCTTCAAAACAAAACACGGCAAAACCCATAAGCCAAAAAAATCTCCAAGCCTTGCCAAAAAGCATCTGCTTCTCCTGATAACAGCAGCCTTATCCACATGGCTTCTTTTTTACACCTCTTTTTTCACCCAAAGCGACGGCTTACTCGATTCCCTAACAACCTACTTCCATTACTTCAAAAAATCGGGAGCCAATACCAACGCCTCGCATAACCAGCCCTTCTGGTTTTACCACCAAAAACTCTGGAGCGTCACCTACGGCAAAATGGTCTGGTCTGAAAAACTCATTCTCATCGGCGCTGCCTGCGGATTGATTTTAGCGTTCCTCCCCTTTGCCCTGCCCAAAAACGCCAAACCTTTTGCAAGATTTATCGCCATCTATAGCCTGACCATCTCCCTGATCTACTGCACCCTGCCTTACAAAACCACATGGTCTATGCTCACTTTTCTGCACAGCTACATCCTATTATGCGCCGTCGCCACACATGCATTTTTGCATATGATCGCCTCTCTTTTTTCAATACAACAAACATCCCCCACCTACCATCCCTTCCACCCACGCCGCGTCATCGGTTACATTTTTCAAACTGTCCTTTGCGTTGCATTATTTTTTCCCATCCAAAATCTCTATCAAACAGCTAGCAAAACAATTAGTAAAAAATATGAATCGCATAAGAAAAACCCCTACTGCCTAGGCCAGCCTTTAAACGGCGCAAAAAAACTCGGACAACTGACCGATCAATTAGCAAAATTGCTCGACAAAGATCAGCCTTTGATTGTCTATCTTAATCTCACCCCAGGCCCCTATTCCCAATTGCCATGGCCTTTACCTTGGTACCTCAGAAAACACATCACCGGCTATCAGATCCTCTACCAAAATAACCTCCCCCGCCCGCATCTTTTTATCACCGATGAAAGAAGAGCCTCTCTGCTTCCCGCTAATTATCAAAAAAACTATCAAACAAAAAACTACGGCATTTTCACTTACCCCAAGCAAGACAAAAGCAGGAACGGCCTAATCACCGCCTACATTCAAAAAGACCTATACCAAAAATTTCTAGATGCACAATAAGACCTAGGCTTACTCTCCCTCATAACCTACGCGCTTGGATAATGTCGCCGGGCCGTTAATCTCTCGAATTCCCGCGCGAATTTTAAATTTTTTCAACACCTCACCAGCATTTTTAAAACGAAAAATCTTTGTCATTTTTTGTCCGGGCTGTAAATTCTGGATCGGTTTTTGAAGCATCGCATATGTTTTCAAAGATGCAAAACCATACATTGAAATAGGCTTTTTACCTTTGTTACTGACAATCATAATCACTAACGCATCATCAGAACCGCCTTGTTTACTAGGCTCAAGCAGTAGATTGACATCCATCTCAATATCTTTAAGCCCAATCTCCACCTGCGTCTGAAGCTTGATTTTGTACTGATTTTTAACCACGAATTCTACCGCAGCGCCCAGCATTTTTTTCCCCGCCGTCTCACTCCGAGGGAATCGCACCGTCACAGGCAAGCGATAAGTCTCACCCGCTGCGATAAAAAACTCTGTCATTTCGGGCTTAATCGTCCATTTCTTCGGATCAGTCATCCGCAGCGTTCCGGATATCGTCCGATCCCAAGGATTATAAATTTCAAGCATACGCCCATGTTTAATCTGATGCGACAAAATAAAGGGCTGATCCAATTTAAACCGCGATCGAAAAACAGCTAAATGCGTGTCGATGCCCGTCAAAAAAATCGGCGCCGACCCGATCTTGATTTGATGCTGATGCCCTTTCAACTCGATAGCCACCGGATTGCCATTCACATCAAAAGCCTTCACGTTCTCCCCCAAATAAAGCTGAATCTTTCGATCCTCAATCGCCGCATCCTCAGACCAAATCGCCATCATCCCGCTTGACCGACCATCAAAGACCATGCATTTAATCCCCGGTTTAAATTTAAGCCAGGTCACAAAATTTCGCCCTCTTAAAAGTTGTGCCATATGGGTATAAACACCCAGCGCCGCATCGGGCAACAGCCGATCTCCCGAGTTTTTTCTGATCTGAACAAACGGCTTACTCATCGAAAGCGATTTCGCCCCGGCTTGCCACGCATACAACATCCGAAATGCTAAATCAATCCCCCGATCCACATGAGAATACCTTCGCGCATCGAGTAGATTCAAATGCAAAATACTCCGTGGCGCTTTCTCTCCCTGCCAACCACCGAGCATCTCCTTGATAGACTCAGGCGCCACATGCACCGGTAAATCTAAATGATAAATCACATCTAACGATCCCATATCCACCCGAGATGCATGCAGCGACCAAGGTAATACCAGCGATGGGTGAGGCGCTAGATTCGTAAAGTTTTTCGAGAATTTCCCCAACCTCTCCGTAAGCCCCGCGGTGATCACCTCATCCACAAAATCAAACGAACCCACCTGCCATTGCTCCACATTTTGCCCCTGCCTCATAATAATAGGCAGCAAATACCCAACCCATAAATCCATTTTTTTAGAAAAAACGCCCAGCACATCAGACTCACGACGCCTAGCAAGAGAGACCAACTGCGTCGGCATCGGGAACAAACTCACCTGCGCATGACGCCCATCCCGTGTTAAGCCCGCAAACATCTCCCCCAGTGATGTCAGCCTCTGGGGCATCCCAGCGATGGTTGTTTTTTCAGACCATGCACTAACCAAAAAAGAAGAAATCTGGCTCTGCTTGGCAAACTCGGGAATGAGTTTCATCCCCCTGTTATCCAACCCTTCTAGAATAATCTGAAATTTATTAAGCTCGGGCACAACCAGCGCATCGCCTTTTCCCAGCCACAAAAAAGTCCGCAGCGTTCTAGCCAACGGCGTCTTATTCTCTCCACCGGCTTCATGAATCGACATGTCCACCATATACCAGCCATACTTTTTTAAGTCCAACCCCCACTTCCAACTCGAAGGCGCACCATCCCCCGCAGGCTCCTCTCGATAAGCCACACGCGTCATCGCGGCATCATAAATCGACACCTTGGTCCGCATCGGATTGCCACTCAAATCACGCACAGATACCGTCAGCATTGGCTTGTCCGGATCACGAATAATATTCACATCCGACTGCGTAGAGACATCCACGCTAGGCAACTGCCAAACCGTAATATCATCAAACCACGCTTCCCCTTCTAAATCTTTCAAAACCAACTGATGCTTGCCAAGCGGACTCTTCGGATCAAACACCGGCTGAATGATTTCCACCTGCATACCAATATAGGTAGCCTGATCGTAATTCCCACTTAACCGCAAACTATATTCGTGCCACTGCCCCTTCGTCTGAATCTTGGCCGTCACATCCTCACTCTGCCCAATAATTTTTTTGTCACGATCCACATAATAAACACGCACAATCGCATGCGATCGCTTAAGCCCGCGTGTCTTCACCCGAAAACCAATCCGGTAATCACTACCAGGCACCACAGGCAGCGCACCAATACCCAAAAATGCACCGGCGTTATCCCGATTGATTTTCAAATATAAACTGTGATTTTTATTGCGCGGGCTCTGTTTAGGATCGAAACGAACCGTCGAATGAATCGTAAAACCCGAGATCACCTTTAGCTTCGCATGCAACGGCACATCATTAAAACGCGCATCATTGGTCATTGGTGGGCGCCCCATAATATACCAATCTCGAGGCATTGTCTCGAAATTCCCCGCCTTATATTCCTCAAAATCATACATTCGAATCGGCTTTAATCGCTTGAAATGATCACCCCCACCGATTTCCCCCGGCTGAGCCGCAAAAGCACCTAACGATAGGGACACGATCAAAACGCAAAATAGCACACGAAAAATAGGCATATCTTCTTTATCGGATCTTCTCAGCCAAAACCTACAGAAACAACCCCCAACAAAAAACGTGATTCATCTCAACCAGAAAATCATGATTCATCCGCCGCCATCGGAGGCTGCGTAGCCTCACCAAAAATAGATCGCCCCACACGCACCAGCGTCGCCCCATGCTTAATAGCCACCTCAAAATCATTAGACATCCCCATCGATAGCGTATCGCAATGGGCCCCACCAATCTTGGCAGCTTTTAATTCCCTGAAAATATCCCCCGTCCGCGAAAACGTCAGCTCAGAATCCTCGGGATTATCGCTATAAGGCGCCATCGTCATCAACCCCCGAAACCTCAAATGCATCATCGTCTCAACCTGCTCAGCCATATGAATCACCGCCGGCGCAGCAATCCCATGCTTGGTAATTTCATGACTAGCATTCACCTGCAAAAGCACATCAATCACACGATCTTGCCTCGCACCTAAACCGTCCAACTCCTCGGCAAGCCGCAACGAATCAACCCCATGTACCAGCTCCACCACCTTCACCGCCTGTTTCGCTTTATTACGCTGCAAATGGCCGATCATATGCCAAATGGGTTTGGGCAAAATCGAGGGATGCCCCGGCGCGGGCTTAGGCACTGCACCCGAAAGCGTTTTCCTGCGAGCGATAAACTCATCCAAATTCGCCACACGCTGCAACAGCTGCTGCACCCGACTCTCCCCAAATTCAGCATGACCCATCTCAAGCAAACTACGAATCTCATCCGGACTAGCCGTCTTCGTCACCGCCACCAACTTCACCGAATCGGGCGAACGTCCATGAGCAATCGCCACTTGGGCAATGCGATCTTTAACCTTACGGAAGTTTTCTTTAACTTGATTGATATTAGGCAGGGGAATCGTTGTCATCGGATATTAAGATAGGCAATCTAGAACAAATTGCAAGAAAATTCTATGTTATTCACACCCGACCCGACAGATGATTCTTTATCCACGCTAACCCCTGCGCCCTTGACAAAATCTCCCCCTCAAGCTGCTTATCATAAACACACTCAAGAAGCCGACCCAACCTAGGCCCAGGCGGCAACCCCAGCCCAATCAAATCCTCACCCCGCACATAACGTCTAGGCTGAACATCACCCGCCAGTAATAAACCTACCTCCCGATCCAGCAACTC
>CAZSSX010000178.1:0-5682 GCA_964609545.1 uncultured Phycisphaeraceae bacterium | reverse complement strand
GCTTTACTGTGGTGCATGATAAAGACCAGCCCAAGGATGCTTCACACGGGCATATTCGATTCGGCCTCGCGGCGGTGAAAGGGGTTGGCGAGAAAGCCATCGTCGCCATGATGCGTGTACGCGATAAGGATGGGGCGTTTGGTTCGCTATATGATTTTACCGAACGAGTGCCACTGTCTACAGTCAATAAATCGACCATCGAAGCCCTCATTAAATGTGGCGCCATGGATAGTTTGCATGGCCTAGAAAATCGTTCAGCCATGCTTGCCGGACTGGAAGGCGCCATGCAAGCGGGACAAGCAGTGGCCAAAGATCGCGATTCGGGCCAAATGAATTTTTTCGAATCTTTCCAAGACGATAGCGTTTCCGAGGCTGATGCCGCCACCGAGTCTTTGCCTAATACAACGCCTTGGTCGCAAAAAGAAGTTTTGGCTCATGAAAAAGCGGTGCTAGGCTTTTTCTTATCTAGCCACCCGCTAGATGAATATCGCAAGATGCTCAATAACTTTTCGAATGCCACCACCCAAGATTTGCACCTCATCGCTGCGGACACCGAGATCATCATCGGCGGAATTATTACACGCACCCGAACAACCCTAACCAAAGCCAAGCAACAAAAAATGGCTTTTATTACACTTGAGGATAATTATGGCCCCATTGATGCGGTCATTTTCCCAAAGACTTACGCCATCGTAGGCGGACACCTCCAAGCCGATGCCATCGTTTTTTTAAAGGGTAAACTGGATCGCAAACGCGAAGACCCGCAAATTTTAGTCGATGAGATTTTAACTATTCAAGATGCCGCGCAAAGACTAACCCAAGGCGTGCTTATTAAAATCCGCCAAACCACAGACGACGGAAATGAGTTAAAATCCGAGCTTAAAGATTTGCAGATGTTACTCCGCCAAGCCAGCTCCAGCCGAGCTGGCGTTTCAGCCAGCGCCGAGGTCCTGTTTCAAGTTAATCAAGAAGGCAAACGGGTCACACTGCGGGCAACAGGATTGCGCGTTGGGGTATCAGATGACTTCCCCCAGCGCGTGGCTACCGTGCTTAAACAACGCGACTGCTGCGAGCTTTTAGGTTCCCAGAAATTAGTTAAGCAGCCCAAAGCCGCGGATATTTTATATGATGCGCAAACCGATTTAACGCCTAAAATCGCGATGACTTCGGGGGTTCAAAACCAGGAGCCTTGCGCCAGTATTGATCGCTATTAACCAGACGTATTCACGATAAAAACCAATCAGTGCCCAAGTCAATAGCCCGCAAAAATCATTGGGCATCAACTGGTGTTTTCGTTTTACTTACCAGTTTAATATCTTGTATGGACAAATCTTTATCTACCGCTTTGGTCATGTCATAAAGCGTCAAGCAGGCTACGGATACCGCGGTGAGCGCTTCCATTTCGATCCCTGTTTTAGCGGTTAGGCTTGCTTTTGCAGTCACACGAATGATTTGATCGCCAGCCCGCTGAAACTGAACCTGAACAAAATCTAAGCCTAGGCTATGGCAAAGTGGGATGAGGCGATCACATGCTTTGGCTGCTTGAATCCCCGCGATACGCGCCACTGCTAAAGCTTCTCCTTTGGGTAAATCCCCAGCCATGATGCGATCTAGCGTTGTTACTTGCGCTACAAAATCTGCTTGAGCAATGGCGGTGCGTTTCATTGGCGGCTTATGCCCCACGTCTACCATGTTTGCGTTGCCTTGCGAATCGATGTGTGATAGTTCCGCCATGTGATTATCCTTTCAAAATGGAGCCCCACTGCATTGTATCCTAAAGCCTTAACATGATACAATACCAGCATGAAAACAACCGCTTACTTTTCCGCTATTGTATTTTGTGTGTTTTCAATACTAGCTTGCACACAGCGAACGATCACCATCACCTCTACCCCTCCCGGGGCATTGGTCCATCTGAATGATCAGGAGATTGGCGTGACGCCTGTGACCACCAAATTCTTATACTACGGCACATATGATGTCAAACTTAAAAAAGCAGGCTATGATTCGCTTTGGACTTCACAAAAAGCCATTGCCCCTTGGTGGGAAGCGCCAGGCCCGGATTTATTTGCAGAACTCAACCCCGACAGCAAGGTCGCATTGCGATGGCATTACCAATTAAAGCGCCATGAAAATATCACGACCGATACCTTATTTCAAAATGCCGCAGACCTGCGAGCCATTGCAAAAGAAAAATAATCCACCCTTTTAAGCCGATGATAAATTGTATTTGTTTTTTATAAAGTTGATTAAACGATGACTGATTTTAAGCAGGATCCCACCCCCAAACGCCCCAAGCATATTGATGTTAAAAAAGACCGTGGCGTAAGCATCGCATGGGACGATGGTACGACAAGTTATTACTCGACGGGGTTATTACGGAAGATGTCGCCTTCTGCGGATATGCGGACATTGCGTGAGGAAATTGAGCGCAACCCACTCACGGTATTACCCGCAAACTCCCCAAATCAAGGCCCGCTTGTGATTACGGATGTCAAAGCGGTGGGTAATTACGCGCTGTCCATTAGCTTTAGTGATGGGCATAATACGGGGATTTATTCATGGCAATATCTACAAAGCCTAGACGATCAGCAGTCCTCTTAAATCATGCACAATAAAATATTTGACCGATCACCCAAGATTAAAAACGTAGTACCAACAACGCCTATCACTTCAAGATTTATTCTGGCATGAGTGGCAAATTTAATTCTTGAAATTCGACGGGAACGATGAGCGTGAACGTGGCGCCTTGGCCTTGGGTACTTTTTAGCTCTACTTTCCCGTGAAGCAACGCCGCTAATTCTTTGCAAATCGTCAGCCCTAATCCGGTGCCTGGTTGTATTTTTGTTTCGGGTGATTCGAGCTGCGTAAATTTTTCAAAAACCAGATGGAAGTCTTCTTTTGCAATGCCCGGCCCTGTGTCTGTGACGCTGATATTGATTTTATCTTTTGCATTTCCGGTGATTGCTTTGACGATGCTCGCCGAGACCGTAACCGTTCCCCCATGGGAAGTAAACTTAATGGCATTTGATAAAAAATTAAAAAGTATCTGTTGAAATTTTCCCGCGTCTGTTTTGACCAGCGGCAAATCGTCATCTATTTTTAAGCCGAGTTTGATTTCTTTTTTGATGGCCTGTGGTTTCATTAAACCAATAAGCCCTTGAAGCGTATCTTGTATCCCCATAGGCGAGATTCTCACGTCTACTCTTCCCGCTTCGATCTTGGCCAGATCTAATAAATCGTTGATCAGTTCAAGAAGCTGCTTGCTGGAGGTGATGATATTTCTTGCATATCGTTTTCTTTTTTCATCGACAGGACCGGTGCGCCCTTGTAGTGTCTCAGAAAGTATTTCTGCAAAGCCAATGATCGAATTCAAAGGCGTTCTCAGTTCGTGTGATACGTTTGCCAAAAATTCACCCTTAACTTTGTTAGCTTCATAAAGCGACACATTCGTTTCGTTAAGTTCCCCGATTTTAAGGTCTAGGCTTTTGTTGACCCCTTCCAAATCATCAGCGTGTGATTTAAGCGACACCAGCATGGAATTAAAAACATCCGATAGAACCTGAAACTCATCGCCCGTATTGATGTCTGCTCTAATATTTAAATCGCCTTGCGATACTTTGGCCGCTGTTTCTTTCAAGACTTTCAAAGGCGCCAAAAATAACTTTGTAGTGATCAGCCAAAAAGACACAATCGCTAATAGCCCAGCAAGCACACCAGCAGAAATCAAATAAAGCATATTTTCTTGGCCCACTGCCCGAGCTGCGCTGCCGTGAAATTGCACCAAGATGAGTTTATCAATTTCATCGACAAGTATTTTTTTTTCTGATCGAGATGGCGTATTACCGTAGTAATCTTTATTGTTGGATCTTCTGACCGCTCGGATATATCTGTAAAAATGCTTCCCGTAGCGGTTGGTTGCTTTTTCAAAAATTTCCATCGTATTATGATTTTTTTGAAGTATCTGCAGCGCCCTTTTTACAAATGGGCTTACCTTGATAGCCCCTTGAAATTCCGCGACGTAGATGTATGTGATAGTCATATTTTGTGATTTTGTCGGGCCATCTAACACATGAGCAAGAAGTTGCTGCTGCGAGTTGCCGATGCTCAGGTCTTCAGATACCAACGCCGCGGCGACACCCCTAGCTCTTTGATAGACGCTGTCTTCAGAGAGCGCTTCCATTCGAAACCAGACAACCGTAAGCGCTGCGGTGATGATAAGGATCACCGTTGCGCCAAAGAGTAATTGGCATTTGTTAGCTAAGCTTATTGAAAATCGTTTGGGAGATTTCATGCATGATATGATACCACGCCGCGTCAATGGTTGGTTTTATAGCGATGGATTTCCACTAATTTATCATCTTGATTTGATTTTAATCCTGATCAATGATGCTGTTGTAATTGAGTTTTTTTTGTATCTTATTTTTTTCATCACACACGATGACTTTGGCGATGTGCTGATCCAATGCTTCAGCTAGAAGCTGACCATATGCGACGATGATCACTTTGTGACCCTTTTCAACCAGCCTTGCTGCAGCGCCGTTGATGCCAATGATCCCCGACCCCGCTTCTCCGCGTATGACGTATGTTTCAAGCCTAGCCCCGTTGTCTATATCTAAAACGTGAACCAGCTCGTTTGGTCTAATATCACAAGCCGCCAGCAGCTCCGAATCAATCGTAATAGACCCAACATAATTCAGATCACATTGCGTGATCGTGGCCCGGTGTATCTTTGCTCTCATCATATTTCGCAACATGATAATGATCCTTACTCTGTATCACTTTGTCTGAGATCTGACTAGCTTTAAAAATTTAAATGGTTTATCCGGGGGGAAGATCGCTGGGATCTATCGCGGGATTTGTCGATTGGCTAGCCTTGACCAGTCTTTGCGAGATGACTCTGCCCGTGTTCATGCCCCTGGGCATGGCGATGACGCCCGTGCGTGCCACTTCTAAAATACCATAAGGGCGTAGCATTTCGATCATCGCTTCTATTTTTTCTTCCGTGCCCGACATTTCAATCATCAGACGATCGTGGCTCACATCCACTACTTTTGCTCTGAAAAGCTGCGAGATTTCGATAAGTTCAGTCCGGTGGGTTTTCTCTTTGTTGGCCGTAGCCACTTGCACCAAAACCAAATCTCTTTCAACAAACGCAGCGTCTTTATAGTCCACCACTTTAACCACCGCGATAAGTTTCTGTAATTGTTTGCGGACCTGCTCAAGCACTGCATTGTTGCCGTTAACAACGATGGTCATGCGAGAAAGTTTAAGCGAATCGGTACGCCCCACCACAAGCGAATCGATATTAAAACCTCTAGCAGCAAACATACCCGCCACCTGCGCCAACACACCAGGTTCATTAGTAACTAATGCAGCGATGATGTGCCGATAATTTTGATCGTCTTGAGACATCTTTCGGAAAACCTTCCTCATAAAAGAAAAATGGCTTAGGTGGGACTCGAACCCACAACACCGCGATTTTAAGTCGCGTGCCTCTGCCAATTGGGCCACTAAGCCATCACGTTTTTAAAACGTAGCTTAGCATTTTAACAGACCCACCATCAAGGGCAAGGCTGCTTTGCCAGAAATTAACAAACCACCTCTCCCAACCCGTCTAATGCATTAAATAAGAGCATATCAAGGTTGAAAACTCCCCTATCAGTTTTTTTGATCTTTAGC
>CAZSSX010000177.1:0-5698 GCA_964609545.1 uncultured Phycisphaeraceae bacterium | reverse complement strand
TATGATCATGTGAAAAAGATCTGAAAAACACAAAAATGTATAAAAAAACGCATCGGTGAAACAAAAATCCCCGACCTATCGTTAATACTGTAGATCAGCAACAATTGATGTTATAATAACACATCACTATTTTTTTCACCTTACAAAAGGATATCAAACATGACCAAAATCAAAAAAAATCTCATCGCTTTATTACTCGGCGCCGGCGTTATCGGTGGAGCCATCACCTCTTCCACCTTTGCGTTTGACGATCATGATCACGACAACCACGCCAAAAAAGGGCAACACAGCGATGATCTTGAAGAATATATGGAAGAACTCGATGCGAGCATGAAAAAAATCAGGCGATCGCTTAAGAAAGCCTCGAGCAATGCTGATTCGCTAAGCCATCTTGAAAAAATGCAGCTAGCAACGGTTCACTGTAAATCCCTCGTTCCTGAAATGGGACATAAACTCAAAGGTCAAGCCCTCAAACAAATGACCAGTGGCTACCGCATCAAAATGGCTGAGCAACTGATTCTTTTGGCGCAAATCGAAATCGAAGTCCTCAAAGGCGACAACAAAAAAGCAGCCAAGATGTACAAAGGTTTAACCAAAATGAAAAAAGCAGGACACAAAGCCTACATCGAAGACGAATAAAAGAACCACCCATTAAAATGACCCCATTAAAAACACCCCATCAACTTGATGGGGTGTTTTTTTATCTATTCTATTAGCTATCGCACGCCCCCACACGCCTAGCCTTATCCCCGATGCATCGCCCCGAGCCAGCGCTCTGAAATCACAGCCTCGGGCTCGGCGGGATACCGGTGCGCGATCGCCGCTGCCACCAAACCCATAAACATCGGCTGAGGAAACAGCGGACGGCCTGTTAACTCCGGATGAAACTGCCCCCCAATAAAATAAGGATGCACATCTTGAGGCAACTCTAAAATCTGCATGATCGGCTGCTCGGGATGCCTGCCCGAAAAAACCAAACCCGCCCCTTCAAGCATCTCAATATATTTGGGATCAACCTCGTAGCGATGCCGAAAACGCTCGCGAATCACCTCCTGCTTACCAAATAAACGGTACGCCAAAGAGCCCACCTTCACCGCGACCTCCTTGCCCCCTAGCCTCATATTCCCCCCAAGCCCCTCCACTTTTTTCTGCTCGGGTAAAAAATCAATCACCGGATCGCTCGTCTGCGGATGAAATTCCGTCGATGCCGCGTCCTTCAAGCCACACACATGCCTAGCGTATTCCACCACCGCCATCTGAAAGCCCAAGCAGATCCCCAAATAAGGCAGCTTATTCTCTCTGCAATACTTCACGCAAGCAATTTTTCCTTCCGTCCCACGTGCGCCAAACCCCCCAGGCACAATCACCGCGTCCAAGCCAGAAAGCAAATCTGTCACCTGCGCATCCAGCACCGACCCCGGCTTATCATGAAGCGCTGTGGTATCAATCCACACCGTCTCAATCTCTACATTCAGATGCGCCCCGCAATGCTCCAGCGCTTTATCAATCGACGCATACGCATCGCGAAGTGCCGCGTATTTACCCGTGATCCCCACCTTGACACGATACTTTCGCTCGCCTGTCAATTGATTCACAAAAACCGACCAATCTTTGCGCGCTTGATCCTCATGAGCAACATTCACTTTTTCATGAATATTTAAGATGCCTAGCACCTCGCGGTCCAAGCCTTCCTCTCGCATGGACTCGGGAATTGTATAAATCGAGTCCCGATCGTGCATCGAAAAAACACGTTTGATCGGCGTGTTGGAGAACATCGCGATTTTTTCCATCGCAGAAGGCGAAACCGGATTAGAAGCCCTGCACGCCACCAAATGGGGGTGAATCCCTGTTTCCATCAGTTTTTTAAGCCCCAGCTGTGCCGCTTTGGATTTTTGCTCACCCAACGCTTTAGGCTCGATCACATAAGTCAGCGCCACAAAACAAACCGAATCTTCCCCCTCCTCATAGGCCAATTGACGCAGCGCCTCGATATAAAAGCCGTTTTCGTAATCGCCCACCGTCCCGCCTACTTCAATAAAGACCACATCGGCTTCTTTTTTCATCGCCAATTCACGGAGTTTATACTTCACCAAACCCGTCACATGAGGGATCATCTGCACATCACGCCCCAAAAAACCGCCTTGGCGCTCCTTGTCCAGCACCTCCCGAAAAATCCGGCCCGACGTGATAAAATTATCACCCGTCAAGTTCTGGTTAAGCATCCGCTCATACGTCCCCAAATCCATATCCGTTTCCATCCCATCGTCCAGCACAAAAACCTCGCCATGGCGATAAGGGTTGAGCGTCCCCGAATCAATATTCAAATACCCCTCCATCTTAATCGGAGAAACCGATAAGCCCTTGTCTTTTAATAGTTTAGCAAGAGATGAAGAAAAAATCCCCTTGCCCAATCCCGACATCACCGTGCCCAGCACCGCAACATATTTATGCTTACCCTTGACATATCCCACGGGATTAGAATCGTAGAATTCCGATTCATGAGTCTGATGACCCGCATCGGCCAACAACTGCTGGGTCGTATTAACGTTATCTGTTTTTTTGTTTTTCTTATGAGGCATGTCCTATCGTAACCCAGATCACATTTCCGGTAAAGCCTCCAAACACCCAACTTGATTTTGGGGGTATCTCAACAAATATACCACCCGCCAAACCACCCAACCAACCCCTGCCGTTAACCATCTCGTCAACCACCCTGTCCATCCCAAACCCGCTCTTATATGTACACCAAATCCATTTTCGTGTACATATTAGGGTTGTCATGTACACGAAATCGCATTTCGTGTACATATCAGGGTTGTCATGTACACGAAATACGATATAATGAACACAATATTCTTTTAAACCATGGAGTTAATTTGCTATGTCTGCCAATAAATACAATCCGCTCCTACATTACAACAGCCTCCCTTTATTACCACCGCAAGGAATTGAATTAGAGCCCAAGCATATCCTCAAGCTCAGTGCCAGCGCGAGAGAATCTTTAGCCGAATTAAAAACGGCAGGCAGGCAAATACCCAACGAAGGTATACTCATTCAAACCATACCCTACCTAGAAGCCCAAAGTAGCTCTGAAATTGAAAATATTATCACAACCGTCGACAGTATCATGAAAGAGGCAAGCCAAGAAGGCAATACCCAAGCCGATGCCGCGACGAAAGAAGCCAAGCGGTACCAAGTCGCACTATCTCACGGATTCAAACGCATCACCCAAAGACCCATTATTGATCACCAACTTCTTGTTGAACTTTGCAATACCCTTAAAAACATCGATCATGGATTCCGAAAAAATTCTAATGTGACAATAAAAGACCAAACCACAGGCAAAGTCATTTATACACCCCCTCAAAGCGGTAATGTGTTAAGAGAAAAAATAGACAACTGGGTGCGATTCGTGAACGACTCTAGTACAGACCTATGCCCTCTAGTCAAGGTTGCCGTTGCGCATTATCAATTCGAAGCGATACACCCTTTCCTTGATGGAAATGGCAGAACAGGACGCATCCTAAACATACTCATGCTAGTCAATGATAAAAAATTAGATATCCCCATCCTTTATCTCAGCAGATATATTCTCATGCACAAAACTGAATATTATCAACTCATTCAAGGGGTCACCGAAAATTACAATTGGATCCCATGGATTGAATTCATCATCCAAGGCATCGATCAAACCGCACAATGGACCACAAACAAAATCAATGCGATCTCCCGCTTAATGCAGCACACTAAAATATATCTCAAGCGCCATGATCAACAACGTAAAAATCCAAAAATCTACTCTCATGAGCTGATCAACTTAATTTTTGAGCACGCTTACTGCCAAATTCAAGACCTTACCGACAAAGGCATAGCCAAACGACAGACCGCTTCCAAATATCTAAAAACACTTGTTGATCTTGGTATTTTAGTCCAAATCAAACACGGAAAACAAAAATTGTTCGTCCATACCAAACTATCCAAACTCCTCATGTCAGCATCCAATGAATTCACGCCTTACCCGACCCCGGGGCTGGCTCACAAGTCAACCTAGCTATCATTTCCCAACGCAATCACTTGGCGTATCCTATTCCCAAGCTATAATGTTTTTCTATGAATCATACTCTGCTCAAGTACATCCAAAACAGCGCGCAAACGATTCTTTCGCTCGAAAGCCTTCAGCCGGCCATCACACAAGCCGCCGATGCGCTGATCACATCCATCCAGCAAGATGGCAAAATTCTGGCCTGCGGCAACGGAGGCAGCGCCAACGATGCCTCTCATTTGGTGACGGAGCTAATTATTCGGTACAAAGAAGACCGCGTGCCTTACCCAGCGATCACCCTCAATGACAGCGGGGGCACCATCACCGCGGCGAGTAATGATTATGGATACGATCAACTTTTTGCTAGGCAAATTGCCGGTTTGGGCAAAAAAGAAGACACGCTGGTGGCGATTTCTACCAGCGGCAACAGCCAATCGGTGATCAACGCATTACTGGCTGCGAAAGCAAAAAAACTGACTACTATCGCTTTGCTAGGCAAAGGCGGAGGCCAAGCCGAGGGGCTGGCGGATATACAAATCATTATCGATTCAGAGGTTACCGCACATATTCAAGAAGCCCACGGGGTGATTATTCACCTGCTTTGCGAGCATATCGAAGCCAATATACATCAGAAGAAGGCCTAACTCTCTCAACGGCTAGACTCTTTTTTTAGCGATTTGGCCCTGTTTGTATCGATCATACCATCCGCGAATCAAGCGATTCATCGGTTTTTCAGCATACTGACAAATGACCGCTCCTAGCACTATTGACAGGAGGGTTGCTGTTAAGACTAAGAACGTTGCATCCAAGCCTTGTTTTAAGCCGTAGTGGAGAATCACATAACCTATAGGCGAATGAATTAAGTAGAGTGAATATGAAATTTTCCCTAAAAATAAAATCATTTTACTCTCCAAAAATTTAAGCCGGTTTCGCATAGCTAAAATAAATAAAATCGTAAATAAGAAAATGACAATGACTTGCTCTACAGGTGGGTATAGATAATCAAGATAAAAATAAACATTGCCTAAAATCAAAACAAACAACGGCCCCATATAACCCCGATACCCTTCTTTAAAACGATACAACATCATTCCTAGTAAAAAAAGACATAAATATCGTGTTGGAAAGATCGCAATCAATCCAAAACTCACTTGATACCATTCCCGCCAAAACAAGATGCGCATTTCACGAAACATCAAATCGGTAAAATTCCAGACCACAACCAGAAATATCACCCACATCAAATAGCGCTTACACTTAAACAAAATACATAGCGCAACTAAACCATAGAAAAATAGCTCCACATGCAATGCCCAAAACACACCAGACACATGCCCAACCCCAAAATAACTCTGTAGCATCGTCATGTTAATCAACTGCATGCCGTAAACTTCTCTCCCCGGAACAGGAAATACACGATACAAACACCAAGCCCCGACCACCACAAGCCAATATGCGGGGAATAATCTAGCAAACCGGGATGCTGCAAAATCACGCACTCCCAATTCGCGATCCACAGACATGTAAATCACATAGCCACTGATCATAAAAAACAAATCAACCGCATATCTGCCCCTGCACACGCTCGGCAAAAAAGATTCGAGCCCTTCTAAAAACCACCCATTTCAGACGGCGTTTCGTTCAAATCGAATGAGC
>CAZSSX010000176.1:0-5720 GCA_964609545.1 uncultured Phycisphaeraceae bacterium | reverse complement strand
CCTACACATTTCATCGATCGACAACCGCCAGCAGCCCCGCTTTGGCGATGGTTTGGCGCATGATCGGCCAATCTATTACGTGAACATCCACAGCTTGGCCCACACCTGTGATCAAACAAATCGTCAGCTGCCCCCCCAAATGCTCGCGGAATTCCTCTAACCCCGCTAATAATTCCTCCACCCGCAACATCGCAGCGCATCGCAAATCAAAGCCAAGCCCTTCCACCACCGACACCACCCGCTCCCATAATCGCTGATCGATCATCCCTTTTAAATAACAATAAGTCACATCAATCACTAAGCCCATCGCCACCGCCTGGCCATGTTTTAATGCAAAATCTGTCATCTGCTCCAACTTATGCCCCGCCCAGTGGCCAAAATCAAGCGGGCGAGCCGTGGTTTTCTCAAAAGCATCCCCGCCCGAAACAATATGTTGCATATGCACTCTGGCGCTATGTTTTAAAACCTCCACGCTAAGCCCCATCTCACGCTTGGCAATGGCTTCCACCCGAGATTCCACCAGATCAAATAACCCCGCGTCTTTCACTAAGCCCACCTTAACCGCCTCGATAAAGCCACAGCGCCAATCCTCATCGCTCAGCCCTTTCAACAAATCCGTATCGCAAACCACACCCCAAGGGACATCAAACCCCCCCAAAAAATTCTTTTTACCAAAACGATTGATCCCAAACTTCACCCCCACACCCGAATCACCCTGCCCCATCGTCGTGCTAGGCAAGCGAACCAATCGCACCCCCCGATGCGCGCTGCCCGCCGCAAAACCCACCGCGTCTAATACCGCCCCGCCACCGATCACCAACACATAGCTCTGCCGACATATCCCCCCGCGATGAATCAAATCAATCGTCGCATCATAAACGCGGTTATCTTGCTTGACTGCCTCGCCGCCTTGGACGACCAATATCTTTTCTCGCAAATCAAAAGATGCCCGCTCCCGTTGAAAATAATCCTCCACCTCAGCCAACAACTCCGCGCTACAAACACCCTCATCCACCACCACAACCACCCGCACCCGCCGCCCTTCAGCAGCCATCAAATCAACCAAGCAGCGATTCCCCACTGAAAAAACACCATCTGTAAATCTCAAACGGTGCACAAACGGCACATTAAATGCTAAATCAAGTTCCAAAACGCATAGGCTCCCTACAACACACCACGCCCTAACTCATCACAAAACACCCCGAAGGGCAACATCCTCGCCTTATTGTATCCACTACTCACCCCATAAGCCAAAACGCAAAGCTTTCTCATTGATTCACGTCAAACCAGCCCCACATTCTGCATCAAACCTGTGATTTACTCAACCCCATCCCCAAATCGTCCCATTACCCAAAACCACAACACACCAAGACCGTCCCACCCAAAAAACACCCAGCCACCCACCCACTTCAGCCCATCAAAGACATTGCCACGCCTCGATCCAAGCAAAGCCGATCGGGGCGTGGCAAAAGCGATAAGCTCATATTTCTATCATCTCCCCAAAAAGACCTCAAACACAAGCAAGAAGCGTCCTGCAAAAAATGTCAACACATCGGCCAAGCCTTCGAGCGCTTGCCACTATCACCCCCCCCACACACACGATTCTAGCCCTAGACTTAGCTGATTTTCTTTTATGAATCTCTCCGTAAATCTTTGCTTATTTATCTTGAATTTGCTGATGACGATAAATCTTGCCTTCCGCCAAATACAAAATATCTTCCGCGATATTAACCGTCAGGTCCGCAATCCGTTCAAGCTGCCTAGAGATATTCATCATGTGAATCAGCTGTGGTGTTTGCTCACCATTTTTACGAATCGCCCTCTCCACATTCTCATACATCTCTTTATGAATCGCATCCACAATATCATCATCTTTGACAATCGTTCGCGCCAAATCAGTATCAACATGAACCACCGCATTAAGCACCCGCGTAAACATGAAGCCCACCGTGCTAGACATCAGCTCCAAATCGTAAGGAATCTCATCAAGCTTTTCCAATGCCGACAAAAAAATTGCCTGGTCCGCGATATTCGTCGCCAAATCCGCGATCCGCTCAAGGTCATTATTGATCTTCAAAATCGCCACCACAAAGCGCAAATCAAAAGCAACAGGCTGATGCAAAGCCAAAGCCTTAAGACATTCCTCCTCAATATCCACCTCCATCTGATCAATCCGCTCATCACTCGCAATCACACGCCGAGCCAACTTCTCATCCCGCGTTAAAGCGCACCGTACTGCACCCGTGACGATGTGCTCCACCAGATCGCCTAGCTCCAAAAAATATTTTTTTATCAACGCAATTTGTCTTTGTAAATGTACTGTCATTTTTTCACTTTCAATCAAGAAATATTAACCAAACCGACCACGGATATAATCCTCGGTTTGTTTGATCTTTGGATGTGTAAACATATTTTTCGTTTGACCAAATTCGATCAACTGCCCCTGAAAAAGAAAAGCCGTCTGATCCGATATACGCGCCGCCTGCTGCATATTATGCGTCACAATCAAGATCGTATACTCTTTTCGAAGCTGAGCAATCAAGTCCTCAATACTCGCCGTTGACTTCGGGTCCAACGCCGAGCAAGGCTCATCCATCAGCAACAACTCAGGCCCCACAGCCAAAGCCCGAGCAATACACAATCGCTGCTGCTGACCACCCGATAAACTCAGCGCTTTTTTCTTCAGCCGATCCTTAACCTCATCCCAAATCGCTGCCTGCCTTAAACTCTTTTCAACCAAATCGTCCAACTCCGATTTCACAATCTTCCGTTGCAATCTCACGCCAAAAGCCACGTTGTCATAAATAGATTTAGGGAAAGGATTAGGCTTCTGAAAAACCATCCCCACCCGCATCCTAAGATCTACCACATCTAAATTTTTATCAAGCACCTCCCGCCCATGCAAATTCAAAACACCCTCCGCCCTAGCCCCGCTAACCAAATCATTCATCCGGTTAACCCATCGCAAAAAGGTACTCTTGCCACAACCGCTTGGCCCAATAAATGCCGTCACTTTATTTTCTGCAATCTCCATATTAAGCCCATGCAGCACCTGCGTGTCCCCATACCACGCATTAAACCCGCGGACCTCGATACATATTTTTTGTTGCTTAACAGTGTTTTCCAATTTTATTTTCCTTTGCATTGCGTTTAAAAATATCATCTTAAAACAAAAAAATTATTTTTACGACCTTGATGCTTTTTCAAATTTAATCCTGATAAATATCGCCACCGCGTTAATCGATAATAAAATCGCCAAAAGCACAATAATACCGCTGGCTGCAACTTGATGAAATGCCGCCTGAGGCTTGCCCGTCCAGCCGTAAATCTGCAAAGGCATCGCACTATGTCGGTCCATCAAATGCTCGGGCACAAAGTTGGCATACAAACTCGCGCCCACAATAAGTATCGGCGCCGCTTCACCAATAGCCCGACTCAAACCAAGTATCGTCCCCGTCATCATCCCAGGCGTTGCCATAGGCAAAGTCGTTCGCCACACCATCTGCCACCGCGTTGCACCCAACGCCAAAGCCCCTTGCCTAATAGCGTTAGGCACCGCCCGAAGCGCCTCCTGACTAGATGTAATAATCACAGGCAACACAACCAATCCCAATGTTAAACCGCTGCTCAGAACAGATTTCCCAAAAGGAAAACGGATAAAGAAGATCGAATCCTCCCAGCCAAAAACCAAATCAGCATTATCTAAATCTCCCAATAAACCTAACCCATAAACAAAAACAGTCAGCCCCAATAAGCCATAAACAATCGAAGGCACCCCCGCCAAATTTGAAATATTCATAGCCACAAATGCCCGAACCTTTTTTCCCAAGCGAGATTTCGCCCCGTACTCCTCTAACCATATCGCCGTGCAAATACCCAGCGGAACCGCAAAAATCGCACAAACAACGACAATCCATAACGACCCAATAATCGCCGTATACATCCCCGCCTTTTTGGCAAACCGAGATGGCAAATTTTCCAAAAATGAAAAACTCAAATACTCACTGCCCTGCATAGCGATGCGATAAAGCAGCACCCCCAAAACCGACACACAAGCAATCGCCACCACCACACTAAGACCCACAAAAACACGATCGCACCACTGCCTACGCTTACGCCTCTTAGCCATACGACTTAACTGCCCCCCACGTATCTCCAAGCGATTCTGTTTTTCTATTTCTAATTGGCTCATCTATTTTTCTCCTACGCGTTTTCTAAAAAAATAATTTTTCAAATCTCAACCCATTTTTTAATCGTAGCTCTGCCTATAGCGTTTGCGTATCCATTGCCCCACCAGCGTCATACCAAATGTAATCACAAAAAGCGTCATCGCCACCGCGTAAAGAGAAAGATATTCCGGACCAAAATTATCACTATCTCCCATAGAAATCTGAACCATATAACCCGTCATCGTTTGCACCGAATCAGTCATACCCACAATATCCCCATCACGATTAAAAAGCCATTCAGGCGTCGAACCCGCCGCCAAACTAACGATCATCGTCTCGCCAATGGCTCTAGAAATAGCGAGTAAAAAACTAGCCACAACCCCCGAAAGCGCCGCCGGTAATACCACTTTAAAAGACACCTCCAAACGCGTCGCGCCTAAACCATACGCCGCCTCGCTAAGATGTTTAGGCACATTCGTAAGCGCATCCTCAGCCAAAGAGGTAACGATCGGCAAGCACATAATCCCCACCGCGATCCCAGCGCTGCTTGCATTGTATGCACCCAATTCATCAAAAAACCAATCCCTCATAAAAGGCGTAATCGTCGTCAATGCAAAAAAACCAAAAACAACCGTAGGGATACCCGCTAACACTTCCAGCAAAGGCTTAAGTACCGCTCGAATACCAGGCGATGCATATTGACTCAGATAAATCGCCGTCATCAAACCCATCGGAAGCGCCACGCACATCGCAATGCCCGTCACTAATAAAGTACCATAAATTAACGACCAAACCCCAAAGTGCTTTTCGCTTCCTAACAACGGATTCCATTGCGTCTGAAAGAAAAAATCACTAAAAGTCACCCCGTCCATCTGAAAAAAAGCATACGATTCTTTGACTAATATAAAAACAACCATAGCCGTCGTGAGAATCGAAAATAAGCCACACAAGGATAAACCCCGTGTAATAAAATACTCTCTCATGTTAATCCATCGACGCGTTTTTAATTGCTGGGCACGACGATTTTTAAATTTTAAATTTTCTTTTTCTAACATTAGTCTTTCTCTCTCGGACTCAATCAATAGTGGCGCATCACACTTTTTTCATTTTACATCTTTATTCTAAAAGGCTTCAAGCCGCAATCAAGCGACTTAAAGCTAGCATTGAAAGGACACTTATTTTTCTTGATAAACAGTCGTTAATGGACCTTTAATCTTTTTACCTTGAGCATCTAAAAATTGCGTGCCCGTGGCTTGCTTTTGAAAATTGGCCTTCACACGTTTCATCACCACGCCAGGCAACCTCACATATCCCACTGCCTCAGCCATCTCACCCGCATTTTCAATGTAGTAATCTACAAACGATTTTACCTGCGACTTAGCAATCGCATCCTTGCGAACATAGATAAAAAGAGGCCTACTAAACGGCTCATACGATCCATTCTCAATCGTCTTGGCATTAGGCTTAACAGCATCGCCTCTGCTATTAACCACGGGAATCGCGCGAAGAACCGTTTTGTTTTCATAGTAATACGCATACCCGAAAAACCCG
>CAZSSX010000175.1:0-5763 GCA_964609545.1 uncultured Phycisphaeraceae bacterium | reverse complement strand
TTCCCGCCCCCTTGTACGATCGCATCAATACCAAAAACACCGCGAAGGTCGTACTTCTGTGTCAGCGCGACAGCTAATTTCAAAACCGCCCCTCGCTGTTTCTGGCTCAGCTCAATCGGCCCAACAGAACCAACATAAGTATACTCCCCCCCTCCAAAATCAGCCTCACCCACCAGCTGATACGTCCCACCCAAATAACGCGTCGACCAACCATCCGAACAAAACACCAAGCCCACCGATTGCCCCTCAATCTTTTCTTGCAAATAACAACCCATCCGCGGACGATCCCCCCTCGCCAGACAAATCTCCCGCCCCCCAGTCATAGGCTTATCCAAATAAACACGCCCATCCCTCACCGGATTCGCCCATCTCCCAAGCCGCCAAAGCCAGCCCTGTTTTTTAATACCACAGCGCCCAATACCCCCAATCCTAGGCAACGATGAAAAAACCAAAGCATCACGCACCCCCATCACCGCATCAGACCCACAACCCCAAACCCTAAACCGCTCCTCTAAACGCCTAATCAATCCCACATCATGCTCAATACACCCAGTATAAATCAGCAACATCCCCGCATCATAGCCCGAAACAAGATCCCAAATCCCACTCGGATACGCACCCGCCTCACACACCCGCCCAGGCCCCATCGCCCGCAAATCCTCATCACCAAACAAGTCCACAAAGATCGGCTGATAGCCCGCCCTAAGCGCAGAACCACCCGCAGCACGACCACTGGCTCCCACAATCAGCATCGGTTCCAAATCCAAAACGCAGCCTCATCATACCCATCCCCAACTGACCTAAAAAATCATCCCGACCAACAACACACCCACCAGCAAGCAATCAGCACAACAACACCCCCCCAAAAAAAAATCTCGCACTGCCTAAAACAAAAAGCCTTTAGACGCCGCAGATTGGCCAGGCAAAGCCTTATACTTCTCCGCCTGCTCACGCGCCAAATCATCGCACTGCTCATTTTCCAAATGCCCAGCATGACCCTTCACCCACGTCGTATCAATCGTGTGCTTAGCCATCAACCGATCAAGCTGCTTCCACAAATCCAAATTTTTAATCACCCCACCCTTTTTACGCCACCCATTGGCTTTCCACCCGGGCATCCATCGCATCATCCCATTCAGCACATACTGAGAATCCGCAGAAAGCTTCACCCGCGAAGGCTGATCCAGCACCCCCAAGCCTTGAATCACAGCCATCAATTCCATCCGATTATTCGTCGTCTCAAACTCCCCCTCAGCCCCGCGGATCACCGTGTCCAAGCCCTCATAATTCAAAATAAATGCCCAGCCACCAGGCCCAGGATTCCCCAAGCAAGACCCATCGGTATACAAAAACACCACAGGCTTTTTCGGTAATTCATCTTCTAATGACATCTGCTTCATCCCATAAAAAAGGGCAAACCCAAGTCTGCCCTTTTTGTTCATCTTAACGACAATCAAAACCATCCACTTCCGTTACTTGGCGTACTCAATCGTTCGCATCTCACGCAACACCGTCACCCGAATTTCACCCGGGAACGTCATCTCCTCGCTCACACGCTTAGCGATATCTCGCGCGATGTAGCTGCAATTTGAATCATCCACCGCCTCGGGGTCCACAATCACCCGCACCTCCCTGCCCGCCTGAATCGCAAACGCCTGACGCACGCCCTTCATATTCGTAGCAATCTCTTCCAACTGCTGCAAGCGCTTAACATAACGCTCCAAAGACTCACGCCTAGCACCAGGCCTAGCACCACTAATCGCATCCGCAGCCATCACAATCGGCGTATAAGGCGTCGTCGACGGAATATCATTATGATGACCCCCAATCGCATTAAGCACCGCCTCTTTCTCACCGTATTTCTTACAAAAATCCATCCCAATCTGCGGGTGACCACCATCCGTCTCATGATCCATCGCCTTGCCAATATCGTGCAAGAACCCACACCGCCTAGCCAAATGACCATCCAGCCCCAACTCGTCCGCAATCACTTGGCATAAAAACGCCACTTCCATCGAGTGCCTCAAAATATTCTGACCATACGATGTACGATAATACAATCGCCCCATCGCCGCAGACACCTTCGGATGCAGCCCCTGAATATTAGCTTCAATACACGCATCCCGACCAAATTTAATGATTTTTTCCTCAATCTCCGCACGCATCAGCTCCACAACCTCTTCAATCCGCGTCGGATGAATCCGCCCATCATCAATCAGCTTCCGCATCGAATCCGCAGCCACCGCACGACGCACCGGATCAAAACAAGACACCACAATCACCCCAGGCGTATCATCAACAATCACATCCACACCCGTAGCCTTCTCAAATGCACGAATGTTGCGACCCTCTCGCCCAATAATCCGCCCCTTCATATCATCACTAGGAATATCAATCGCAGACACCGTCGAATCCGCCGTATGCTCCGATGCATACTTCTGAATCGCTTGCAAAGTAATCTTCCGCGCGTTTTCCTTCGCCTCCTCGTGAGCCGTATCCGTAATCTTCTGGATCAGCATCGATGCCTCATGTTGCACCTCTTGTTCCACCAATTGAAGCGCCTCTTTACGCGCCTCATCAGCGTTCATATTACTAATCCGAAGCAAAATCTGCTTCTGTTCCGCTGCATTTTTCTCAAGCTGACCCCGATGCTTCTTGATCAACCCATCCAGTTCCTCATCCCGACGAGCCACGCTCTCCTCGCGCTTGCGTACATCCGCTTCTTGCTTCTGCACATTTTTCTCTTTCGTGTCCAGCATATCCATTTTCCGGTCCAACGAATCCTCCCGCTTGCTGATACGCCTCTCAAATTCCTTCACCTCGTTGCGTTCTTCGCTGATTTCTTTCGTCGAAATCTCCCGCAGCTTAGCCAATTCGTTGCGTGTATCCAGCTCCGCCTGCTTCTTAATATTCTCACCCTCAGTCTTAGCTTGCTGCGTAAGGTTCTTCGCCTCCAACTTCGCCTGCGTCAGCTTCTGCGAGACAATCAAATTAATCGCCAAATACATCACCACAGCACCCACAGCAAACCCCACACCCCCATAAATCATCGCTGTATTATCCGCAAGAACAAACACCTGCCCCAAGCCCAATTGGTCCAATGCTACCAAATTCATCTCGTGTTCCTTTAATTCATAGGCCTACACCACTGTAAACCACGCTGAAAACCACGAACAAATAATAAAACCATTTCGAAATGGAGATTAGCATACAACCAAAAAATGAGCCAAACTCAAGGATTGAACTTCAAAAAAAACAAGCACCACACAAAAAAAACATTCACGACGATATCACGCCTCATTTTCTGAAAAATATCAAAAAAAAGCCGAAAAATACATACGTGCAATGAAAATATTCAATTGTCTACCGCGTTTATCTCTAATTCAATCTATCCCGCCCAAATCCTAGGCGGCCAAACAAACAACAAAGCTTATCTGGTCTGACGGCTCATCGTTCAAAAGATACCACTCAAAGGAAGCATTACCTGCACGTGCCGATTATTATTCAAGTGATCTCACCAGCATCCAAAACTTCAGCTGTAGAAAATTCACTTATCAACATATATAGTATCCCCAATCACCCATTCTCTCAACCCACAACCCCACCATTAGTGGATATTTCTATCAAAATCACCCAACACACCCAAAAAACAACCCCACCAACACCCAACAAAACAAATTATTGGTATATTCAACACCCCACCCAAAGACAAAACGCTGTGTGTAACTCAAAACGGACCCAGCACAAAGGAACAACATCGTGACCGCTATACTCCTCATACTCTTCGCCGCAGGCATTGCAATCACACAAACCGCATCAAACCCCAAACAAGTCACACTCAATTGGCTCAGGCTAGGAGGCATCATCGCCATCTCCATGCTCACCGTCAGCGCCACAGCCATGATCATCCTCAACCACATCAACATCAACCAAATAGCAACCACCCTCGCACCAGCCATCATCCTATCAGCCACACAACTCACCCTCGCACAACTCGCAAAACCCAACCCACAACGCATCGCCGCAGCCCTCACCGCCATCGCCTGCACACTCACAGCACTACATTGGCTACCCATCATCGGCACACAGCAAACCATCACCACATGGCACTTCGCCATCGCACTACCCCTCTCCGCTGCCCTCCTAGGCGGATACCTCATGGTCATGCTCCTAGGCCACGCCTACCTCACCCAAGGCCACCAAATGACCCAAAAACCCTTCCTGCACCTCACAATCATCCTAGCCATCATCCTCCTAGCCAGAACCATCGCCAGCATCACCCTAGCCACCCTACCCTACTTCCAAAACACCACATCCCCCTTCGCCCCCACTTCCGCAAACGATGTCTGGCACTTCACCATGATCATCGCAAGATTCGCCGTAGGCATCCTCATACCCGCAGTATTCACATACATGGTCTACCACTGCGTACGCAGACGCGCAAACCAATCAGCCACAGGCATCCTCTACGTCGCAGGCGTCCTAATCATCCTAGGCGAAGGCGCAGCCATCGCACTCTGGAACGCCACCGCACTACCCTTCTAACAACAAGCCCAACGCACAAGATGCACAAAAACCAAGCTTACCGTATCATACCCCCATGCGAATCGATATCCTCACACTATTCCCCGAAATGTTTGATGCCGTACTCAACACCAGCATCCTCAAACGCGCCACACAAAAACCACAAGACCGCACAGGCTTATCACCCAAAATAAAAACACAACAAGAACAACAACCACCCGTCAACTACCACCTCCACCAACTCCGAGATTACACCCAAGACAAGCACCGCAAAGTAGACAAGCCACCCTTCGGCGGCGGCCCAGGCATGGTCATACAATGCCAGCCCACATGGGACGCCGTACAAAAAATACAAGCCATGCACCCCACACCCGCAAAAATAATCCTACTCACACCCCAAGGCAAACCACTCAAACAAAAAAAACTCATACAACTAGCAAACACACCCCGCATCCTACTCATCGCAGGACACTACGAAGGATTCGACCAGCGCGTCATACAAAAAATCGCACCCGAAGAAATTAGCGTCGGAGACTACGTCCTCTCAGGAGGCGAATTACCCGCCATGATACTCATCGACGGCATCGTCAGACTCCTACCAAACGTCCTAGGAGACCCACAATCAGCCATCCAAGACAGCTTCTCCCAAGGCGGCACAGGCGTCTCGGGACAACAAAAACAATGCGGCATCCTAGACTGCGCACACTACACCAGGCCCGCACAATGGCAAGGCCTAGACGTCCCACCCGTCCTACTCAGCGGAGATCACAAAAAAATAGACCAGTGGAGACAACAAAACGCCCTAGACCGCACACAAGCCAAACGCCCCGATTTACTCGACTAAATAAAAAAACCCGCTCACCAAGCGGGCCTCTATCTCATTTCCTGAAAAAATTCACTTCAAACCATCCACCCGCCACCCAACCAACAAAGCCCACCGCATCAGCTTATTTTTTTCTGCGATTCATCGCCAAAAGTAGCAACGCCAACAGCAACAACGAAGTAGGCTCGGGCACCTGTGAATCAGAAAACTTAATAAGAAAAGCATTGCCCTGCCCTTGGTGCGTGACAGCTAAATCGCCACCGTTCTTTCCGATGATGTAAAGATTACCAAAGTTATCAGCGGAAATGCCGCGGTTGGTATCATAGCCGCTACTACCCAATTGCTTAGTCCAAAGCAGGCCGCCTTGCGTGTCATATTTAGCAATGAAGGCGTCGGCTTTGCCTTGATTGATACCG
>CAZSSX010000174.1:0-5935 GCA_964609545.1 uncultured Phycisphaeraceae bacterium | reverse complement strand
GTTCAGTTGGCCATCGAGATGATCCATACCCCTTATCTGATTCACCGCGACAGCTGGATGGATCGCATCAGTTTTACCGGGCTAGGCCAGGCCATCCGATTGCAAAACTCAGGCCAGCCCTGCCTCTTCGTGACCGGACACCTAGGCAACTGGGAAGTCCTAGGCTATCTGATGGGATTATTAGGCTATCAAATCGATGCCTTGGCCAGACCATTGGATAACCCAATGCTCAGCAAGTGGCTTTTTGGTATTCGCCAGAAGCATGGCTTGCGGATCATTTCCAAATTTAACGCATCGGATCGCATGCAAGAAGTCATCAGCTCGGGAGGCTCTTTGGCGTTCTTGGCCGATCAAAATGCCGGCGACCGCGGGGTTTTTGTGCCGTTTTTCGGCGCCTTGGCCAGCACTTACAAATCCATCGCCATTTTGGCCATGCGAAAACAATTGCCCGTCATTTGCAGCTACACCACGCGCGTGGGGACGGGTTTTAACTATCAAGTAGGGATTCAAGACATAATTTTACCCGAGGACTGGTCTGATCGTTCCGACCCGTTATACTATATTAGTGCCCGCTACATGAGAGCCATCGAGCAGATGATTCGCCGAGACCCCAGCCAGTATCTTTGGATGCATCGCAGGTGGAAAAGTAGACCGCGGCACGAAAGACAGGGCAAACCAATGCCAAAAAACTTGGAAGACAAGCTTTTGGCCCTACCTTGGATGACCCCAAGCGATTTAGAAAAACTTAAAAAACCCCTTGATTTGCCTTAATTATGAGGTAGTATTGAATGGATAACTGTGAGATTTTTGTTTCATTTTGAGACAGATGGGAAGAAGTTGTATGCAAGAAGAAGAATGCCCCATGAGGCTAAAAAACATGAGAGTCTTGATTGTCGATGATGATCGAGAGGTGCTAGAAAGCATTGAATTGGCCATGCAAGCCGAAGGCGCGCTGACCCAGACCTGTATGGATGGTAATTCCGCCGTGCGTATCTGCGAAAATGACCCGCCACAGCTGGTGGTGCTGGATATGATGCTCCCCAAGCGCAGCGGCTTTCTAGTCCTAGAGCAACTGAAAAAGCTCGAAGTCATGCCGCATGTGATCATGTGTACCGCCAACGAAGGCAAACGGCACCAAGAATTTGCAGAGCATCTAGGCGTAGATGCATACCTGCTCAAGCCCGTTCGCCTAGAAAGATTGATCTGCTTGGCGGAAGAAATCATGGCCAAGGCTTGATGCGAGACTGCGTCAATTAAAAAATCGGTTAGAATGAGTGGGAGCAGCGTTTGTGTTGCTCCCACTTTTTTTTGGCTTTTTTTGAAGGGTGAACAAATGGGCATACGGGTTTGCAAGAATCAAAAAAGAATAGCGATCGTATTGATTTGTTTTTGGAGCCTAGGCTACGGGCTGTCTTTTGGAGCAGATGAATCCAGTCAACAAAAAACATCAAACCAAGCTGATCTTAAAATAGAGAAGCAAAGTGAAATTCAAAAAAGTCAAAAAAAGTCTCGCAAAAGCAAAGGCCTACTCTCTGATCAACAGATCAATTTGATTAAATTATATGAGTTAGACACTGCCAATAAGCCCGTGGTCAAAATAACGCGCGCCGACTTTGAGCAGTTTCTCGAAGACTATCAAAATGAAAAAAAGATGCCTAAAACCAAGCGAGGCAAAAGAAGCCTGCATCGTTGGAAAAATTATCAAAAACTACAGCTTATGTTTGACCTCAAAGCCAGAGAGTATTATCCCAAAGTCATCGTTAAAACCATCCCGCTGGACATCAAGCGGTTTAACAAAAACGTGTATTATTCATACATCTTAAGCTACTGCGCGACATCAGGTTGCCACACCCAAAAAACGGAGCATGGCTTTAAAATCATCGCAAAAAACACCAAATCCACCCCCGTGTTATTTACCAATTATTATCAGCTCAAAACCTATCGCCTCTCGGGCTATGAGATGATCGATCAGGATAAACCCGAATTATCCTTGCTATTGCAATACGGCTTACCCCGGGCATCAGCGAAAAATCCGCACCCAAAGGTTAAACGTTGGCGACCCCGTTTCAGAACGAAAAAAAACAAATTGTATCAGCAGGTATATCGCTGGATCCATTCTCTCCCCACTGAAAAAATAGCCTACCCCTTTGAATTCAACAGCAAACCCATCGCTCCTAATAAAAAGCCTAGCGATCCTAAAACAACACCCAACCAAAGCAATAAGCGTGATCGAAATAGCGATGCCCCAAAGCGTAATGATGTCAGTAAACGCCGCAAACGGGACGCATCAGAATAGCTTCAAACTCAGTGGCGTGGCTTGGCCTTTGGCTTCTTTTTAAATTGGCGATAACTCTGAGCCAAACTATGGATATGTTGCCAATCAGATTGGATCATTTTTTCTAAGGCCTTAGGCGCCCGCACAGAAGCGGGCCTCTGCTTTTTCCGGCTCAGCGGCGCGCTAATCCGCCAAAGGATAAAAAACTTTTCGCTGGGTTTTCTAAGAGATTCATAAATCGCACGGGAAAGCCGAGATTGCTCAGCAGGGGGGACCTTCAGCCGCAGCCCCAGCGCCTGCCGAATGCTACCCATACGAATCTGAGGCAACGGCGCCCACCCCAAGTCGCTCAGCTGATCATCTTTAACACCCATCCCCCACAGAATCGCGCTGGCCATCAGCGTGTGCGCCGATTCATTAGGCAAATTGCGCCCAATGATCAACGGCTTTCCTCCTTGTTGCATATTGGCTTGATGGGCAATATGCATCGGCTCAAATAAATCCACAAATCCCACATGTTCCGCCTTGGCCGCGCGCTGACTGGCCAAGGCAAGGGCGCGAAGCGTGCGATTAAAACCCGTAGGCCTGCCTTGTTCATCGGCTAAAATAGCGTGCCCAGGCGCAGACAAAACAATAATGCGGCGAAGCGATTGGGTAGAAGAAACCCGCGAAATCAATCGACGCAAACTCGATTCATAATCTTTAACGATCTGATCCAGCTTCGGATCGTGAGCCGTAAGCGGAACATATTGTTGGCTATCATTCTGCCCTAAACACACAAAAACAACCGTAGGCCGAACAAGTAAAAGTAGCTGGTCAATCGTCTCCTCGGTCTGCACACAGCTGGCCCCTTCTTTCCCCCCGTTATAAAAAGTCAGCTGATAATCGGGATAAAGCGCGATCAATGCGCTGCTCAGCGCGCGCGTGTAATAATCTTGCTGCGTTATCTCGTCACCCACAAAAAGGATGCGATCGCCAGCCTTAATTAAGCCATCCAGCCTCATCGCCTCCGTCTGAATATAATGGGTCGGCCGCGGTTTGTATGTCACAGCGCCCGCCTCTGGCTTAGTGCCCACACAACCCATCATGCTGCTAATAATCATAAAAAAAGTGACGATAATGCGTGCTGATAATTTCATTGGCGACTTTGCATCCATTTAAAAAAACGCGGGGAATTGATAATATTCAATCGGCTATTAAGGCCCATTAGCTAAAATGCCAACCCAATAAACGCCCAACTAAATAAATGCATAATCTCAAAAATCAATGCCGCCCCGCATCGCTGATCAGCCTCTTCATCTCAGCAACCGCAGCACCCAGCCCCGCAAAGATCGCTCTGCTGATAATCGCGTGCCCGATATGCAGCTCACAAATGCCAGGCAGCTGCGCGATGGGCTGAACATTCAAATAATTAAGCGCGTGTCCCGCATTAAACTTCATCCCCAGCTCTTGGATCAGCCGCCCCGCAGCCCCGACTTTTTCAAGCTCCCCCAACACCCTAGGATGCTTTAGGTCTTGATTGAATGTGTGAAATGCATGGGCATAAGGCCCCGTATGAATCTCGCAAACACTAAAACCCGCCCGCTTGGCCGCCCGAATCTGATCCTCTTGAGCATCAATAAATGCCGATGCTGTAATCCCCGCATCGCTAAGCCGATTCACACACACACTCAAATCAGAAACCTGCCCCGCAACATCTAAGCCCCCCTCCGTGGTAATTTCATGCCTGCCCTCGGGGACCAACATCGCCAAGCTAGGCTTAACCTCGCAAGCAAAGCCCAACATCTCCTCCGTCGCAGCCATTTCCAAATTCAGCTTAACATGACACATCTGCATAATACCCAGCACATCCCGATCTTGAATATGCCTCCGGTCCTCTCGCAAATGAACCGTAATCCCATCAGCACCAGCCAGCTGCGCCTGTGCCGCCGCCCAAACAGGGTCAGGCTCATAGGTTTGACGCGCCTGACGGAGAGTAGCCACATGATCGATATTTACGCCTAATTGAATCATCGGCGTAAAATACACACTTTCGCCCGGTTTGGCCAATGACAAAAGCAAAAAACGGATAGTTACCAAAAAAGCATCCCGCTCTCCATAAAGCGCCCGATGGGGAAAATCGTAGCCACCCCCAGCCCATCGCTTGGTTTCATCCCCGTGGCAAGGTAAACTATGCAAGCAACAGCAATCCCATTTTGGAAAAGAGTTCATATGACACCCATTCAAATAGGCCAGATGCTTCAAGAAAAATTCGCCTCGGCAATCGTGCAGCTACTCTCCGATGACAAGCATCCGCGTATCCACATTTACGCCAAGGATTGGCGCCCCATCGCCGAATTTCTGAAAAATGAATCAGCCCTTGATTTCGATTTCCTCAAGTGTTTGACAGGCATTGATTACGTCGCAGATGATGAGCTAGCCGTGGTCTATGATTTCTATTCGCTTGAGAAAAAACATGACTTCGCCGTCAAGGTGTTTGTTGATCGCCAGCAAGCCAACATCCCATCAGTCATGGACCTTTGGCCCGCAGCGGATTGGCACGAGCGCGAAGCCTATGACATGTTCGGCATTGTCTTTGAAGGGCACACAGACCTGAGGCGCATCCTCCTGCCAGAAGATTGGCAAGGCTTCCCCCTCAGAAAAGACTACACCTTCCCCAGAGATTTCCATGGCATCCCCGGAACCACAGAACTAGATTGGCAGCAAAAACCAGACTATCCCAGGTAAGGACGATTCTCTTAGTTTGATAGAATCCAAGCGCCATCAAAACACAAAAGATAACTATTGACTAACCCGATCACCGCTTGCACGGTTGAAGTAATGACATGCCAAATCCCACTGACGATATGATCTTTTGATGTTTTTACTGAAGGCAAAGCGTGAATTAAAACGGAAGTGATGATTACAAAATCCTCGATGGAGAAATTCGATAAGGTAGACTTTCGAGGGGGGGCGCATGATTTGGGTCATGACTTGGTAACGTCAAATCATGCAGTTAGAATCGAAAAAAAGAGCAGTCACAGTGCTAAAATCAGATCAAAAATGTATCGCGTGCCTAAAAAAATTAAATCCAAAATATGATCCTACTCATCCCGTTAAAAAAACAGTCGCTAGCCCTTTTGTAGCGATGAAGCTTTCGAGCTGACCGGATGTGAGCGGTAGCCCCCTTGCTTGACACGTTGCGTGGCTTGTTTGAGATATCCAGTAAATACCGCGTCATGTCGTAAGTTCGCACACGAATCGCGTACGAGTAAGAGTCGGGATGGATATCATAAACAGATTAAAAAAATATCTTCATTTTTTCATTTTCTAAAAAGAGAGAATCTGCCCGATGGATTTTAAAAAAAACTTAGCGTTGTTTTTATCGGTTGTATTACTCCCCAGCTGTGCAGTCGCTCCCCAAGATTGGCCTCAAGCCGCTGGCCCTAACGGCAATTGGCACATTCAAAGCAGCCAAAGTCCCCCAACCCATTGGTCCGTCAGACAAAATAAAAATATTAATTGGAAAACCCCACTCCCCGAAGGCGGACAGAGTGGGATTGCGGTGAGTGGGGGTCGGCTTTTTTTGACGGTGATGAAGCCGGTGACGAAAATTCGTAACCGCGAGGATTTGATGGGGCATGATATTGTGTGCTTATGTGTGGATCGGGCCACGGGGAA
>CAZSSX010000173.1:0-5985 GCA_964609545.1 uncultured Phycisphaeraceae bacterium | reverse complement strand
CCATTTCACCCAAATATCATACCGAAAAAATGCATAAATCTCTCGAAAAATCGTCGCACAAAGTGCCCTCTTTTCCGCTAATACAACCTCAAGTCGCCTCAAAATCGCTCAATTCCCAATATCAGCCGCCCGCCAATCGCCATCAAAAACCATAAAAATCTCTAGATTTACCAACAGCACTATGATATATTACCGTACGTAATACTGCCCCCAACCACTAATTTACCCCTCCACCCAAAGAGCAAATCATGCAAAAAACCGCCCTTTTATCACTTCTACTGCCCTTAATCGCTACATCTGCACAGGCAATCGAAATCCAATTCAGAATCTACGACAACGATCCCTTCTTCGTAGACCATCCCCATCGTCGAATCTGGTACTAGTACATGGTCGGCCAAACCTACCCTCAGAGGCACCACCGTCGCCATACCTCACCTGACCATACCCAAAGACACCCTCGTCATCTACGTCGCTTCAGCAAACATCGCCTCTCTAGGACACGGCGGCAGCGGTGGATTCTCAGCTAGGGCAAGCTCAGCTGATTTTTTCACAAACATCCGCAGCAGAGGGCAACTCGGCGCGCAACAATCCCACAAAACAGACTTCGCCCCATGGGGAGGAGGCATCACCTTCGCTACGCTGGGCAGGATGGGGACTCTAAGAATACTTCAAACGATGGGACAATTATTGTGACAGATAGGGTACACAAGCGCATCGCCATATTTTACCCCCAAAAACATCACTTAATGACCCGCCCGCATTTTTACAGTAAAATCACGATATGCCAAACCTCAATCACATCAAACTTCTCATCCTAGACGTCGATGGCGTGCTCACCGATGGCTCAATCATCGTCAACGACCAAGGCGTCGAAGCCAAAAGATTTCATGTGCGCGATGGGCTGGCGATTAAAATCGCACAAAACGCGGGGCTACAAATCGCCGTCATCACCGGCAGAGCAACCAACGCGGTCAATCTACGTATCACGGAGCTAGGCATTAAGCATCTTATCCAAGGCGCCAAAAATAAAGCAACAGCACTCAAGCAAATCAACAAACTCACAAACACCACCCCTCAGCAAGTGGCATACGTCGGTGACGATCTGATCGATCTCCCCGCTATGACCAAAATCAATTACCCCATTGCTGTGGCAGACGCTGCAGAACCCGTTCAACACATCGCAAAATTCATCACCACAGCACCCGGAGGCAAAGGCGCTGTCAGACAAGCCATCGAACACATTTTGCAAGCCCAAAACAAATGGGACGATATCGTCAAATACTACCTCAACTTACAAGCCTAATTTTCCTGCTTATAAAAAATACGCAGTCAACCATGCGGCAAGTCACTCGCCCTTTACTAAATGGCCCTCCATCATCAACCGAAAGATTCCCAAATGCTCAGACCTTGGATCTCACATAAATTGACAAAGCTTCTCACGCCTTATAAAAAAATCTCAAAACGATCGCACTTGGTGAGGACGTACCAAGATTTGCAACAAATCCTTCAATGGGAAAAAATGCCTACGCTAGAAGGCGATCATCTTCACGAGTTTCGCAATTCGAATGATGTCAATAACCGATGGATCAAGGATGCTTTGATGGTCGCGGGGGCATGCGCCAACACCAGGGGCAGCACCATTGTCGAGATCGGCACCGCTCATGGGCACATGACTTATCATATGGCTGTCAATGCGCCCCACGCGCAAATCCACACTGTCAATCTGCCACCCGAGGAAAAAGATCAAGGCGGTAAGCTGATCACTTTCGCGCCTCAAAAATCAGAAATCGGACAATATTTTCGGCAACACAACATCGAAAATATCACCCAAATTTATGCCAATTCACTCACTTGGCAGCCTCAACTCAAAGAGATTGATGTAGCTTTCATCGACGGTTGTCACGACACCGATTTTGTTTATAAAGACACGCTTAAAATACTCAAATACGCCAAGCCTGGCACTGTCATCCTTTGGCACGATTTCGCACCCGAACACGCCCACCGTTTGGATTGGATACATGCTGTCTGTCAAGGGGTTGAAAATCTACTGGCCAAAAAACTTCACGGCAACGTCTACCACTTACAAGACTCTTGGGTTGGGCTATATATCGTCCAAGAAAAAGACCTGGCATAACCACTTGGTCATGCACTTGGGATACACCCCCGCGTGCATCCCAAGGTGTTATCGATTGATTAGAAAATTCGCCATTTGCAAGTACAAGCTATCTAGGACCACGCGGACGTTGCCTTGGATGCCTTCATCATCCATGGCTTTGCCCATCCATGTAAGCCATCGCGTTCGCGCTTGCATATCAATGGTAAAGGGGGCGTGGCGCCTACGCAGCCTCGGGTGCCCACGCTTTTTCACATAATCATCGGGGCCGCCCAATCGAAAAATCAAAAAATCGCGTAAACGCTCTTCGGCACCGCTCAGGTCGGCTTCGGGATACATCGGGCGCATGAGCGTGTCTTCCGCTACATAAGCATAGAATCGCTGCACTATTGAAGCGATTTTCTCGGCGCCCAGATACTCAAAAATATTCTGTTCAAACTGGTCAAATTCTTTCATCTCAACATCTTACAGCCTACAAAAAACACCGCAACATGAAAACAAAATTTAAGATAAAATAACCCGCCACACACCCACACCCACAAACCCCAGCCGCTGTTTGCACGCACCACCCATTGCCCGATGCAGAAACAAACTTCAGAAAAGCTCCCTAGATAAACCATGAAAATACTCCTCCTCTACCTCGCTGCAACGCCAAAGCTTGCAGAGCAATACAAAGACATCGCACGCACAGCGCCAAAGGGTGTTTCCATCACCACGTGCAACATCGCCCTGCCAGGTAAGCACCAACGCGCCAACTGGGAGCAGCTGAATAACCTCTGGAAATCAAAAGACCAAGGGCTTTTGTCTCTCTATAATCAGGTCATTGAGTTGGCTTCAAAAAATGATATCCTCATTAACTACAACGGCTGGAACCTGCACCCTAAGTTGCTTGAGCATCTCAACACCTACAATATTTATTCTTTTTACGATGACCCCGAGTCCTCAAATAAGCAATCCAAACATATCGCGCCTCACTATGATGCAACGCTTTGTGGCAATATTTCATCTCAATCACAATACAAAGCGTGGGGCTGCGAAAAAGTCGCATGGATCCCCATATCACTGATTCCCTTGGCGGAGCAAACGATCGCTCCCGAGATGATCGAACAATCGTATCGCAGTAAAAGAACCAATGATCTGATACTCTGCTGCGGACACAACCCTTGGAGAACGCAAAGACTGAGTCAATTAAAAGCTGCTTTTCCCGATGCAAAATACTTTGGGCATGGCTGGGACTCTGGCTGGGTTGATCAGCAGCAACTCAATGCGCTTTATCTTAATACCAAAATCGGTTGGAACATTCACAATTCTACGGGGCCGATTAACCATAGACTCTATAGTCTCCCGGCCTATGGCATCTTACAAATCGCGGATAACAAATACCCGCTGGGCAAGATCTATCAGCTGGACAAAGAGGTCATCGGATTCAACACCATCGAGGAGGCGATCCAACTGACGCGGTACTATCTTAAAAATCCCGACGAGGCGCAAAAAATCGCGGTAGCGGGATACCAACGCTATCAAAAAGATTACACTCCCGCGGCAGTCTGGCAAAGACTGATCAAACAGATTAAACAATGGACAGACGACACCGTTCATGCACAAATACAAGCGCCTAGGCTCATCACCACCAACAAATTTCAAAAATTCATCTCGCCTGCTGCGTACCAGATTAGAAAAACCATAAGTAAAATCAAAGCCACCGCAAAGCCACAAAAGTGGTCCATCCAGGAAACGATTTATCTGGATAATCCCACGCATCAGCGTAGTGATTTTCAAAATAGACACATGCCCAAACATGCCGTGGCCACAGCTGATGACCCCAATCACCAAGAAGCGGTCTGCTGCGCGATCACGCACCTGATTGATGATGCGACGAATCTTAGCCTGCCAGAAACGACACACCCTCATCTTTTAGAACTGCTTGATTTAGCACCCAAGATCCGTATCAATACGGGGCAACGGCCGGAGCTTTATATCCATCAGCCGGCTATCATTCTCAACGCGGACTGCGTATCAAATCTTCAATCTATTCTTAGCCAAACGCTAGCTATACCGCGTCTTCTGCTCAATACGTATCACTTCAAAATGTCCACGGCCTATCTCGAAATGCTTAAGAAAAATTACGCACATGTCAGGCACTATACGCTGAGCGATCCCTATGTGCCGCTGCTCACGCCCATTGCCGCGGATGTCAAAACAAGGCACCGTATCCTCCATTGTTTTTAAAAAAATAACACGTTACGTGCCGTGGTGGGTTTGTTTTGGCTTAGCTTTTCCAAGTCCAGTCGATATCCTCATCCTTGCTAAACCCTCTGGCTGCTTGGCGCACGCATGATTCGCAAACAACGCCCACGCTGCCTTCAAAATCGGCTCTGCTAAAGCTTCCCGACCAACGGGATTTGGACTGATCAATGCCTTCGCTTAAGCAAAGTGTGCAGCGATATTTTCCGGGTTTGGCTTCTAGTTCTTCTAGCGCTTTCTTTAAACAATTTAGACATAGCACCGAGCCGTGATGACCTTCGATCATATGCAGTGCCTGATCCCAATCTGTTCCGCAAAAATCACAGGCAATAATCACACCTTCTGCTACTGTTCGTTGCATCTTATTTCACTCCTTTAAAGCCATTTTCGTTTACACATAACGCCAACCCGATCAACCCACCAAAATATTGATCTGAATCGAAAAATCCGTTTTCATCTCTTTTAACTTCTTTCCCCTGGCGCGCCAGTCATACAAACTACGCCGAATAATCGCATCAATATCTTTATAACCCGAGCTGCGGATCTGTTTAACCTTGAGCACCTTACCCGTCTTCCGATCAAAAATCAACTCATAGACCGGGCGATCTGGACGAGAGCTTAACAAAACATCTGCGGGAAAACGAGGCACCTTTGGATCCACGCGCAAACCCTTCATGGTGATGACCTGGCCAAAATGAAAATCCAAAGGCGTATCGGTTAAACTCGTCGCGGGCAGACGCGATGAATCACGAGGCACACGGGTAATTTTTACCGTGTCACCGGTGCCTGAGCCCTGGCCTTTACCTTTACCAAGCCCCTTTGCTTTACCTTTTTCATTGCCTTGGGCCGCGCCCTTGCCAGCCACACCAACGCTTTTATCTTTGTTGTTGCCTTTGTCTTGATTATTATCTTTGTTTTTGTTTTTTTTCTGCGTCGCTTTGTTAGGCGTTTGAGACTTGGTTTTATTTTTAGCTTGACTGATTGGTTTACTCTTATTTGTCTTTTTGTGTTTGATGTTATTTTTTATTTTTTTTGCATCTTCAGCTTGGGGCTGTCTTTTACTTTTTTCCGCCACCGCCATTTGCACGCTGACTTCTTTGCTTTGGTCCTTTTTCTTTTTTTCATCAGCGCCAGCGATTTTTTTTGTGGTTTTTAGCCTCGATTTAGGCTGATGATTTATTTCTTGGCTTGCGCCTTTGATCTCGGAGATTTTTGTTTTTTGCTTTATTTTTCGTATTGATGCGCGATACTGCTGGGCTGCGCTGCGCTTAGCAGCACTACTTCCACCACCCCCAGCATTTCCGCCACCGCCTACACCACCCACGCCACCCTCTGATGCAAATAATTCGTAGTCTCCCTCTGGTCTGGCTTTGGCGCGATCTTGTAATGCTGGCTGATGTGTTAGACTACGATAGGCGCGTAGTTGGGCCATGAAATCTTGATGTGAAATCCAAGCGACTTGAGGTTCATTGACACCATCATCCGAGCCTAAAATCAGATGTTGCCGTTCAAGCTTAGACTTATCTTTCTTTTTATCTTTTACTTTGTTTTTCTTTTTTTCTTTTTTTTTCTGTTTTTTCTTTTTTTTTTTTTTTTTTTTTTTTTTTTTTTTTTTTTTTTTTTTTTTT
>CAZSSX010000172.1:0-5999 GCA_964609545.1 uncultured Phycisphaeraceae bacterium | reverse complement strand
CCCAAGCAGACAGACGATGCGTGGTATCTATGATACCTTTTTTCTCGTTTAGCCGCTTGCGCTAAGCCCTCCGTGACACAGAATTACTTACGACGATACTTGCCTTGCAAGCCTATCTTTTTAATTTGAATGGGTTGGGCAATGCCTAACTTCAACGCTGGGGATCCTTTACGAAACTGAAAATTCTGCTTATCTATATCTACAAACATCGGGTCGGCGATGATGCTATGCTGTTCAATGCCTAGCTTTTGATGTGTTGTTAATATCTCTAAGCCCCAATGGGGCAATTGTTCATTAAAGTATAAATTATAATCCGCATGTGCCTGTCGAAATCGTGTAGCAGGCTTACCGCCACGAGGCTTGCCATCAGCAATAATAGTTTGCTTAGCATCACGCGAATAAAAGATATTGCCTTCAATAATGGAGCCATGAATATCTCCCGAGAAGAATCTCAAATAACCACGATGCCTACCGCTGTTGCTGCGTAGATCAATCACTAGGTTTTGCCGTATCGTATTATTGCCTTTGCTCATAAAACCTTCCGCATCGCCACCTGTACGAAAAATAATATTACGCTCGATGGTTGTGCCGTGCTGATCATTATCGCAACGAATAGCAGAGTTCATATGTCGGCTGGGACTATCGTGACAGTAATTTTCAATCACACGATTGCCCCCGCCTGCGCCCGAAACATAAATCGCATTACCATCACAACACACTTGCATCACATGATGGATTTCATTTCTCAGCACCAAATTATTGCGTGCATGTAAATATTTCTCCCGCGTTGTCCAGCTTTTGGGAAGATTACTAGGGGTCCAGCCCGCTTGTTTCACATCAGCCCAGCGCACGGTTCGCGAGCATTGGGCTTTACCATCTTTACTCCATGAAATACGGCCTGTCACGACCAGGGCCACATAAGGCGTATCATGAATCAAATTATGATCGATCCGATTGCCACCGCTCTGCCAAACAAAAATCGCTGGCGATCCGGCGTAAAGCTGACCGATATGCGAGATATGATTATTGCTCACGATATTATTTCGATTCACATCCTTCGTGCCCGGGCCATATCCAGCCAAAAGAATCCCCACCCCACCCAAGCGATGAAACTTATTACCTATGATCCGATTTCGCTGTGCATGAAGGTCTAGCCGCAAACCGCTGGCCCCCGCATCCAAAAATTGACAGTCTTCTATAGCACAATTTTCAGCGCCCCGAAATCGTAACATAGCACTGGCGGTATCAAATCTTTCCCAGTCGTGCTGAACCCCCCAGCCGGTCATGCCCTGCCACGCGATACGATCGCCGTGGATAAAAGTAAGCCCTTTAAATGTGAGATACTCCACGGGCGTATCCTTGGCACCCCGATAATTCGTCTTGCCTTGAACACGGATAAGCTCGGTCAAGATTGGGGCCTGAATATCATCGCTAGGTTTACCCGCCACCAAATTTTTAGGCCAAAGATAAAGCCTATTCGTCTTCCGATCAACCATCCACTCCCCAGGCTTATCTAATAGTCCCAGCACATTTTGAATCTGTGTATTGGGCACTTGCACATGGGTCCGGGTGCGCGATAAATTATAAGTGCCCGGCGCTGCGGTGATCAGTCGTTTACGCTTTAAATCTATTTTTTCAATCGGTAAGATGTTGTAAACCCAAGACCGATCGGGAATCAACATCAACTCCCCCTCACTGATATCAGCCCAGTCAGCCATATGGTTTTTCAGAAATGGAGTGTATGAATTATCCGAAATCTTACGCCGTCGCTTGCTATTCTTCACTAAGAAAAATTTCTCCCCCCGCGCGCGCGGCAACTGGCCTCGCCCTTGATAAAGAGTAAAAAATCGCGCCACACGATCCATTTGACTCGCAACGCTGGGTGATTTTTTCTGCTTGGCTTTCATCTGACGCAATTGCGAAACATCCGCAACCCAAACCTTACCTTGCGCAACCCGCGGTAAGTCTTTAGGAGCATGATCAAGTAACTTCCATCCCGTCACCCGCGCACTGCCACTTAAAATAGGCTCTTCACCAGGCCACGCCGCGTAAGTGATTCGCTGATTGAGATTCCCAGAATCTGCTAAACTAAAAACAAGCGTTTCCTTCAGCTGATAAGTCCCCCCATGAATCCAAACCGTGATATCGCCCGTGGGATGTTTGGATTTATACCCACGCACCGCATCTCTGGCCCGCTCAATGCTCCCGAAAGGCGACACACGACTCCCCGCATTTCCATCGTCTCCATTTACCGCAACGTGAAACGCCTTAGCTTTCACCTCAGACACCCCAGCGCTAGCCAGCCCGACGCCAAATAAAAGTATCCCTAAAATCACTAATACGCACTCAATTACCAATCGTTTTTTCATAAAAATATTTCCTTAAAAAATTCTGATTAACACTCTTAATTTCAGCAATCCATTTATTGCCATTCATCGCTTATCTACTATTCAAAGGAGTCACCCGAGATAAACAACCACCCAGCCTTGTCTCGTTAAATCGTAAAGTGGCATAAAATCTCGGCTATTATTTACCACCATTCCACTCGTCTCTCATAAAACGACAGATTAATCTTATTTTATGCGAAAATACAACACTCATCTCTTTTTTATAAAATATGCCTAACAAAAATGCTCCACAAAATCATCCCGCTCAAAAATCAAGCGTCAAAGCCTAACGATGCCCTGCCCCTTTCTTGCTCAAAATCACCATCACCCAAGCCCCATAAAAATTTTGCCACCCGTGGATAAGACACCAAGCCAAAAATCCCTATAATGCCACCATTATGCCAAACTCAAAAAGCCTATCGGACCACACCATCGCACGCCTCGCACTCGAAGACGGATCCATCTTCGTAGGCCAAGCGTTCGGGCACACCTCCCCCAAATCCGTCCAAGGAGAGGTCTGCTTTAACACCTCCCTCACCGGATACCAAGAAATACTCACAGACCCCTCATACGCCGGACAAATCGTCACCATGACCTGCACCCAAATCGGAAACTACGGCACAAACCCAGCAGACTTCGAATCAAATGCTTCACACGTCCGCGGGTTTGTCATTAAAGAGTTAGCCAACCTGCAAAGCAATTATCGCAGCGACAAAAAACTTGACCAATGGCTACACGATCAGAAAATACTAGCCATCGCAGGCATTGACACACGCGCGCTGACTCGAAAAATACGCACCCACGGCGCCCTCAAAGGCGTCATCTCCACTGACAGCACCCAATCAGATGCACAACTAGTGCAACAAGCAAAAGATTCTCAACCACTACAAGGCCAAAACCTCGCCGCACAGGTCAGCAGAAAAGACACCCTCACCTGGGACCAAGGCCTAGGCCAATGGCTACCCATACAAGGCCAAATTAAAAAAGAAGATCGCTTTCACATCGTCGCCATCGACTGCGGAGCAAAACTCAACATCCTACGCAATCTCACCGACCAAGGCTGTAAAGTCACCCTCGTCCCCTTCGATACCACGTCGGAAAATATCCTTAAACTCAATCCCGATGGCATTTTCGTTTCAAACGGCCCAGGCGACCCCGCAGCCGTCACACAAACCATCGCAACACTCAAAAAACTCATCGGCAAAAAACCTATCTTCGGCATCTGCTTAGGGCATCAACTCCTCTGCTTAGCATTAGGCGCAAAAACATATAAAATGAAATTCGGACATCGAGGCGGCAATCAACCTGTCCAAAATATCTTCACCAAAAAAGTCGAAATCACAAGCCAAAACCACGGCTTTGCGGTAGATACACAAAGCCTCACCGCAGTAGGCGCAGAGCCCACCCACTTCAATCTCAACGACCAAACACTAGCGGGCTTTAGGCACAACCAACACCCTTTATTTGCCATTCAATACCACCCCGAAGCAAGCCCCGGCCCCCACGATTCACGCTATTTATTTGACTGTTTTATTGAAATGATTAAGACAGGGCAAAGCCCCACCGGACAGCAAATGCACCAACTTCAGTGCGCCCGCAATACCTTGGCCTAGCCCCCTATGCCGTTGGCCTAAGCAAGCCTATAGTTTGTCGTTCAATATGACATGCTTCCCCTAGATTTATCCCTTATTCTCAGACAAAAGTGATACATTTCAGCCCATAATCATCAAAATAAAGCCAAAATATCTCAAAAAATCAATCCTTAAGCTTAATCAATCCGATCTAAAAGGGTACACAAATACTGCAAAACACTGCTTTTAGCCTAATTATCCCAATATAGCTGGTTTTTTCTAAATAAGCTTGGCGTTTTCAAACTTTACTGGTATACTGTGTGGGTCGAATCCGACACATCCGTATAAATGTGGAAGAGAGCATTGATACCAATCGACACATTTTGCATCGCAAAAAGGTATCTGGAGAGATTGCGTTACATTCCGTAGTGCAAGGTTTATGAGAAGAGAATAGGAACTTAAATTATGATCAATATGAAAAAAACATCACAATTATTAGCAGTCCTCGGCGCGATTAGCGTCGCCACAAGCGCATCTGCAGCGCGCATGTCACTCGAAGATATCAATAACGGTGGCGGCACCTTTGTCTCTGGCGATAAGATTTTGTCAGACTTCAGCTTTACCGCCAATAGCGCAGGTGGCGCACTAGTAGCCAGCGAGTCAACTATTTTCCTCACCGATGTCATTGATGGTGGCACCGGCGATGTAGGCGTTGAATTTGATGTCACACAAGGCCTCACCGCCTTTAGTGGTCAATCTGCAAATATCCAAATCACGTTCAAAGTCAGCGTAGCACCCGCTCAACTCGCACAAGGCTGGGTCATCGATGGTGTCAGTTTGGCCATGTCAGGCGGAGGCAATACCGGCGACGGCGGCGCATTCATCGCAGAAGGCGTTTACGCTACAGCAAGCACAAATGGCCCAACCCTTGCATCATTGAATACTTCATCTAGCGGAACATCGGTCGTTTCTTATGATTCCCAAGATGTTGCTGAATCCGATTTCATCTATGTCCGCAAAGATATTTCTGTCACAGGCGGAAACGTTGGCGCCGGACACATCAGCGAATTCTTCCAGTACTACAGCCAATCACAATCAACCGGAAACGTACCCGAGCCAGCAAGCCTTATGCTTTTAGCTGTCGGCGGCGTCGCGATGATCAAACGTCGTAAATAAACACGATACAAATCAAAAAAATCAAGGGCTGCGAAATTTCTCGCAGCCCTTTTTTTATACATATCCCATCCAGCATATTGACTCTCAAAAAAAAATGCTACAATACGAAACGACAAACACAGCCTATCCCTGTACACCACAATCAACAAAGAGAGCCGATGCGATATCTCAAACAAAAAAAATCACAAATACTCCTAGCGTTATTCATCATCAGCTCATTGGTTCTCACTTTTGCCCCATCAACCGATCTTTACATCTCCAGCCTATTTTTTGACCACACTTTTTACGCGAAAAATAGCTGGTGGGAGCAGCTTTTATATCAAAGCGTCACCCCATTTTTAACCCTATCCATCATCGCTATTCTCGTCCTTTGGCTAAGAAACCGCGGCAAAGCGCCCCACCAACAATGGGGGCACATCGATGGCGCCAAAGTACTCTTTTTCCTACTCGTGCTCATCATCGGCTCAGGCTTAATCGTCAACTATGTTTTCAAAGAACATTTCGGACGCCCAAGACCCAAAGACATCACCCAATTCCAAGGCAGCAAAACCTTCAGCCCCGCATTCTATATCACCGGACACCCACAAGGCAATAAGTCATTTTCCTCAGGCCATGGATCCGCGGCATTTGCAGCCCTACCGTTGGCATTATTTTTTAAAAGAAAAAAACGCGCACTGATCATCGCATCAGCCTACGGCGCCCTAGTTAGCCTAGCGAGAATCGCAGCAGGGGGTCACTTTTTTTCAGATGTCATCGTCTCTTTTTTTATCATGGCCATCACCACCGACATCTTTTATTATCATTTTTTCACCCGAAAAAAAGCCCAGCACAATGAAAATCAATGCGCTGAGCTTTAAAATACACC
>CAZSSX010000171.1:0-5999 GCA_964609545.1 uncultured Phycisphaeraceae bacterium | reverse complement strand
TGCGATGGCGGTGATGAAGGAGATGTATGCTGCGGGTGTGATTTGTTTTATCACGGGGAGCAGTCCGGTGCGGGTGCGATTTTTGTTGCCTTTGGGGACGGTGACGGAGGCAGATATTGATGTGGCTTGTGATGTTTTGCAAAACGTGCTGGATAGTGTAGACGGTTGATGGCAGTGTGTGTGGGGAGACCATAAACAAAGGGGGGGCTTGGGTGGTTTTGTTCTTTGGGTATGGAGTAAATGAAGATGGTTGTGTTTCGTCCGATAGCGCTGAGTGATCTTGATGGGCTGTATGGTTTGGCTTGCGAGGCGGGTTATGGGTTGACGACGTTGCCTAGTGACCGGGAGATTTTGCGCGAGCGCATTTTGGATTCGGTGCATGGCTTTGAAAAAATTTCGGGTAAGCCCGGGGCTGAAATTTATTTATTTGTGCTGGAGGATTTGGAGAGCGGCGAGATTATCGGGGCATCGGGCTTGAGCTCTAAGGTGGGGGGCTATATTCCTTTTTATACTTATAAAATTCGCAGTGAGCATATTGCCTCGACACAGCTTGGGGTTGAGAAAGATGTGCGTATGCTGGAATTGGTGGAGGATCATAATGGCCCTAGTGAGATTGGTAGTTTGTATTTGGCCAAGGGGGGCAGAGGCTCTGGCTATGGGAAGCTTTTGTCGTTGTCGCGTTTTTTGTTTGTTGCGGATTTTCGTAGTTATTTTGATGGGTATATGATTGCGGAGATGCGGGGCGAAATTGATAGCCAAGGTAAGAGCCCTTTTTGGGAATCGCTGGGGCGTCATTTTTTCTGCACGGAATTGCATGAAGCTGATTCTTTTACGATGGTGAGTAAGCAGTTTATCGCGGACCTCATGCCCAAGCATCCGATCTATATTGACCTGTTGCCCGAGGCTGCCCAGCGGGTGATCGGCAGGGTGCATGAGAAAACTTTGCCCGCGCGCCAGATTTTAGAAGGACAGGGCTTTGAGTTTGCGGGGGAGGTTGATATTTTTGAAGCGGGGCCTACGCTACGATGCTTGGTCGATGAGATTAAAGCGGTGAAGGAGAGTAGGGTGGGCGTGGTGCGCGAATTGGTCGATGCGGCGGGTGGGGAGTGTCTTTGGATTGTGAGTAATGGTTTGCGAGATTTTCGTGCGGGCTTGGGCGGGCTTGAGATTTTAGAAGGCGAAGGGGTGAGTCTTGAGCGAGAGCTGGGCGAGGCACTGGGTGTGGGCGTGGGTGATCGGGTACGTTTTTATTTAGTGTCGGATCCTTTGGGGTCACAAAAAATAAAGGAATGATGGATGAATCAGGCGGTACATTTTATCGGCGGTGAATGGGTGATGGGCGATGGCCAAGCATGGACCTCTACCAATCCTTCGCGGGGCGAGGTGGTTTGGGAAGGATGCCAAGCGGGTAGGGAAGATGTGGAATTGGCGGTAAAGGCTGCCAGGCAAGGGTTTGAGGGGCCATGGTTTGAAACGACGGCGGCGGAACGGATTGCTTATGTGAAGCGGTTTGGGGAATTGATTGAGGCTGAAAAGGAAGCGTTGGCGGTGTTGATTGTGAGGGAGAATGGCAAGCCGCTGTGGGAAGCTAGGCAGGAGGCTGGAGCGGTGGTGGGGAAGGTGGGTTTGGCTATTGCGTCTTTTGAGCAGCGGTGCGGATTGAGCGAGTTTGAGGTTGGGGGTGGCTTGGGTGTGACGCGTTATAAAGCGCATGGCGTGGTGGGGGTGCTGGGGCCTTTTAATTTGCCAGCGCATTTGCCTAATGGGCATATTATCCCAGCGTTGCTGGCGGGCAATACGGTGGTGTTTAAACCCAGTGAGCAGACGCCTGGCGTGGGTGATTTTTATATGCGATTGTGGGAGAAGGTGGGCTTGCCAGCGGGGGTTTTGAATATGGTGCAAGGCGGTGGGGATACGGGGCGGGCGCTGGTGGAATCAGAGGGGATTGATGGTTTATTTTTTACCGGTTCATCGCGTGTGGGGCTTGCGATTCATCAATACATGGGGGATTATCCGGAGAAAATCGTGGCGCTGGAGATGGGCGGTAATAACCCGCTGATTGTTCATGAGACCAAGGACTTGCGGGCTGGGGCGTATCAAACGATTTTAAGTGCGTTTATTACCTCGGGTCAGCGTTGTACTTGTGCGCGTCGTTTGATTGTGCCTCAGTGTTGGGACGAGGCTGATGCTTTTGTGGCGGTGCTCAAGGAGATGATGGGTAAGATGCGGGTGGGTGATGGTTTGGGTGATGGGGTAGGGAAGTTGCCGTTTATGGGGCCTGTGATTAGCCGGGCTGCGGGCGAAAAGTTGTTGGCTGGGCAGGAGGCACTGGTTGAGGCTGGGGGTGTGCGTTTGGTTGAGATGGAAGCGGTGGATGGTCATACGGGGATGCTGAAAGCTGGCTTAATGGATGTGACGGGTGTGAGTGATTTGAGTGACGAGGAAATGTTCGGCCCCTTTTTGCAGCTGATCCGCGTGAAAGATTTTGACCAAGCTATTACGTGTGCCAACGGGACGCGGTATGGCTTGTCGGCGGGGCTGATTAGTGATCGGGAGGATTTGTATCGTGAGTTTATCAAGCGGATCCGTGCGGGGGTTGTGAATTGGAATCGTCAGACGACAGGGGCCAGTGGTCGGCTTGCTTTTGGTGGGGTGGGGCGTTCGGGGAATCATCGGCCTAGTGGTTTTTATGCTGCTGATTATTGTGCTTATCCGGTGGCGAGTTTGGAGATTAAGGAGAATGTGATGCCTCAGGATTTGGTGGAGGGGATCGATTGGTGATGGATGCAGTGGAGATGAATTTTGATGGCTTGGTGGGGCCGACGCATCATTATGCGGGCTTGTCCTATGGGAACTTGGCGTCGTCTCAAGCTAGGGGGCGTGTGTCTAGTCCTCGGTTGGCTGCGTTACAGGGTTTGGCTAAGGCTAAGGGATTATTTGATTTGGGGTTGAGTCAGGGGATTTTTCCGCCGCTGCTGAGGCCGAATTTTGGGCTGACCAGAAGCTTGGGGTATGTCGGCAGTGATGCAGAATTGGTGCAGTGTTTAGGGCAGGAGGATCGGGCTTTGCTGGGGATGTGCTATAGCGCATCGAGCATGTGGTGCGCCAATGCCGCGACGGTGAGCGCCGGGGCGGATTGTGCGGATGGGCGGGTTCATTTTACCGCGTCGAATCTGATCAGTCAGCTGCATCGGAGTATTGAGGGGGCGGATACCGCGCGGATGTTGAAGCTAATTTTTCATGATGAACAGCTTTTTGGTGTGCATGATCCGCTGCCTGGGGCGATGGGATTATGCGATGAGGGGGCGGCTAATCACATGCGCTTTTGCGGGGGGCATGGTGGTTTGGGGATTGATTTTTTTGTGTATGGACGGGCGTTTGGTGAGGGCGCAGATGCGGGGCCTAGGAAGTATCCAGCGAGGCAGAGCCTAGAGAGCGGGCGGGCCATTGCTAGGCGACATGGATTAGATGCTGGGCGTGTTTTGTTTGTTCAGCAGAATCCCGAGGTGATTGATGCGGGGGTTTTTCATAATGATGTGATTAGTGTGGGTCATCTGAATGTGCTGCTTTACCATGAGCGGGCGTTTGTGGGGGGGGATGAAAAAGTAGATGCGTTGAGCGGGCTTTATGAGCAAGTGGTGGGAGGTGCATTTTATGGGATTAAGATTCCAGAATCGGTTCTTAGCGTGCGGGATGCGGTGGGAAGTTATTTGTTTAATAGTCAGCTGGTGAGTGTGGAGGCTGGGAGGATGGTGCTGGTCTGTCCGGGACGTTGTCGGCAATTTAAAGGCGCGATGGATGCGATTGATTTGATTTTAAACGGGGACAATCCGGTGAAGGAAGTGATGTTTTTTGATCTGCATGAGTCGATGGATAACGGGGGCGGACCGGCGTGCTTGAGATTGCGGGTGGTCTTAAATCAAAAGCAGCGGGCGGGGGTTCATCCCGGGGCGGTGCTGACTCGGGGGCGCTATGATGATCTGGTTTCTTGGATTAAGCGGTATTATCGCGAGGAGCTGAGGCTGGAGGATTTGTGCGATGTGAATTTTATCGGAGAGGTACGCCAGGCTTACGATGCGCTTGAAAAGTTGCTAGGCATCGAGGGGCTATATCGGTAACGGCTAAAACGGTGGCGGGTAAATCGTGGAGCATGAGAAGTGATGGAGAGTGGGTGTGATAGGAGGGGCGTTGGTTGGGTGATGGATACTGGATTTGTGCTTTTTTTGGGGATGGGTGGTGGGTAATATCGGCAGAATCGTTATAGGAGGCTGAGGGTTTGGGAAATTCTAAGATAGATCATGAGTTAGGGATGCGGTCTTCCGATAAACATTTTGGAGAAAGGCTTGGCGGCTGGCTAGGGCTGCAATGGGTTTGATTTTTTTCAAAGGAAGGACAAATAGGCATGATGGACGTAGTAGAAAATGAGCGGTTTGATGAGCTTTGCTGGAAGTATGTAGAAGATGAAATGAGCCAAGCGGAGCTGGCGGAATTTGAGAAAAAAATGAAAGAGGATGAGGGAGCGCGGGCTCGGTATGTTCGGGTGGCGGAGCTACATGAGGACCTGGGTTATTTCTTTACCCATTCACGAGATACCGGAGAAAATCCGTTTCAATTTTCAGAGCAGCTGGCTAAACGGGGGGATGATGCTGGTGAGGATGAGGGGCTGGACCGCTTGGCGGGGTAATGGCAACGAGGTATTAAAAACACAAAGGCCCGCTTATTTTGGCGGGTCTTTTTTTTGGGTTTACCACTAAAACAGTGAGGGTGTGTTGGTGGAAATGGGTGGTTTGTTGAGGCGGGATGGGGTATGGGTTAAGCTGGGGTGATTGGGGGAACTGTTGAGATTGAGTTAGGGGTGATGGGCTTGGATGGGTTGGTGGGATTCATTATTTTTTGGTTTGTTGGAGGGGCAAGGCGATGTCTCATGCCACAGGCGGTTTGCGGGTGTTGCATTGATGGGTTATTTTAGGCTTGGCTTCTGTTGAGGCTGGGGGGAAGCTTGAGGGTGTGCCGCGGGTAAAGTTTTCAACCAAAGGTGGGTTTGGTCTTGTGATATTGTTAAAAAGACATTATTATCCTGTTATGTAACCCTTGTCAGAGATCGCTTAGCTCGTGCGATGTTATTTCTGGCTACATCTTCTAGGTTTTCAAAATGAAAAAATTCACGCAGACATTGACCACGGCCGCGCTTTTGACCGCATTGACTACTCCTGCTTTTGCGGGATCGAGCCAGGATGGCAACCCGCTGAAAAACATTAAGCTAGGGGACAAAACGACTCTGGATTTTTCGGGTCACGCTCGTGCACGATATGAGGTGCATAATAATGCCAACTTCGTTAAAGCAAACGATGATGATTTTCTGCTTACGCGGGTGTTGCTCAATGCTAAGATTTCGCACGGGGATAATTTGATTTTTTTCATTCAAGGTAAGAGCGCTTTTTCTACGCGTCGTACGCTGCCTGGCGGGTCGCGAGCCTTAGACGTTGACGAGGCTGCGTTGCAGCAGGCTTATGTTGATATTCGTTATGAACAAGGGGATACGACTTTTACGATTAGGCCAGGTCGTCAGGCATTATTGCTAGGCAAGCAGCGATTGGTTAGCCCGTTGCCTTGGGCTAATACGCTTCGTACGTGGGACGGGATTTCTGTTAAGGTTGAACGTGGCGATTCTGAGATTGTGGCTTTTGCCACGCAGTATGTGCCGGTGAAGCATTATGATTTTAATACTTCAGATCACACCAATCAGTTCTATGGGATTCATGCAACGACGAAGGTTAACCAGGAGATGACGGTTAATCTTTATGCTTTGGCTAATGATCGAGATGGCTCGACCAAGACCATTAACGGCACAACCGGGACGGAGCGCCGATATACATTAGGTGGGCGTGTCTTTGGTAAATATCAATCGCAGTTTGATTATGATGTTGAAGCGGCTTATCAAACGGGGACCATTGGTGCCAATGATATTGATGCGTTTATGGTCGCGGCGCAATTGGGTT
>CAZSSX010000170.1:0-6035 GCA_964609545.1 uncultured Phycisphaeraceae bacterium | reverse complement strand
TCGAGGTCTACCTCGTCCTCGCCTCGCCACAATCTGATTTTTCCGCTGATACGAGCCAGCTCGCACGAAAATTCTTCAGTATCCACCGCGTTAAATGCTTTGCGCGCTGCGGGGACCATGGCTTGCTCGATATCTTTATAGAGATCTTCTTTTTCAACGTTACGATCTCTGGAGATCGAGTCGATCAAGCGGAGCATTTCTTGGGGGTTCATCATGGTGATTACTTTCTGGATATTCAATTGTTGCGAGGTTTCTCGCGTTGGTCTGATGTCGATTATGGCGCCACAGGGCTTTATATAAGCCTTTTTGATAAAAAAACCACGTCATGCCGAAAATCTCAGCGTGCGTGGCTTGGGCACCTAAAGGCTTTTATTTTAAAAGCCATTTTAGGTCGATCTACATCCTACTCTAATAAGTTGCAGATCGGGTCATCTCATTACCAGGCTCCTCTTTGGTAATAAAGAGAATAGATATACGAACAATCGTTTATCTAGGCCAAGTCGAGTGGCAATATTCAAATGGTCGGGTAAAGCGACCATTAAAATTGTTGCAATCCCAAGCGGGTGTTTTGAACATTGGGTGATTTCATATCACGCTTCCGTTCTGTCTATCAAGTGACATTTTCTTCAAAAGGCGCCTGTATTAGCGAGTTGCTAAAAAGACTTTATCTACTGACAAAGCCTACCTTGGGTGCCTCGGTAGATGGATCATTCTATGTCAAAGTTGGGGCTTGTCAACTATCGTGGCTTGACGGGGCGTGGGTTTTACTAAAAAAAGTGGATACTCTGCTTGCAATGCATCGAAAAAAGCGCATAATATTTAATTCGCGTATGTTAATAATATGTCCAATACCTATTTTATAAAAGAGAATTCGATATGGCTCACTCACTTAGCGCCAAAAAACGTGTCCGTCAGAACATTAAACGCCGTGCATTAAACCGCTGGCGCAAGACTGGCTACCGCGAGCAGATCAAAGCTTACGAAGAAACCCTGCTTCACGGCACCGTGGAAACAGCTAGCGAGGAATTGCAAGCAATTTATCGCTCACTAGACAAGGTTGCAGCCAAGGGCGCGATCCATAAAAACACCGCCAGTCGCTATAAAAGCCGCTTGTCAGCTAAATTGAATCAAAAAAAAGCCGCATAGGTGCATGAGTTGATTCCGCGTGTTTGAAGCCATAATAATGGCTGCATCGGCACGGGAAGACACGCAAAGCCTAATCGTTTTGAGGGGCATTGTGGTTTTTTTATTCGTTAAAATGATATAAAATAACACCTAGCATTGATATGCTAGGCGTTATTTTATGGGCTGATCAGATTGACTTGAGCATTGTTTGATACGCAACGAATCGCTGAGCCTGCTAGCATTGTTCGAAGCATTTTCACACACGGGCGGCGCTGATCATTTTCAATACCGGTAAAGACTTGGGGATGTTTGGGGCAAAAGAGAGCTGAGTAGCGCGCCATCCTCTTTGGATCATTTACAAACTAGACCTTTTTATTTTTCAAATGATCGTTTGTTTTTACGTTTATATTTGAGAACAGTTCGCTCAACGTCTTCAAACAATCCCTTGACCTGACGATCTGATTGTTCTTCTAACACCTCTTTAATCCGTTTGGCATCCACATTCCAATAGCGATTCTGTTCAGCCAAACTTGATCTTGGAGCCTTCTAAGATTTGGGTGTAAGATTTGATTTGGGTTACCATTTTATGTTTGGGCGCTGCGCGGCAACCAACATAAGTTAGCCATGCAACGCCTAGAACGAGCGGGGTCAATGTTTTTTTGTCTCATTGCAAAATCTTTTCAAAAGATGCTCCGAGCTGAGCGCAATGATAGCGCTATCAAACCCGAAGGCTTTATCGTATTTCACAAAAAGGCGATCCGTGAAATATTAGCGGGGCTTAGGCGTAGAAAATAAAATGACTCGCTTCGTCAACCATAAGCAAAGAGACGCCGCCTTTGGCTAACCGAGGACGGGCGTGGGGAGCTTTGGCTCGCTCATTTTGTCTTGCGCCTACCCAAATACCTATGCATAAGAGCAAAGCGATGAGCATGTAGACAGAAAGTCTCTTTATTTTAGCCGTTACGTTTTAGCCTTTCAAATCAATAGGTTCATATTAAAAGCGTCAACTACAATTTTATATCTTTTGCAAAAGAGATCATGCCCCCTTGCGTAAATCGGATCAAATATGATTTACGCCCTAAAAAACTAGGGCATACCAGTAGATAAAAACGATAACAAATCCCACAAAAAACGCAAGAATTCTTTCGGTTATTCCAAAAGGATATACCTCGGTATTTTTCGCAGGCGGACGCCAAGGTCCAAGCCACCCACTTGTCGTCATTCAACCAGCAAGCCACAACCATACCGTGTCTCTTGACCATTGTTCCGATAATCGATTTGTTATCAGGACGATTAAATTTTAAAGTGTTAAGATGGGTAGTTTAAATGTGTAAAAGTCGTGCTTAAAGCCGTTCAGATGGCCTAATTGGTCTCGTAAATGATTCTTTTGCCGATAACTTTAAAAAGTCTAAACATTAGTGTTGCAAAGTGGGGAATTGTGGGTTAACATCCCAAGTGCAATACGGGTGCGTCATTTAGATGAGCGTTTCGCTCAGAAGCCTTGTGTTTGAGAAGGTAGAGTCAAATTGGTTTTTACAGGCACGTACGAACATCATATCGATGCGAAATTGCGAATCGCGATCCCATCGGAGTTGCGTAGCTTGTTTCAAAACGAATCCGCTGAATCTTCCAAAGAGGATCGCGCGGGGCTCTATGTGACCATGGGCGAAAATCAAGCGCTCTGCCTTTATACCGATCGTGGATTTGATCGCTTGGCAGAGGAACTCAATGATAGCCAAATGGACCCCGATGCATTATTGGAATTTGAGCAGATTTTTTACAGCTTATCCAAGCATCGCGAGATGGACAAACAAGGCCGCGTTCGCCTACCCGAAGACCTGCTAGAAATGGCTGGCCTAGGTAAAGACGTGGTGCTTATCGGCGTGAAGGATCATTTGCAGATCCGAGATCGTCAAGACTGGTTAGCTTCAAGGAAGGAGCTACTCGAAAACAATCCCAGGTTACACATGAACCCCAGAAGGGCCATCGGCCAATTTAAAAGACAAAGTGAAAAGTAAGGCTTTAACGCTTGACCTTGGCAAGGATGCTAAAGTCAAGAAAACGAAAAATTGCGGGCAAGGATGCCAGCAGAAGAACATAATCAGGATAAGTTAGAATGGACTCGTGTCGCTTAAGCGCATGAAGTGAATCGTCTTGTCGGATTCAAGGATGGAACCCAGGCCGTGTAGCTAGCAGCATCAGTGATCGGATGCCCCTAAGGCATTTATCAATGCTAGCAACTGAGTGACCTTGGTGACAACTTATTTTGATTTTTTCGTTTTAATGTTAAAGCAAATACTTAAAAACAACGCACGCATAGCTTAAAGCTAAGTGTGCGTTTTTTTATATCCCCACCTCGGGATCACGCACCATCTCATTTATACTCAGGCGAAAAGGCTACCCTATCGGCTAAAAATCCACACGTCCGCTGATGCGAATAATGCCATTAAAATCTATATATACAGCATCTAAGATAAATATTATAAATGAACAGTATCAATTGACCCTTTTTGGCCCCCTCTCGTCATCGATAAACCCAATCAAGTTTGATATACGGGCTTCCCCAATATCCCCCCCAGCCCAGTGTTGCTGATCTGAATTATGGTTGCGGTAATGCGCTGGCATAATAGAAAGGTTTTCTCCTAGCACATGCCAAATACAATAGGCACACCCTTTTGTTTTAAATTTTGCCATGCGCTAAAAGATGCGATGCAAAAATAAAAAATTCGATGGACGGCCGCTAACGCGGTGTTGATTATTACAATCATCAGTGGCCACATGCGACGTTTAATGGACACACGCCCAACGAGACGTACAATGATATTGTCAACCCCAATCTAGCGGCATGATCAGCTTAGCCGATCGGCCTTAAATCGCCGCAAATGTGTCCTAGCGGGGGGGCGTACTACTACTACTCAGGTTTGGAACGGAAGTATAAATTAATGACACTTACACAATACAAAACACACAAGTCTGCTCAACAAAAACTAGATAAGCTTTTTGCAGACGGGGAAGATGTACTTTTCATACATTACTCGTGTGAAAGCTTCTATGACAATCCAAATCGCTCATCACACCGAATCACTTCAATTGCAGTCCATTCTTTAAAACATGGACAAACAAAATCCTTTTCAATTCACCAAGAAGCAGAATTAATGAATATCCCTACTGACCAAATTATAGGCGATTACGAAAAAGTTGAAAAAAGAATGCTCAATAAATTCAATAAATTTATTTTAAATAACAAACATCATTTTTGGATACATTGGAACATGAGAGATAGCAACTACGGCTTCGAAGCCATTACACATAGATCTCAGGTCTTAAAAGTCTGTAAATTAAAAGAAATCCCTGACGACCGTAAATATGATTTATCGAAAATATTATACGAGCTATTGGGACCAGATTATATTGAAAATCCCAAACTTGAAACTATCTTGGTAAAAAATAATATGAAGCCTAAGGATTTTTTAAATGGTAAAGCTGAAGCTGAAGCATTTGAAAACGGTGAATACATCAAACTACATCAATCTACTTTAACAAAAGTTGTTGCGATGAAGCACCTAGCGAAATATGCTACGGCAGGAAAATTAAAATGCAACAATAATTATTTCAAAAAGAAAGGTTTCACGCTCAGTACCGCCTCCGCAGGAATCAAGAATCACCCACTATATGCACTAATCTGTATCATAATAGCATTAGTTACGCTTATAAGCGATGCGACACAATGGTGGCCCTTTCGCTAGGACACATTCACGGCTATTCAAAATAGATCAAATAAGTTAATTAGGCCGCTAGGTTGGGATTGGTGATGGGGGGGGGACTCCGCACTTAATACAAAAGAACGCCATGCCCATCCTACCGCATCGACAGAAAACAACACCAGCCAAACAGCCTCAGTGACTGAATGACCAGCGATTAGCGTTGGGTTGACACAAGAGCATGATATTTGGGTGCGAGGCGATAAGCGTAAATCCGATTTTTTTCAGAGCGCGTCAAGAGCATGTTTTCTAGAATCATAAAGGGTTGCCCTCGGAAAACAATCCCTTGCTTTGCGGCGCGGGCAGCGGCATTAGTTTTTTCCCGGTGAAGATAATGGCCAATCTGAGACGCGCTAAAGCTTGGCTCGTAGTACATGGTTTTAGGCATGGCATAACTTCGCCCCCGACGGTAAGCAGCAATGAGAGCATTAGGATAAGGCTGACTATTTTTAAATTGCGGATGCTTAGCAGTGGAACTGATCACCCGCCCGCTCAATGGATCGAGTTTCACGGTATAGCTCAACTGAAGAGGTTTAATGTTTTTACGCTCATTGTTATGGGCGGTAAAGTTGAGCCAAAGCTCAGCGGGCTGGCGATAACTGGGCTTCACGGCGAAAATCTGATCCAAGGTGAAATAATTGTGGCGCTGGGCGGGCAAAAGCAAGTGCTGAGTGTACCCCGCTTGGGCAATATTAGGCGGTGCATATTCCCAAGTGCTAGGCGAGCTGCACGCTCCGATGCTGAGTAAAAAAAACCAAAGTAATACATTTTTAAAAAGTATCATCACTATCGCTCGCTTAAATGGGAATGCCTCAGATATTTGAGCATTATCGGTTTGATTAAGGTTTAGGATAATGAGAATCAAACTAAAAAAGGTCGATGAAATTGAAAATTATTTGAGATACTCAAGGATCGTGCGAGCGATCGATTGGGTTAATGATGGCGATAGATATCTGTTTGCTTATTTCGCTTTGAATTCCCTTAGCAATTGTGCCCGAGCCTTAGATTCACGTTAGGCTCGGGGGGTACTCTCAGATTTCAGCGGCCAAGGCACGACAAAATGACTCGCACAACTCAAACAAATCATCCACATGCAAGCGTTTGAGCCCTTCTATAAACCTCAATTGCTCGCCGAAAACACACCATTCA
>CAZSSX010000169.1:0-6054 GCA_964609545.1 uncultured Phycisphaeraceae bacterium | reverse complement strand
ACCCCGGTCACAAATTCAGATTTGCAGAAAATCAAAAGCGCGTAACAGAAATTAATCTCAACACCACACACCCCGACAAAACTTTTATCCGCACCAACCTAGCATTTGAAACATACGCAGCCGTAGGCGCAACCAGCTCACTATCCTTCCCCATGAGAATTAACCGCAACGGCCAATTCTATATGCTCTCCACTTTCATCGAACAACCCGACCAAGCCCTCCTACAACGCAACGGGTTAGACCCCGATGGCGACCTTTACAAAATGTATAACCCCGCAACCACAGGATCAGGCGGAAGCGTGAGAAAGAAAACAGGCCTTACCGATAGCAAAGCCAATATCATCAGTTTTTTAAATAATATCAACTCCCTCACAGGACTCGCCCTACATAATTTTATCTTCGATAACATCGACATCCCCTTAGCCCTAAACTACCTCGTGGGAAGCGCATTAGTCCAACAAACAGATGCCTCAAAGAAAAATTATTATTTATACCAAGACACCAACAACACGGGCAGATGGTCATTTATCCCATGGGATGAGGATATGGTTTTCGGCAAACACTGGATACAACGTCACAGCCTAAGAACCGATGAAATCTGGGCAGATGTGGACGATGTCCAAAAAGGAAGCCAATGGCAAGCACCCTCCCACCCCCTAGCTGGAACCCAGCAATTCCCCGTGGACAATAAATATAATCGCGTCATCAATGTCCTACTCACAGATGACACATTCAAAGAGCTCTACCTCCGAAGATTACGCTTTGCCATGGACCAACTACTCAAAGAACAAGGCACACCACAAGAGCAAAACTTTTTTGAAACACGCATGGCCCAACTCACCAACATGATCCAAGACGATGTCGATCTCGATCGTAGCAAATGGGGATGGTACGGCCAAAACCAAAATCTAAACGTCGCAATGAACGCCATGATAAACCAATATTTCGACGTCAGAAGAACACACTTCTATGTCAACCATAACATCAACAATCCCGCTTATCCAAACAACGCAGGCATACCCGATGCACAACCCGATAACGTCCAGCTCAATTTCACAACCGTCGATTTTAAACCAGACACAGCCAACCAAGACCAAGAATATATCAAATTCACAAACCCCAATAACATCGCCATCGATATCTCAGGCTGGACCGTCACCGGCGGAATCACACACACCTTCGCAAAAGGCACGGTCATACCCGCAAACGGTGATTTCTATCTAGCCAAAGATTTTGCCCAATTTCTTAAAAGAACATCGGGGCCATCAGCAGGGCAAGGCTTACTCGTCCAAGCAGGATACAAAGGACACCTCTCCAACTACGGCGAAACACTCGTCCTAAAAAATGCCCAAGGCCTGCAAATCGATACCATCACAACACCCGCAGAACCCACAGATGCCCAAAAATATCTACGCATTTCTGAAATCAACTACAACCCCTACAAACCCATCGCAAAAGCAGGAGAATCCCCACAAGCAGATAACGATTCCTATGAATTCATAGAACTCCTCAACACATCAACCGACACACCCATCAATCTAGCCAACGTGAAAATATCGGGCGATATCGATTTCACATTCTCCACACCCGCACAAACCATTTTCCAAACACAATTCGAAAACGGCCCCGACGGCTTTGCTTATATAGGCCACCCCTTCTCCAATACCGACACCAATTTCTCGGGAACCAACTCCGGAGCACAGCAACCTACACAAGGCATCAACAACTCTGGATCCCTTAAAGTAACGCTAGGCACCGGCTCCTATTCAAACACCATCCGTGGCGAATCGGGCGGATTCACCAAGCAATTTAACCTCACCCAAGCAACCAACATCACCATCAAACTAGACTCCAGATTAGTACTAGACGGCGGACACGAATCCAACGAATTCGGCGCAACCTATCTCCAAATTGATGGCATCAAATACGGATCCAACAACACCGATGCACTAGATAAAATATTCGGCAACGGTACAAACCCCCCGGGCAAAGATGATGGCGGATGGATACACTCCACATTTAACCTACAACTCCCCGCCGGAAATCATACCATCATCCTCGGCGCATACATGAGCAAATCTAACTCACCCACACGCGAAAGCCTCAGCGCCTACTTCGACAACTTTAGCATCACAAAAACATCTAGCCAAGAACACATCCTCCCGCCAGGCCAGCGCATCGTCCTCGTCGCCAACACACAGCTCTTCCAGCAGCGCTACGGCAACAACATCAACATCGCAGGACAATACACAAAAAAACTCAACAACAAAGGCGCAACCATCAAGCTAGATGACCACCAAGGATCTACCATACTAACATATCAGTTCCCCAACAAAGGATTCTCCGATGGGCACGGCGGAACACTCATACCCATCCATAACCCAACACTAAACAAAGTCGATCGCTACATCAATTCCATCACCCACGGCGGAACACCTGGCATCGCACCCATCATCCCCACCACCATCAACCCAGGCGACATCACATTTAACGAAGTCCTCGCCCATACAGACCTACCCCAAGTAGACCTGATCGAACTCAAAAATAACACCAACCAACCCATCGATATCTCCGGATACTTTATCAGCGATTCAGATAACCCATTCAGTTTCAAAATACCCAGCGGCAGCATCATACCCGCAAACGGATACATCACATTCAGCGAAGCACAATTTAATCAAGCAACCGACCCTTCAAATCCCTTGCATGATAGCTTTAGGCTCAGCAGTGCCCACGGCGAAACCCTCACACTCCACACCCCCGGCAACGCCATCGGACAAACTGGTCGCGCAACTCTCATCGACATCGTCAGCTTCGGCGCTTCATTCAACGGACAAACACAAGGCAAAGTCACCACCGACATCTCAGGACAAAACAGATTTTACACACTACAAAATAACACCATCACCACACCCGCTGAAAACTCAAAACAATTTATAAGCCCCGTAGTGATCAGCGAAATACAATATAACCCCAGCGCCCAACCCGATGATGATTTCTTAGAATTTATCGAATTATACAACCATACCAACACCCCCGCAGACATCTCCGGATGGAGGCTAGATAACGCGGTAGATTTTGTCTTCCCCCCTAATACCATCCTCGCCCCAAAGTCCACCTTAGTCATCGTCAAATTCAAAGAAACAAATACACAAGCAAAAAACGCATTCGCCACGACCTATGGCGTCACCGATTTCTCAAACTACCTCTTTGATTATTCGGGCAAACTCAACAACAACGGCGACCGTCTACAGCTTGAAAAACCAGACCAGCCACCCTCCGAAGAACCCAAATTCACCCCTTGGATAAACTACGATCAAGTCAACTATAACGCCACCGCAGACTGGCCCGCTAGCGCCAACGGGCAAGGACACTCTCTAAATCGAACCGCAGCAGATGCACTAGGCGACAACGCCACATCATGGCTCCTCGCAGCACCCTCCCCAGGAACAGCCAACATTAACATCACCCCGCCTATCCCCGGAGACTTCAACCACAACGGCATCGTCAATGAAGTAGACCTAGCCTTTGCCAAGAAAAACCTCGGCACCACAACAGACCTAGGCGATCTCTTCAATGTCCGAAACTACTTTTACACACGCCCATCAAGCACCCCCGCACCAGCAGCTTTACCCACACCCCAAGCCGCAATCATACCCCAAGCTGCCCCTTCAACAAAAGCACCTATCGCCCCCAACCAAGCCAACGATCTGATTCCCACAGAAAAAAACAAAAACACATTGGCTACCGATAGCCCTTTGGCAAACACACCATCCGAACCTACAATAGCAGCGCAAAAAATAGAACGCGCCCCAGCAACAGAGCTTGCAGCTTATCGCATCATCACCCAAGATCAGCCCACCCACCACTTAACCCCCCAAACCCTTCCCGTTCAACCCACCACCCAAACTTTAAGATTAAGCCAAGCCCGCACCCCCGCGGATTTATTAGAAGACCAAAGCATTTGGCTCATTTAAAATCACACATAAAAAAACAAACCACGCTCGGCATTTCCCCCGCGTGGTTTTTTTATGCTCAAAATTTTATCCCGATACCTATTTCCCTTATCATGAACATCGCGATTTATTTCTTTTTAATGTCAGGCAACCCGTGCGCTACCAAATCACCATCAACACACAAGACGCAAAACAAGCCATCGCATGGACCCAAAAATTCCTCGCAGCATTTGATCTAACCCTACTCAAATGGGTAAAAATCACACCCGGAAGCAAAAAATATCTCGGCGTATACGGCCGGTGCTACATGCCCATCAAAGGCAAACCAAAAGAATTCAAAATCAGCTGCCAACTACCAGGCCCCTTCCCCTGCCAAATACAAACACGACGCAGACCCATCTATCAGCTCAAAGATGGTAGCTTCCCACCCGTACCCAATGGCTGCATCCGCGGATTAAAAGTTGTCAGCCGCGCCAATCAGAAATGCTGGTACCGCATCCGAGGCTTCACCCAACTCAACGACATCAACCAAGCATTAGTCTGGATCATCGCCCACGAATCCTTCCATTTCCTCAGAGCAACCCGCCAAGTCCCAGGCAGAAATGACGAAATACATGCCGACCGATTCGCCGATCAAATCCTCCATGCATACCAAAAAAAACTCACCATCAAACAAACCCTAAACCAAATCACCCAGCAGCAGCCACCCGTCAACACCGCCAACAAAACAACCCTTCAACCCCCACCACATAAACCCCGCATCTGGACAAAAATCATCCGCATCCTCAGATCCCAAATCATGTAACCCCACTACCCATCTCACCAATGCACCTCAAAAAAACATCACCCCGCGCAGCGTCACAGCCCCACCGCTTGACGCACACGCCCCATCACTCCCTGCGCTTTTTCCCGAGCAGCATCTGCCCCCCGCCTAAGCACCTGATCAATATACCCAGGATCTTTCCGCAACGCTTCACGCTTAATTCGCGCATCTTTAAAATAATCCATGATCAGCTCAAACAGCGCCTGCTTGGCATGACCATAACCCATACCCCCCGCCCGATAGCGCCCCGCCAGATCCAAAGTCCTAACGTCATCACTCCCAGCAATCGCCTTGAAAATCTGAAAAACACTGCAATCCCTCGGCTCTTTTTCCGCCTCAACCCCCTTAGAATCCGTCACGATTTTCATAATCCGTTTCCGCAACGGCTTCTCATCCATAAAAGGATCAATCGTATTCCCATAAGACTTACTCATCTTCTGACCATCAACCCCAGGTACAACCCCCGCATCCTCTCTAAGCGAATAACTAGGCACCTTCAAAATCCCCTCGCCATAAATATGATTAAACTTCTGCGCCAAATCCCGCGTAATCTCACAATGCTGCACCTGATCTTTCCCCACAGGCACCACATCAGGATCCACAATCAAAATATCCGCAGCTTGCAAAATCGGATAAGTGTAAAGCCCAATACTAGCAGACAATCCCTTAGAAACTTTATCCTTATAACTCGTCGCTTTGTCCATCATCCCCTTCGCACAAATCGTGCTCAAAATCCACGACAACTCCGTCACCTCGGGCACCGCCTGCTGCAAATACAAATTCGTTTTCTCAGGATCCAAACCAAACGCGAGATAATCAATCACAACCTGACCAATCGTTTCACGCAACAAATTAGCATCCCGCGATGAAGTCAGCGCATGATAAGATGCCACAAAAATAAACATCTCGTTATCTTCCTGCATCTGAACAAACTGTTTTATCGCCCCAGCATAATTGCCAAGGTGTAATTGACCAGAAGGCTGTATGCCCGACAAGATTCGTTTCATCATCATTCTCTCATATCATTTACAAAAAAAACAGACACCCCAATAATTTATTATAGCACGAATTTCCCACCGCGGGATTGACACCCCAACAGTCCAACCGCTAAAATCATTTCCCTAATCTTACAACACCCGAAATTTTCAAAACACCCACCGCTTCCCACCACACCATAGGATCCCCCCCATGCCCGAAATCAATCTACTAGATCAATACCCTCAATCCAATCGCCCCATCGACCAACGAGGCCGCATCATCAATGAAAAAATCGTA
>CAZSSX010000168.1:0-6055 GCA_964609545.1 uncultured Phycisphaeraceae bacterium | reverse complement strand
CCGCCTCGTTCAAATCGAAAATATTTGCGTGATTACGACCGTCATCTTTACAAATTGGGTTGAATGTTTTTTCCAAAAGATCAAAAATTATCGTCGAATCGTAACACGTTACGAAAGATTGGCTAGAAATGATGAAGCCATGCTATCATTGGTTGCAATCATGATCTGATTGGTTTGATTGAGAACGACCGCTAAAGTCTTTATACGAAAAAAAGCAAGCCCTTTTGTGAGGCCACAAAGGGGGCTTGCTTTTAGTAATAGTCGGGGCGACAGGATTTGAACCTGCGACCTCTTGACCCCCAGTCAAGCGCGCTACCAAGCTGCGCTACGCCCCGTTGCGGTCGTCCATTGTGTCACGATTCGACGCTTTTGTCAAACACACATAGCTAAGCCTCTTCCTTAGCCCAACTTTATCTGGAAAAATAAGACGCCGCCGTCTAACAAGCCTTGCCTTCAAGACGCATCCTCTGATTTTTTATTCCAGCGAGCAATCCTAAACTTGCTCTCCTCGATAAAACAGTAAAGCGTAGGCACCACAAACACGGTAATAATGACCACCGTCATGCCACCAAACGAAGGAATAGCCATCGGCACCATAATGTCGGAACCTCGACCCGATGAGGTCAACACAGGAATCAATGCCAAAATCGTCGTCCCTACCGTCATCATGCAAGGCCTAATCCTACGCTTACCCGCATGAATCGTGGCTGCTCGAATCTCTTTAATTGAACTAGGCTTAACTTCTTGAAAATGCTGCTTCAAATACGTCCCCAGAATAACGCCATCATCCGTGGCAATCCCAAAGAGCGCTAAAAAACCAACCCAAACCGCAACGCTAAGTTTATACTCTCTCACATGAAAAAGATCCCGCATATTGTGTCCCATAAAATCAAAATTCAAAAACCAATCTTGGCCATATAACCAGAGCATCATAAACCCGCCCGACCAAGCCACGAAAACACCACTAAAAATAAGTAAGCTCGTCAGCGTTGATTTAAATTGAGAGTAAAGAATTAAAAAAATTACAAAAAGGGCCAACGGCAGCACAATCGTTAGTCGCTTCTTTGCTCGGATTTGATTCTCATAATTTCCAGAAAATTTATAACTCACACCATTAGGAATGATCAATTCCCCAGAGCGAATTTTTTCCTCTAAAAATGCAGTCGCCTTCTCTACCACTTGCACCTCCGCTTGGCCTTTTTGCATATCAAAAACAACATACGCCACTAAGGTCGTATCCTCGCTTTTGATCGTCATCGGGCCCTTCAAATAATAAATCTTAGCAAGCTGTTTTAGCGGTATCTGCGAGCCATCGGGCGCGGGCACCAAAATATCACCCAACGTCTCAATCTGATCACGAAGCTCACGCATATAACGCACCCGCACGGGGAACCGCTCGCGTCCTTCCACTGTAGAAGTCAATTTCTTGCCGCCTATCGCCACCTCAATGACATCCTGAATCCCTTTAATATGAATCCCGTGCCTAGCAATAGCTTTCCGATCGATATCAATCTCAAGGTAAGGCTTACCCACCACCCGGTCAGCCACCACCGTGTTAGCGTTAATCGCGGGAACCTGTTTTAAAAATTTCTCAAAATCCAATGCAGATTTTTCAATCGTCTGTAGATCCGGGCCATAAATTTTAACCCCCATCGGCGCCCGCATACCGCTCTGCAACATCACGATTCTAGCAGCAATAGGCTGAAGCTTAGGCGCAGAAGTTGTCCCCGGGACGACCGATGCCCCAATGATCTCATCCCAAATATCAGAGGCTGTCTTAATTTTATCTCGCCACTGACGAAACGGTTTACCATTCTCATCTGGTATTAACGCTCCAGCTTCGTCTCGCATAAAAGCATTAGCTTTAGCATTAAATTTAAAACGCAAAGATTTACCCTGTTTATCCGAGATATACTCAGTCTTATAACTAATAATCGATTCAATCATCGACACAGGCGCAGGGTCCAAAGAGCTATCCACTCGACCAATTTTTCCGACCACTGTTTCAACCTCCGGAATCGCCTGGATTCGGATATTTTGTTTCTTTAAAATATCCATCGCTTCACCAATAGACGCATGAGGCATCGTCGTAGGCATCAGCAAAAAACTTCCCTCATCCAGATTCGGCATAAACTCCTCACCCATATCCTGCCAAACCAAAAATCCTAAAGAAACAATCACAATCGGGATCGGAAAAAACAAAAATTTAAATTTCAAACACAATTCCAAAATCGGCTCGTATAACCACTGGAATAACATCAATAATCCCAAAAGACCGCCAATCAAGACCACCACAAAAATAATATTAGATGACGAACTCTCATACCCCAACGGCGACCAATGATGCGCAAGCAACGTCACAAAATAAAACGCCACGACAAAGTTAAAACCCTTAACCAAAATCGTCTGCAAAAGCTTAGGCAGATTCGATTTAATCAAATGATAAGAACCAATCACAATCAAGATTAAACCAAACCAATAAAACCCCTGCCATATCGCCGCCACACCGCTTAACACAAGCAGCATCTGAACATATTTAAAAAACCACTTGCCCGATGATTTACTTTTCGAGAAAAACAAATGCGCCAAAGGTGGAATGATCAAAATCGCTACAATAATAGAACCCATCAACGCAAACGTCTTGGTATAGGCCAAAGGCTGAAACAATTTACCCTCAGCAGCTTGCATCGTAAACACAGGTAAAAAACTCACCACCGTCGTCGCCACCGCGGTTAACACCGCGCTACCCACTTCACTCGTCGCGTGAAAAATAGTCTCCAAAGAATTTTCATCCTCGGGTGCCTCGTCTAATTTAGAAACAATATTTTCGCAAATCACCACCCCCATATCCACCATCGTACCAATGGCAATAGCGATCCCCGATAGCGCAACCACATTGGCATCCACGCCAAATGTTTTCATCGCAATAAAACAAATCAGCACCGCCAAAGGCAATAAACCAGAAATCAAAATGGAGCTACGCAAATGCATCAACATCATGATCACCACAATAATCGTAACCAAAATCTCCTCGGTCAATGCAGTGTTAAGCGTCCCCAATGTTTCATGGATCAAACCCGTCCGATCGTAAAACGGCACAATCCTCACCTGACTAATCGTAATCCATCTAGGCCAATCCTTCTCCGGATGAGATAGCAGCCACTCCATCCACGCTTCCTCATACAATCTTCCAGAACGATAACCCGCAAAATCATGCGACACCGCAAATTTCTCAACCTCGGCTTTATCTGTTAACTCATAATTAACCACAGGCTTCTTAGGCAAGCCCGCCGAAATCTGCTCAATCTTATTTTTTATATTCTTAATCGCTTCCAAAGGATTAAAACCATACCGCACCACCGCAACACCACCCACTGCCTCTGCTCCTGCTTTATCAATCGCACCTCTGCGCATCGCGGGCCCCAAACTCACCGTTGCCACATTATGAATATAAACGGGCACATTATCATTCACCGCCACCACCGTATATTCAATATCTTCAATCTTTTTAATAAAACCCAAGCCACGAATAAAATATTCAACCCGATTGATCTCAACCGTTTTAGCGCTCACATCCACATTAGACATACGCACCGCGTTAAAAACCTGCTCCAGGGTAACGCCATAAGTCCGCATTGCATCCGGATCAACATCAATCTGATATTCCTTGACAAAACCACCAATAGATGCGACCTCTGCAATGCCTTTAGATGCCGTCAATGCAAAGCGCACCTGCCAATCCTGAATCGTCCGAAGCTCTTGCGGATCCCAACCACCCGTGGGGTTACCCTTGGCATCTTGCCCCTCTAAGGTGTACCAATAAATCTGACCCAGCGCCGTGGCGTCAGGGCCCAACGAAGGCTTCACCCCACCAGGCAACGTGCTCGCAGGCAAACTATTGATTTTCTCCAGCACTCGGCTACGAGACCAGTAAAATTCCGCATCCTCATCAAAAATAATGTAAATCGAAGAAAAACCAAAATAAGAAAAACTACGAATCGTTTTCACTTTTGGAATACCCAACAGCGCGGTGGTCATCGGATACGTAATCTGGTCCTCAACATCCTGAGGCGATCGGCCAGCCCAAGGCGTAAACACAATCTGCTGATTCTCTCCAATATCGGGAATCGCATCAACCGGAACAGGATCACGCGGCAAACCGCCAAGCTCCCAATCAAACGGCGCAACCATCGCCCCCCACGTCACCACAAAAATAATACCAATAAAAACAATCAGCTTATTCAATAAACAAAACCGAATAACAGACTCTAACAAAGTTAATCTCTTCTCATTCATCGACTCACTCCTTTATACTCATGGCCGACATGCCCAGTTTCCTGATGCTTAATCTCTCGATTTTTCTCTTCCATTTTTTTCTCCGAAGGGCGCATTTCATGATTCAAGCCCTTACTCCCCACACCATCAAATCGACCCTCCACATTCCCGCAACCCGACATCTCCATCGCCTTAGACATAAAGGGATTAGAAATCCCCTCCTCACGCTGCAACCAAGATGCCCCACGATTATTAAACGCCATGGGGCAACGCATCTGATAAAATGTTTCATTCTTTTGATGACCAAAATATCGGTTCATCCCAATCACGCTATACGAAATATTCTCAAAAGATCCCCGAACGCCCATCAAATCCTTAGCCGCCGTCCCCCGCCGAATCGCATTACTCATCATCGCACGAAGCTCAATCCATAGCGTCTCAGAATCACCCGAAAAAAGACCCGCATCAACCGCCTTAAGCCTCTCCTCTAACGTTAACAATAAGCCTTTGGCTGCGCCATAATCATGACCCGCCAATGCCTTGTGCAACTTCAAATAAGCCTCATAAATAGGAGCTAACTTTTTCCGAATTTGATCATTAGAAATAATCTTCAGCTTCCCCCACCGCGTCCATCTACGCTGTATCGAAGTATCCTCGGGCAACGTCTCACCCGTATTCATCATGCTCTTCTTCGCCTGTAGCTGAAGCGCACTATCAAGCTTAAAGTTACCATGAGTCACCACCCACTCATCACGCATCAAGCCCGACTTCACAATATAATAATCACCCGCCCGAAGCCCCAGCACAATTTCCTTACCCAAATAAGTAGGCAATTTCTTACCCTTTAACTCAACATACACAATCGCACGCTTACCCGTCTTAAGCACCGCAGACACAGGCACCACCACCGGTGGATTACCCTCCGCCTTCACCGCAAAACCCAGCGACTCAGCACGCACCAACTTCATACCACAAATATCACATCTCCCAGGCTTATCCTTCACAATCTCGGGATGCATCGGACTAATCCATTTCCCCGCCAACTGCCAATTCAAAACACGACCACCTTTGCCAATCCGAGCAAACACCTTAGCCCGAGCAAACATCCCAGGCTTAAGCTTACCCCTAGCATTATCAACATTCACACGCACCCCAATCGTCCGCGTTTTCTCATCCACAAGAGGCTGAATAAAAGCAACACGGCCAAAAAACACCTCACCCGGATACGCCTCAGTGCTAATACTCACACGCTGAGCCTGATAAATATATTGCAAATCAGATTCGTAAACATCCATCTCCAACCACAATTGATCAAGCTGGGCAATGGTAAATAACTTCGAACCCGTCTTCACATAATCACCCACAGAAACATGCTTCCTAATCACCACCCCACTACTAGGCGAATAAATCGTCATCTTATCCGACGCCTCCCCCGACAACTCAATCTCTCCAATCTGCTTTTCTGTCAAACCCCAAAGCAATAATTTCTTCCGAGCCGAATCATAAGTCCGCTGATTACTTTCTTTTAAAAACTCACTCTCCTCACCACTTAACTGCAACCTGGCCTGTATCAATTCCTGCTGAGCAGTCAAAAGCTCCGGACTATAAAGAATCCCTAAATGATCTCCCCTCTTCACAGGCGTTCCCGTAAAATCCACAAATAACCGCTCAATACGCCCCGGTATCCAAGCAGACAACGTATTAACCTTACGCTCGTTATAAGCAATCTTGCCCACCAAACGAACCTCTGCGGTCAGATATTTTTGCTCAACCTGCTGAA
>CAZSSX010000167.1:0-6107 GCA_964609545.1 uncultured Phycisphaeraceae bacterium | reverse complement strand
CCAGTCAAACTTATTCCCTTAATTCTGATGCTTTTTAAGGAAAAATCAAGATTTTACTCGAAAATATCCGAGAATCTCACGCAAATATTAGACCCTTTCGCACAAATATCGTATGGTGTGCTGCTATGCGAAAACCAAAAACAATCAGCAGCTCCACCTCCGCCAGATTCCTAAGCATGCACCTCTTATTCCTCATCCTCATCGCCTTAGCCTGGCCTCATTCAACACCCGCAAGCCCCCTGCCCGCTGTGGGCGATGGGCAGCAAATCTTTATCGCACACCCCAGCTCCACCGACCCAAATATCACCCAAATCTATCACTTAGACCTCACGCAAAAAATACAAAAAACACAAAAAGCCGCGACCTATCCAAGTAAAATCTCAAAGCGAGGCTTCACCCCAATCCCAAACGGGGCATGGCTCATCTTTGAAGACCAACAAATCTGGACCCTCCGCATCAACAACACCATGCCGCCGCTCCCCACCACCTACCACATCAGAAACGTCGCGCAACTGCCCCTAGGCGTCACCCCCGTCAGCACCGCGGCACACCCCCAAAAAACAAACCAGCTCTGGATATTCGCCCGCATCGAATCATTGCAAAGCCTCAATCAAATCGACCTAGGACCCACCAAAAATAAAAACGGAAAAATCATCAAAGAAAACATCAAACCCGCACCACCCACGCCCACAAGAGAAACAAGACTTCTCCAAATCGTCAACGGCCACATCAATCGCATCAAATTACCACAACCCCTACCGCCTTTCACCCAAGCATGGATCATCTCACCCCAAGGCAGCGAACAAGTCCCACTGCTAATACTCACAGACCCACTCCATCAAAAAATCACCGTGTTTTTCCCGAAAAATAATCAACTCACATGGCATCCCCCAAAAATATTTCACCTCAAACAACCCCAACAAGAACTCCAATTCATCAGAGCCCAAAGCCAGCTCATCATGGCCAGCCGAGACAAAACCCTCAAGCCCTTTCAGGTCAAGACTTGGAACCTACGCCAAGACCTCGATCAAAAACAATACATCAGCACACTCAAACAATCCCTGCCCAAACAAGACGCCCAGCCAGATGGCCAAACCCTAACCCTGCCCCCGCAAAACCCTTGGGCTCTGCTGCCCATCGCAAGCCCCCAGGCTGGCGTCCAAGCCGTCGCATGGATCGCCCTTCCGCCCAACAACTCATCAGATCACCCGCTCCAAAACATCATCACCAGCGCAAGTTACCTCGATGGTAAAGCCCTCACCTTCTGGCAAAATACCGGCAAAGCCCCTACCACCATCGCCGCCCTCACAAGCCCAGCGCCTGTCATTCTCGCCTTGAGCCTCATCTTTTTTTCCTTCATCCTGCTTGTCATCTGGAAACGCGATGAAAAATCAAACCAACTGAACCTGCCACCAGACCAACTCATCTGCGACACCAGCCGACGCTTCATCGCAGCCCTGATCGACTTCATCCCCTGTCTCTGGATATCCATGGCGATCTATGGTGTCACCGCCACGCAAATCGGCGATCTCTGGCAAATGAAAATACAAGAATGGCACCAGCTTGCCCCCGTCGCACTCACCGTCGCGATCTACACCACCCACACCTTAATCTGTGAACTGCTCACTAAACGCACGCTAGGCAAATGGCTACTCCATTTAAAAGTCCACAGTATCTCGGGAGAAAATCCCAGCATCAAACAAATCCTAACGCGCAACTTTTTCAAAATCTTCGAACTCTTCGCCTATTTTCTCCTGCTTATAGCCATCCTCACACCCTACCGCCAGCGCATCGGCGACATCGTCGCCAAAACCGTCGTCCTCACCCCCAAAAAACAAACCCCATCACAAACCGCACCGAAATAAAAAACACCAAAGAAAAAAAGGAGTCTCCCGTGACGCCATCCCCCAACAAAATAGCCGTCGTCCTGCTCTCCGGAGGCCTCGATAGCGCCACCGTTTTAGCCATCGCAAAAGACCAAGGCTTCACAGAAATACACGCTCTAAGCTTCGACTACGGCCAGCGCCACCGCGTCGAATTAGATGCCGCAAAAAAAATAGGCCAAGCCATGAACGTCCAATCACACCGATGGGCAAACATAGACCTACGCGTCTTCGGCGGCTCGGCACTCACCGCCGACCTAGACGTGCCCAAAGACAGAAACGCTGCCCAAATGCAAGACCAAATACCCATCACCTATGTACCGGCGCGCAACACCATCTTCCTCTCTTTCGCATTAGCCTTGGCCGAGGTGGTCAAATCTCAAAACATCTTCCTAGGCGTAAACGCGGTGGACTATTCCGGATACCCCGACTGTAGGCCCGAATATATTCAAGCCTTCCAAACCATGGCCAATCTGGCAACCAAAGCGGGCGTCCAAGGCAGCCCCATGCAAATCCACACACCGCTGATGCAATGGACCAAGCCTCAAATCATCAGCAAAGGGTTAGCCCTCAACGTCGATTACAAACTGACGCACAGCTGCTACGATCCCGACCCCGCCGGGCAAGCCTGTCAACACTGCGATTCATGCCTCATACGCATCGAAGCCTTCAATTCGCTAGGCATGACAGACCCCGCGTTATCAAAAAAATAAAATACAAATATTTAATCCAAATCCAATGTCTCTCTAAATACCCCTCCTTTTTTTAAAAAACAAAAAGGCCCCGCCATGACCCTCACCCTCAAAGATATCCAACAAGCCGCCACACGCATCACCCCATACATCTATCAAACACCCTGTACCTACTCGCCCAAGCTCTCAAAAATACTCAACGCGCAAGTCTATCTCAAAAATGAATGCAAACAACAAACCGGAAGCTTCAAAGAAAGAGGCGCGCTGAACACACTCTTACAGCTCAGCCCAAAACAAAAACAGCAAGGCGTCATCGCAGCATCAGCGGGGAACCACGCACTGGGCATCGCACACCACGCACAAAGATTAAACATACCCGCCACAGTTGTCATGCCCACATTCGCACCCCTGATGAAAATCGTCAACTGTCAAAACCTAGGCGCCAAAGTCATCCGCCACGGGCAAAATATACACGATGCAAAAAAACACGCCATGACACTTGTCCAAGAAAATAATCTCACCTACATCAATGGATTCGACGATCTGACCATCATCGCTGGGCAAGGCACCATCGCTTTAGAAATCTTAGATCAACACCCAGACACACAAGCCATCATTGTACCCATCGGGGGCGCGGGCCTCATCGCGGGCATCGCACTGGCTGCAAAATCAATCAATCCCCAGATCAAAATCTACGGCGTTGAACCCAAAAGATGCGCAAGCTTCAGCGCAGCATGTCAAAACAACGCACCCATTTTAATCGACAGCACACCCACCATAGCAGACGGATTAGCGGTGCCACGCGTAGGCGATAATGCCTACCACATCGCAAAAGATCGCATCGACGCTCTCGTATCCGTCGGCGAACGCGCCATCGCCATCGCGGTCTTAAGGCTTATCGAATTAGAAAAATCAGTCGTCGAAGGCGCTGGCGCCGCGGGCCTAGCCGCTTGCCTACAAGGCAAACTACCACAAATCAAAAACAAAAAAATAGTCATACCACTTTGTGGCGGAAACATCGACACCACCGTGCTAGATCAAATCATCGAACGCGGACTCGTCGCAGATGGCAGGCTCTGTAGATTTCAAGCAACCATCAGCGACCGCCCGGGAGGCCTAGCCGTCTTCACAAAACTACTGGCAGACCAAGGCGCATCGGTCAAAGACATCGCACACGACCGCGCCTTTGCCGGCGAAGACCTCAACGCGGTACTCGTCCACTGCGTCGTCGAAACACGCGATGCCCAACATATCAAACGCATCAGAGATGCACTCACCGATGCCAAATTCCCCGTGATTTTCCATGACCTAGCCATCTAATCCGAATCACCTAAAGGAAGCAAACCCTCAGCCTGCATCGCGTGCAAAATCTGATTCACAATAGGCCCCGCAACCCTGCCGCCAGACCCGCCATACTCAACCACAACACCCACCACATAATCGGGCATCAATGAGCCTGGCTTAGAAACCATCGCCAAAACCCAAGCATGATCGCGAGGCTCAAAAGGATCGCGATCATCAATCACCCCATCTTTATTTTTATCATATCTCGCACGATCAGCCGTCGCGGTGCCAGACTTGGCTCGCACTGTTACCCCCCGCACATTAAAAATACGCTCCGCACCCATCGAGCCATCCGTATTATAAATTTTATAAGTCGTCCCCCCATACTCGTTGGCACCTTTATACAAGCCTTTTAGCGTATTCACCACCGCATCGCCATCAAGATGTAAATCCTCTCGGCGTCTTTTCTGCTTCCCGCTCTTTACAAAAGTGGGGCTAATATATTCACCGCCACGGGCAATCGTGGCAAAAGCTGAAACCGCATGCACAAGCGTCCAGCTAATAGGCCCCTGCCCAATACCCATGAAAATACCATCCTCCCGAGGCATCCGCACACCCGCCTTAACCCTAGGCAACCGACCGCGGCTATCGTCGGGTAAACCCGTCTCATAATCATCCTGCCTCAAACCAAACTTCTTATACCACTTAACCAAACCCTCTCCGCCGAGCTTATCACCCAGCGTATAAAAATAAAGATTACAACTCCGCTTAATCGCCTCGGCACCACCAAGCGCATCGACCGCACCGCCGGGGCTATGCGTAACCGCACCACCGGTCTGGCGATAAATCCAACAGCGCAAACTATTAGGCTTACTCTTAAAATAATGGCCCACGCATGTAATCCGAGTATCCCACCGGATCTTACCCTCAGCAACAGCCATATTATAAACCAAAGGCTTAACAATCGAACCCGGCGCATAACTGACCTGCGTAGGCCGAAAATAGAAATTAGTATCCTTAAACACACTCTGGGGATCCTCGCGAAATTGCTTACGCGTAATCCCAGGCGCACTGACCGCAGCAATAATCTCGCCAGACTTCACGTCCATCACCACAGCAGCACCCTTGAGGGCAGTGCCCAGCGCCAAGTGTTTATTCTTATGCCAAGGCTGCACCGACATCAAACCCACCTCCTCAGACATCAATCCCGCAATTCTGGCCTGAAGCATAATATCAATCGTCGTATAAACATCCTTACCCACAATAGGCCCAACATGGCTCTTCTCACCCGTATCCATATTCACCGTATCATACCCCCGAGAGCCACGCAAAATAGTTTCCTGCGTCTGTTCAAGACCCCAAATCCCTTTCTCATCTCCCGCGCGATAACCATTAAGCCGAGTAAATAAATCAAAATGCTTACCCTTAAAATCCTCTTTTAAAACACCCGTCATCCGACCAATAATCCGAAAACCCACACCGCCAACTTTCATCAGCTTCAGGTCTCTGCTACGCATCGCCGTCGGAAAATGGTTCAAATCAATCGAAAGATCAATCTCCTCAAAACGATAAATACGATACCGCGAAGGCGTCGCACGCACACGCGACCAAACAGAATCCTCATCCGAACCAGCGATCAATTGCTTCACACGCACCACATCCGCCTCCGTTAAATGCCGTAAAACAGGATAAAAACGCGTCTCCTCCCGCACCCGTGTGATGGCCTTAGCGTAATCAATATCTTTGCCCAGCACTTTGCGTAACTTGTCATACTTCCGCCTCGACACCGAGCTAGAAATATTCTGCACCTGCCTTAAAATCTTATTTTTAATCACATTCAGCTCCTCCGCAGAGGAGCTGAAATCCGATGCCAAACTCGCCCAAAGTTCATCCACCTGCCGCTGAAAAAAAACCTGTTCTTTCCGAATCAATCGCTGCTTCTGTTCAAAATTAAAAACATCCCACGCCGTAGACCCCGCCGCCTTCTTCGCCCGTAGGCTGGCCCGCTCAAAAGCCCACCGCGTATTGAGCAAATCAAAATGCACCGAAAGATCATAAGACGCAATATCCTCAGCCAAGACCAAACCATTGCGATCTAAAATACGCCCGCGAGAAGTAGGAATCAGGCGGCTGCGAATCAACAAACTCTCAGCTAATCGCTTAGATTCTCCCGATTTCATCGTCGTCAAATAAATCAGCTGACCACTTAAAATAAACAAAAAAAACAGCGAAAGCAAAACAAAAAGAA
>CAZSSX010000166.1:0-6152 GCA_964609545.1 uncultured Phycisphaeraceae bacterium | reverse complement strand
GGATCAGTGGCAGTATGATTTTGAAGAGCAAGATCCCTCGGCGTTAACGATTTGCAATGTATCGCAAGATCCTTCCGCGGAGCCTATAGAAATAGAAGAAACAGAAAAAGTAGCAGCTGCGGGGGATGCGGAGGATTTGGCATTGTCCAATGCCAAAGAGCAAAGCACCCATGATCAGCAGTTGTCCCAGACCCAAGCTGCAGATCTTCAAACCATGGCTCGGTTAGATGCGCCAAGCGAAGCCCACTCGCAAGGGCATCTCGCGCATTGCGAGGCTGATGCCGTTGCGCGTGGCTTGGCCGAAACTTCGCCAGAGGATTTGCCCGAAGAGTTAGAAAAACAAAGCGATATGAAAAACGTGGATTTATCTAACGATTTATCTATCGATCAATCGTTAGATAAATCCACGGAGATCGCAGATGAGATCCGAGATTTATTAAATACGCAAGGGCCGATGGATAGCGTATCCCACGAAGATTCTAAAAAGGCTCAACAAAGACTAATCGTCGATCATTCAGAACCGCTGCCCGCCGATGCGCAAGAGAACCCCGAAGCAAAAGCAAAGCAAGCAGAACCGTTGTCGCTGACAGAGGATGGGATTAAAGATCTTTTGCTGGATATGCTGCGTGATGCGGATGTCGTGGCTAGATTGCGAACAGCCGAATCCTCTCCAAGCGATACCCTGGCCGATGCAGCGACCAAAGCTAGGCAGGGTGATCAAGCCGATGCTGCTGAAGAAATTCAAGAGATGCGGAATCCTTCAGAAGTAAAAAACCAAGAGCCCACTCCCGCCCCCGCGCATCAAATTTATAAACAGGTGCGAAAGTGGATGACCGGGGAATAATTTGGTAATGAGTGATGATGGGCGGGTGGTTGCTAGGCGACATACAGTGTTTCAATTCACTGTGCGTCGCCTTTTTTATTAGATAAAATCTTAATGGGCTTGCAATATACGCCGGCTGCTAAAAAACTTAAGCCGACTCGCCCAGCATGTGACAGCGATCTAAACCCGCGCAATTCTCGCAGGAATCTGCCAAACCCGATGCGTGTTTAACACAATGATCAAAACGGCTCTGAATCAGCTGAATCATCAAATCATGCAAACCGATAGGCGCGCCAACCATAAAACCAACCCCCGAATGTTTAGCCGCCGCCCGCTCGGTGATGCGAGGAATATCTTTTTCCCAATGCCTGCCAGGCGCCAAAAAATAAGGCATCACAACCACCCGCCTAGCCCCACGCATCACGCAGCGATCAAACGCCTGACCGATGCTAGGCGATGCCAATTCCATATGCGCAGGCTCAACAATGGCGCAATCCGTACGCTCGCGAAACATCTCCACAAATTCGAGTAGCATCGCGTTAGATTGCTCCCGCTTGGAGCCATGATCGACAATGATCATCGCCGTATGCGCGGGGTCTGTGATAAGCTTGCTGTCCATTGGAGCCATGGCATCCCTTTGTCTTGATCAGCCCTTCTCTCAACCTCAAACGGTTTAGCTCGTGCTACCATTTAAGCTTTAGCGGAAGGAAGTTTTTTTTGCGTGAGGTGATGAAGAGAAATAATTTTACGATTTATATTCCGCCGCTTCGATGGCTTTCACTTTTTCAAGCCGACGTACAAATCGAGCATCGGTGTCGAACGTAGCCGATGCAAACGCGGTGATCAACGAAGGGATCAGCGCCTGCCCGATGATCCGCCCACCTAAGCACAACACGTTCATATCATCGTGTTCCACCCCTTGCGATGCCGAATAAATATCATGACAAACGCAGGCGCGCACCCCCTTCATTTTGTTGGCCGCAATGCAAGCCCCAACCCCCGACCCGCAAAGAATAATCCCGCGCTGGGCTTGCTGATGCTGAATCGCTTGCCCCACATAACGCGCAAAATCAGGATAGTCATCTGTGGCATTATATTCGTGAGCGCCTAAATCAAGCACTTGATGTCCCAAAGATTCCAGAAGTGTAATGACCTGGGCTTTGATGGGATATCCGCCATGATCTGCACCGATTGCGATTTTCATATCTGTTCTCCAAAAGAGGTACACCCATTATCCAAAGGCTAGGCCTCTTTGTAAATGTGGAAAAAGAAATTTTATCTTTTCTTTCCTTTTAAACCCTTTCAATCGCCCATTTTCTCAGCCATGCATTTGATAGCATCGGAGAATTACCTATCATGTTCCCCCAGAGGGTTAAATATTATTCAGGAGACAAAAATGGCAGCACCCGCAGATCGTAAATATCTTTCATCCCACGAATGGCACCAAATCCAAGGCGATATCGTCACCATCGGAATCACAAAATTCGCGATAGATGAGCTTTCAGACGTGACCTTTGTGGATATCTCAGCAGAAGAAGGCGCCATCGACAAAGCAGAAACATTCGGCGAAGTAGAATCCGTCAAAGCCACCAGCGAGGTCTACACAGGCGTTGCAGGCCAAGTCATTGAAGTCAATCAGCAGGTCATCGACGACCCCGCAATCCTAAACCAAGACGCTTGGGACAAAGGTTGGCTGATTAAAATCAAAGTTGAAAATACCAATGACTTCGATCAACTACTCACCGCAGAGCAATACAATGCGGAAAATGCCTAACCGCAAAAAATCCAAACGCCACCCCAATAATCCAAGGGAACCCCACCAATAAGGGTTCCCTTGTTTTTTTATAGCGGCATCTGCCAATTTGGCGATGAAGTGAGTAACGGGTAAAATAACCCAAGTAAAAATGACTGCCAGCGCCGAAGCATCAGAGGAATCCATTATGATCGTTGATATCTACATTAGGCCGTGGGAAAGTCCAGATCAGCTAGGCCAAAAAGCGGCGCAGCGGATACGCAATATCCAAAAAACCCCCTGGCAAAGAACCAACACAACCACACAAGCATTCAAAGAAGCCATTCAGCCCATCGACCTAGGCGTCATCCTAGGCCTAGCACCGGTGGCCGACCAAAAAAACACCGGCTTATCTAATCAACAAGTCGCCAAAATCGTAGAAATTGCCCCAGAAAAACTCATCGGCTTTGCAGGCGTGAACCCTATCAACACCGACCTAGATCAAGCGTTGGCATCAATCAAAGCCTGCGATCTGCAAGGCGTCGTCATCAATCCCGCGCTACACGGATTTCACCCCAGCCATACAGATGCCTATCGCCTTTATGAAAAATGCCAAACACTCAAGCTACCCATTATTTTTGATAACGCCGAGATCTTTTCAGCCGTAGGCCAATTAGCATTTGGAGACCCCTTACTCATCGACTCCATCGCATCAGACTTCCCCAATCTCAAAATAGTCATCGCGCAAATGGGCCAGCCTTTCACCGATCACTGCCTAGCCATGCTGGGTCGGCACGCCCATGTCTACGCAGATATCTCAGCCGTAGGCTCAAGATCTTGGGACCTGTATCAAGTCTTAATCGCCGCCTATCAACGCAACGTCATAGACAAAATCATCATGGGCAGCAACTACCCATTTGATACCCCAGCCCAAGTCATCCATCAGCTCTTAACCGTCAGCTCCCTAGCCAACGGCACCGGCCTTCCCACCATACCGCGGGAGTTGTTGAGGCTCATTACTGAAAGCAATATCACCCAATATTTAGGACTCAAACAAGTCACCAGCCAGCCCTCACAAGAAAAAATCTTAGAAGCACCCCCCCAACCCAAAGCCATTGACCTTAACCCCGCAGAAGCTAGCCAACTCCTAGACGTAGCCGTTCAACCCGAAAAAGTGGGATCGATAGAAAACACTTAAATAAAGAATAACATATGAAATCCCCAAAATTAAATTTTAAAAAATGCAAAGCTGTCCATCGAAAAAAAATCAGCAACCTCGTTTGGCTTCTCATGATCAGCGTCGGCCTAGTCGGCTGCCAAGTCGTTTCCGATACCTTTAATCTCATCAACTACGGGCTAGGCGACACATTCACAGTCTCAAGCAAAGAAAAAAACGTAGCCGGCATCCAAGGCCAATTCCAAAGAGCCCTCTATTACGCCGACGTGCAAGGCAGAGCCCACATCATCCTCATAGATGGAGACGATGACCTACCCAACCAAGTCGTCATGCTCGATATGCTTTGGCATCCAGTGGCGGGCAAAACACCCGTCGATTCACAAGCGATGAATGTCACCCTACAATATTACCTATTCGCCGGACCACAACGCCAGCACTACGGGAAATACCAAGGCGCGGGATACCTCTATCCCTACAACAACGCCAACGGGAAAAAACTCATGGCCAAGCTACTGCGTTCGACACTCATCCTTCAAAAAAAATCCCCTTATTTCATAGACCGCCTAGGCAAAGCACAGCTCCAAGGCTCCTTCAAAGCGATCAACAATCGAACCGAATACGAAAAAATTAAACGCAAAATCTTAAATCTAATAGCCCAGCAAGAAAAATTAAAAATTAAAAATTAACGCGATGTGCCACAAGCAGATCATTTAACGTGGGTTTTAAGTAGGATTTATATGCCGGACGTTTTAGTTTTAAACGCTATAAAACGATCGGCTATCGTGGTACCTTTTTCATTCATCCTTTTGATTTTAAATTGATGGACATCTGGCGTGGTGGCGTGAATAGCGACTCTTTATTCTCATTGGGGGACGTAGGGAGGCGTATTCCGCTTTTCACTTGTTTTTTGTGATATTTGTGTTAAAATAGGTCGTTGCGTGTACATTTTATATTTGTGCGATACCTGCCAATACACGCGATGTTACTGGAATGAATATTTTTTTGCTTGTATTTTAAGTGTCGCGTAGATACGCGTGTGTTTTGGTGTATTGATAGTGCTTGGGGATGTGATGTAGGTGTTCTGTATTGAATCTCGAGGTGTTTTGTATGGCTAGACAGCAAAAAATGCAGGAAAGCAGATTTGAACTTAAGTATATCGTGAGCGATCCCAAAGCCCGCCAAATCCGTGAATTTGTACTCCAATATCTGGTGGAAGATATCAATAATCCTAAAGAAAGTGGCGTTGGCTATCCGGTACATAGTTTGTATCTGGACAATTTTAAGTACGACTTAATGATGGCTACGGAGTATGGCCATAAAAATCGCTATAAATTACGTGTGCGTTTTTATGATGACGATACGGAAACCCCCGTTTTTTTTGAGGTCAAACGCCGCATGAATGATATGATTTGCAAGTCCCGCGCGATGGTCAAGCGATCATCGGTCAACCGCCTGCTTAACGGACATCAACCCATCATTAGCGATACGTTTAGTCGCAAAGCCAAAGACTTCGAGGCGCTTCAAAAATTCTGTCATCTCCAAAGCAGCATCGGCGCCACCGGCAGCGCTTTTGTTTCTTATAAGCGTGAAGCCTTTGTTAATCCAGAGGATGACTCCTCGCGCGTGACACTCGACCGCGACCTGATCGCCCGGGATTACCGCGTGGGTCATGGCGTAGGCCTGAACAATGGCAGAGTTCACGCGGATATGCATGGCGTAGTGTTGGAATTGAAATTTACGGACAGGTTCCCAGGCTGGATGAGAACGTTAGTACATACGTTTAATCTTCAGAGAGGCTCAATGCCTAAATATGTAACCTGTGTGGACGCTTTAGATCATCACTATGGCGGCCGCGGGATTAGTGGATGAACGTGTAGATTGGATTGGGTTTTTTAGGATTCTTTTGGGAATGAGAGATGCAAAAAGTTTTTGATTTTTTTAGTACAGGCTCCATGGGCCCAGGCTTGTCTTCGCCAGAGACGATGCTGCTCGTTTTACTGCTGGCCTTTGCACTAGGCCAACTGGTCGCGTGGATTTATATGTGGACCCATTCGGGTTTGTCCTATTCACGCATGTATGTCGCATCGCTAGTGGTCCTACCGGTGATTGTCTCCTTAGTGATGTCGATGATGTCCAATAATTTAGCCGTGGCCTTTGGGTTGCTCGCTGTCTTTTCTGTGGTGCGTTTTCGTAATGTGCTAAAAGATACCCGGGATACTGCATTTGTCTTGTGGGTCATTATCCTAGGCATGGCATGCGGGCTAATGCTTTTGAATGTCGCAGTGATGGGATGTATCTTTGTGGGATTAGTCTTTTTATATCTGAGGCTGACACATTTTGGAATCCGCCATCGTTTTGATGTCGTGCTTAATATACAGTGTGGATCAGGCGTCTCCGAACGATTGATGCCGTTGTTTAAG
>CAZSSX010000165.1:0-6157 GCA_964609545.1 uncultured Phycisphaeraceae bacterium | reverse complement strand
CAAGTTTGGCGATGGGAATTTGAGCATAAAGATGCGATCAGCGTCAGACCCTATAGGGCTGAGAAACCTTACAGAGCAATTGAAAAAGGCAATCGGCAAAAAAGATTTTAAGGGTGCTGATAAAGAACCGATCCTTGATGCCATTAAGCTTTTACTTGGTGATGGTGGCAATGGCTTATCTCGCGAGTGGGAATATCTCAACAAAGGGGTGCATGAAGAGGAAAACCGCGACGAATTTGATAAAGATGTGGTTCGTTCAATAGTGTCTGCGTTAGAAGAATTAGATGAGAGGATTTCGCGAGTGCTTAGAAATTAAAGTAGCATTTTGAAGTGGGATGATGGGTTTCGTTGGGTGGTGGTTGGTTCATGGTGGGGCTGGTGGGGATGTGGGTTGTGATTATTTTTTTTGGGGGATGGCCTTGTTTGGAAAAAAGGTTATCCTTAGGGGATGGAATTTTTAAGTATAACTTTGGGGCTGATATTGGGTGGGGTTTTGATGCTTCCGCTGGTTTATCTGGCGAGCAAGCGTAGTGAGGCGCGGACGCAGCGGTTGTTGCAGCGGGCGCAGACGGCGGAGCGGTTGGCTGAGATTGGTACGCTCACTGGTGGGCTGGCTCATGAGATTAAAAATCCGCTTTCAACGGTTGGGCTTAATATTCAGCTTTTGGAGGAGGACTTGGGGCATTTGGTTAATGCTAGTGGTGGGGATGCGGCTTTGTCTGAGGAGATTGGTCGTATTTCTCGGCGGTTTGCATCGCTTGCTAAGGAGACGTCTCGGCTTAAGACGATTTTGGAGGATTTTTTGCGATTTGCTGGTCGGATGAAACTGGATTTGCAGCTTACGGATTTAAACGAGTTGGCTCAGGAGATTACGGAATTTTTTAAGCCACAGACTGATACGGCGTCGATTACTTTGCGGCATCAGCTTGAGCCGAATTTGCCTTGGGTGAGGGTTGATCACGGGGTGCTTAAGCAGGCGATTTTGAATTTGCTGATCAATGCTTATCAGGCGATGATCGATGCGAAAAATAATCACTTGGCTGCGGGTGGTAATGATGAGCTTTTGATTCGTACGGAACGGGTGAAGGGTGAGGGTGAAGATCGGGTGCAGTTACATATTACGGATACTGGGCCTGGGATTGATCAAGAGACGCTGGGGAAGATTTTTCAGCCTTATTTTTCTTCTAAGCGTGGGGGGACGGGGTTGGGTTTGCCGACGAGTAGGCGTATTGTGGAGGAACACGGTGGGGAGTTGACGCTGATTTCGGCGGTGGGTAAGGGCACGGAATTTACGATCAGCTTGCCTATGGGTTAGGGTGTGATGGTGGGATTGTTTTTGGTGTTTTGGGGGAGGTGCTATTTTAGGTGCTTCATGCTATAATGCCTCGATGAATAAATCCTTTATCAAGCCCCCGTTGAGAATCCAGCCTACTACGCTTTGGGAGTATCCTTCCCAGCATTATGGGAAGGGTGTGCAGGGTGACCCGAATTATATCGGGGCGACGCCTAGTTATATTATTTGGAATTTGCTTGAGCGTTATACGCAAGCGAATGATTTGATAGTGGATCCTTGTTGCGGGAGTGGGACTTCTTTGGATGTGGCTAAGGATTTGGGGCGTCGTGCGATTGGGTATGATTTGAATCCTACGCGGGATGAGATTGAGTTTGTGGATTCTCGAAAAATGCCGTTGCCAGATGGGCATGTGGATTTTGTTTTTATTGATCCGCCTTATGGCACGCATGTGGATTATTCCGATGATCCTCGGTGCATTGGGAAAATTCCTGCGGGGGATGAATATTATGATGCGATGGACGAAGTGATTGGGGAGATGTATCGGATTCTCAAGCCTGGTCGATATATGGCTTTGTATGTGAGTGATAGCTATGAGAAGAAGGGGCTTAATAAGGGTTTTCATCCTATTGGTTTTGAGCTGTTTGCTTCGCTGAGCAAGCTTTTTACGCCTGTGGATATTATTTCTGTGGTGAGGCATAATAAAACGCTTGAGATGGGTAACTATCGCAGGGCGGCAGAGGAGGGCAATTTTTTCTTGAGGGGGTTTAATTATCTGTTTATTATGCAAAAACCCGGGGACACGCCGCGTCAAACAGTTAAGACGGGTGCGATTAAAAAACAAAAAAGTGTAGCAGATAAAGCAGCAGGTAAGCCGGCAGAGGCGGGCGCCAAGGCTGTGGCAGCGCCTAGCTGGAAAGCGAAGTATAAGACTGTTAATGGTAAGCTTGTTCGTGTGAATGGGGAGCCTGCGACGGAGCCTAGGGATAAGCTTGAGGATAAGCCTAAGGAGGATAAGGCTAAGGAGGATAAGGCTAAGGAGGATAAGGCGGGGAATGAGGCTAGAGAGACTAAGTTTAAGGATGCTGAGTTTCAAGATGTTGAGCCTCAAGCCAAAGCTAAGATTAAGACGGCTTGGGTTAAGCCTAGTGCAGAAGTCTCGTCGATCCAAAAGAAAGAGGCGCCTGAAGTAGTCAATGGTGATGAAGGAAAAACGGTTTCAAAGCCATGGGACAAAAAACAAGAAGCTAGCGATAAGCCGTCATGGAAAAAGAGGGCTGTTGATGCTAATCGGGCGGGGGGAAGCCCGGCGGTAGGAGATGGGTCTAGTACGGCGGAGAATAAATTTAATCGGCCTGATGGTACGAAGAAGCCTTATCGTAAGAAGTCGGAGAATCGCCGCAAGAATGAACAAAGAAGAAGTAGCCAATAAGATGCTGAGGAAAGGTTTTGTTGGTTAGAGAGACTTGTATTTTAGTAAGCTAAGAGAACATTAACACGGAGTATTTTTTATGGATAATCAACCCACTCGCCGAGATTTTATAAAAACCAGTGCAGCCACGGGGGCGGTGCTAGCCAGTAGCTTGGCGATATCAAAAGCAAGCTACGCGGGGGAAGGGCACACGATTCGTATCGCATTGATCGGTTGCGGGGGGAGGGGGACGGGTGCTGCGGGGCAAGCGCTTTCGACTGATGGGCCTGTGAAAATCGTGGCGATGGGTGATGCTTTTGGGGATCAGATTAGTAGCAGTTTAAGAAGTTTGCGTTTTGCGGTGAAAGATGCTTCTCGGATTGATGTGCCTAAGGCTAGGCAATTTTCGGGATTTGATGCTTATCAAAAAGTGATGGCGTTGGATGATGTGGATATGGTTATTTTGGCTACGCCGCCTGGTTTTAGACCGATTCATTTTGCTCATGCGGTGGCGCAAGGCAAGCATGTTTTTATGGAAAAACCGGTGGCTGTCGATGTGCCGGGGGTTCATCAGGTTCTTGAAACAGCCAAGATTGCAAAAACAAAAAATTTGAAAATTGGCGTGGGGCTGCAACGTCACCACGACCCGCATTATATTGAAACGGTGAAACGCATCCAAGATGGTGCGATCGGTGATATTTTGATGATGAGAACTTATTGGCTACAAGGGGCTGCGCAGGTGAGAACGCGCGCGGGCTTAACGGCTAAATACGGCAACCTTACCGAGATGGAATATCAGATGCGCAACTGGTATTACTTTGCATGGCTAGGCGGGGATCATATTGTCGAACAGCACATTCACAATATCGATATTTGTAACTGGGTGATGGATGATTATCCTAATGCTTGCTCGGCGCTATCGGGCAGGCAGGTGCGTACCGGAAAAGATTATGGGCACATCTATGATCATCATTCGGTGGAATTTGCATATGGTAAAAAGTGGGACATTGGAACGCGCATGCTCAGTAAATCACGACAAATTCAAGGTGCGTCTAACGAAATTAGCGAAAACATTCACGGCACGAAGGGCTTCTGTTCGGTCTCTGGTTTCCGGATTAAAAATTACAAAGGCAAGACGATTTGGAAAGTGAAAAAACAGCGTGGGATTAACGCGTATCAGATTGAACATGATGATCTTTTTAATGCGATTCGAAAAAACTTGCCTTATAACGAGGCTGAGATCGGCGCGAAAAGTACGCTGACGGGAATCATGGGACGTATTGCGTCTTATACGGGAGCGAAAATTACTTTGAAGAAAGCGAATCGTTCAACACATTGCTTAGCCCCTCAACAATATGCTTGGGATGCTGCTCCGCCGATTCTTCCTAACGCTGATGGGTATTACCCTGTGGCGATGCCGGGCACGACGAAGATGAAATAAATCCGAATTGAATTTTTTTAAAGAGCCCGATGTTACGCATAGCATCGGGCTTTTTTTATTGAGGCTCGGGCTGCATTGATGAGCGAATCTCATCTGAGTGGGGAGTCATTGCTGTATTGATACATCGCGTCAAGGTGTGATCGATGAGATGCATTTCGATAAGTTTTTTTTTACAGGTTGGCAGTATAGGATTCAGAGAAGTAGATCACTAGATTTTCCCGAACGCTATGCTGTCCTCGCCTACTTTTGGTTTTTGGCATCACCCAATAAATTGTGATGCCAAATCTGGATTTTTACAGATTTTCACCGTCCTGCTTAGCAGCTTAGCATTGCCAAGCCAGCCGATTTTTTTTTCTTTTTCAAAGCATCGCCCCCCATCATGCCTTGCCCGCTTGAGCCGCTCGTTGGCTTGCAGCGCCAGGTGCGCGATGGCGCTACGATATCCGCTAGGCAAAGGCTTAATCGTTTTAAGCCCCGCCACTAGCAGCTGCTGCCCGCGCGCAACCTCAAAATCTACAAAAGCATCCCACCGCTTATCAGCCCCGGCAGAAGCTTGCCCCATAGCAAAACCTTTAATATCCGATTCGGTTAAATCAAATTTTTCTAAATCATGACGGGGCAGTAAAAAGCGATCGCAATCCCACTGGCGCACATCATAAAGCGCATCGGTCAATTCCAAACCCGCACCCAGCGCCCGACCCAGCAGCAAGCTTTGCTGATCCAAATTGCCCCGCCCCAGCCAATGCATCAGCCCAAGCCCAGCTCCGGCTCGTCCCCAAAATAAATCCCGCAATTGCGTCCAGCTTTCTACCCGCACCGCATTAACATAATCAGCAAGGCTCCGGCTCAGCTGCACAAAATAATCCAAACTTAGGCCATGATAGCGCGCAACCTCATAAAACCCATCAAGCTCCATTTTCCCTGTGGCTTGCCCCTCAAATAAATAATCCAGCACCGATAAACAAACGGCCATCTTTTGTTCGGGTGATTCCCCGCTGCAACAACCCTCCTCTTTTGCCCCAGCTGAATCGCATGCTTCTTGGCTTGCCCCAGCGTCTTGGCCCGTACGTGCAGCTCCTTCTCCCGCGCTAGGAATAGAAGCGATCCGGTTGACCCCCGCGGGCATCGCATCTTCCTCCCCAGCTGCTTGGCCCAAATGCCCCGTGCAGCTTTGGCAATCTCCATCTCCCTGGCAGCCAGCCTCTTGCCCCTCAGTCTTAGGCGTTTCATAAACCAAAATCTCGTGCAATTGGTTGATCGCGGCAAAGCAAACATAAAAAGCATAACGATCAGCTTTGGGTAGTTGATGGCTCGCAAAAAAAACACCAGGCGCCTTCTCTCGACACACGCGACGAGTCGCCAAATAAAAACGCTTTTCAATCTTAATAGGATGCCTTTTGGCCTGCTTAATCATCCCGATATTGTAAACACTTCACCGCATTCTCGCCACGCCCAATTTTTTTTCTAATGCATTTCTGCTGCGCCCATGGCGGGCCTAGAGATTCGCAGGTAAAATGATCGCATGAGCGAAATACACACACATACACTAGACAACGGCTTATCACTATTGGCCCAGCCACTCACAGGCGTTAAATCATTGGCCGTCTCCATACTCATGCCCGCGGGCGTCAGTCAAGAACCCCAACAAAACCAAGGCGTCGCAGCACTGCTAGAAGAAATCCTCTGTCGAGGCGCGGGCGACAAAAATGCAAAAGAGCATTCCGATGCGCTGGATCAGCTCGGCATACAACGAGGAACAGATGCTGGCATCTCATATTTCCGCGTAGGTGCAACGCTCATCGGCTCAAAAATCGAACAAGCACTGCCCCTTATCACCGACATGATACGCAAACCCCGATTCGATGAGCAAACCCTCCCGCCTTCCAAAGACCTCTGCCTACAAGCGCTGGATGCAGTAGACGATGACCCTCAACACCGCGTCTCGATTCTTCTCAGAGAAAAACATTATCCCAAGCCTTACGACCGAAACACCCTAGGCCAAGCATCTTTTATA
>CAZSSX010000164.1:0-6244 GCA_964609545.1 uncultured Phycisphaeraceae bacterium | reverse complement strand
TCATCAACCTAGCTATACTAGCAAAAGAAATGAACATGCAAGGCATTGTCATACCCGCACAAAACGCCGATGAAGCAAGCGCCGTCCAAGGCATCAACGTTTACCCCGCACAAAATCTCACGCAAGTCATCGGCTTCCTCAACGGCAATCTAGAAATACAGCCTCACCCCGAATTTGATGTAGACCAAGCGCTCACACAAAACAGAAGCACCGTCGATTTTCAAGAAGTCAAAGGACAAGAACACGTCAAACGCGCACTCACCATCGCAGCAGCAGGCGGACACAACGTACTCATGATCGGCCCAGCAGGCACCGGCAAAACACTTATGAGCAGAGCCCTAGCAGGAGTCTTACCGCCACTTTCACGCCAAGAAGCATTACAAGTCACACGCATCTTTTCATCCGTCGGACAGCTCCCCAAAGGACAACCACTCATCACCACCAGACCCATCAGAACGCCACACCACACATCCTCCGCCGCCGCCATGATCGGAGGCGGAAGCATACCTAGACCAGGCGAAGTCTCACTCGCACACCACGGCATACTCTTCCTAGACGAAATGCCAGAATTCCCCAGACCCGTCCTAGAAACACTGAGACAACCACTCGAAGACGGACACGTCACCATCGCAAGAGCCCACAGCTCGCTACAGTTCCCCTCAGATTTTATGCTCGTCGCAGCCATGAACCCCACACCCAAAGGCGACAAACCCAGCGACGAATTCTCACAAAAACAAATGGAACGCTACCTTTCCAAAATCAGCGGACCCATGATCGACCGCATCGATATACACGTCGAAGTACCGCGCATCCCCTACGAACAACTCAAAGCCAAAGGCACCGGCACAAGCACAAAGCAAATCCACAAACAAGTCCTAGATGCAAGAAAAATACAAAACCAACGCCAAGATAATCAAGGCAAAATAAACGCAAATCTCACCAACAAACAGCTCGATCAAATCGCAACCCTCTGCAACCAAAGCCAAGACATACTCAAAGCAGCCATGACAGAACTCAACCTCTCCGCAAGAGCCTACGACAAAATCAGAAGAGTCAGCAGAACCATCGCAGACGTCCAAGCTTCTCCACAAATCCAACCCCAACACGTCGCAGAAGCAGTAGGATACCGTCTACTCGATCGCGTTTTATAAATCACTCATTTTCGATTACCTATATCCATCAGCTTCTTCCCCCTACTCATCATCCCCGCCTTTACCCTCAAGCCCCTGCCGACTCATCGCGTCTTTAACCACCCCGCCCACACAACCCAAACAACAAAAGCCTTGCGGATTTTCCCGCTCGCACCTGCTTAACCCTTGCCTGCACTTCTCTTTAATCTCATCTAAAATATCGCAAGCCCCCGTTTGAAAAACTTGCTCCGTCACATCCGCCGCCGTGTAACCAAAACAATAACAAACCCGTCGCCCAAGCCCCCTTTCTTTCTGCCCCACACCCACCCTCATCTGCTGACCACCAATCAGCATATCCATCTGCAAATGAAAATAAACAACCGCGCAATCGATGCTTGAACAAAAATAAAACCCTTCTATCGTAGGCAACCCCCGCCAAGCCTCCTGACAAACCAAAGATGCCACGGTAATCCCCTTCACTGCCCTACCCCGACTCTGGCAAGCCGGACAAACCTCTAGCTTTATTTTTTTAGAAGCCCCATCTTTTTCCAGTATTCCCATCAAAGGCGCTCCTTTAAAATGCAAACTCAAAAAAAACAAATCTGCGACCAAAAACATCTCAAAAAAAAGCCTACCGTCAACAACGGTAGGCTTCGATCATTCAGAAAATCCACACCCATCAAATCTTCACAGGCGCAGGCGTCGGAATACCGCTCCGCTTACTCGCTGCGATCGAGCCCTTAGGCAAACCAATCGTTTGATCCGATATCTTATCCTGCAAACGCATCAAACCCTCAATCAACGCCTCCGGCCGAGGCGGGCAACCCGGAATATAAACATCCACAGGCACGACCAAATCCACACCCTTAACAACATGGTAACCATATTTAAAATAAGGGCCACCACCCACCGTACAAGCACCCATCGCAATCACATACTTAGGCTCGGGCATCTGATTATACAATCGGCGCAAACGCGATGCCATCTTATAAGTCACCGTGCCCGCAACAATCATCAAATCAGCCTGACGAGGCGACGCACGGAATGCACCCGCACCAAAACGGTCAATATCATAACGAGAGGCACCAAAAGCCATCATCTCAATAGCGCAGCACGCCAAGCCAAACGTCATAGGCCAAATGCTAGATTTCTTCGCCCAGTTCAATGCCGTGTCAACGCTCGTGACAATCAAGCCTTCTTCAAATCTGTTTTCAATCCAACTCATCTTCAGACATTCCTTCTAGCCTAGGCAGCCTACTCATTTAAACCGCAGATAACGTCTATTCTAAAATAGGAAGAAGCTTCTGACCAATCCAAATGAAAACTTGGGGATAATTACAATACGCCAATCATCCCTCATTCACCCCAAACAAACAATCTAACAAACCCACCCCCCATCACCAACCCCCTCAAATCCCAACCGCAAAGCCACACCTTCACCCAACATAAGCCCAAAATCAACTCATTTTAATCTCACCCAAGATCGCTTATCATATACAAAACCAAAATCCGCATCACAAAAAAATAAATAAACCCAACAGATCGGCAACCCTTGAATCTCACCAAACAAGACCACCAAAAAATGACCGCCAGCTTACTCAGCGTAGAAACTAGGCTCGCATTATCAATCACCAGAGTAGCCCTACTCTTCCTACTCGCCGCAGCACTAGCCGTCGAATACGGCTTCCAAAGACAAAATCACCCCCTACTCATCCACTCCATCAGCGCAGCGCGCATACTCGTATACTCCGCACTACTATTCAACATCATCACCAAAACCCGCCAAGGCATCTTCCCCATACGAAACGTCAAACCCACCCGCATCTATCGCTTCCTACTCTACACCGCAGGCATCGCCATTCTCTCAGATGCCTTCCTACAAATCCTCGAAGCACAATACCAACAAACCCCCATCTTCCAATACTGCACCCTCGCCACACGCTGCCTAGAAGCCGCCATCATCGCACTATTTCTCATCGAACTATGGCAACTCAACGTTATCCTATCCCGAAGATTTTTCAAACCTGGCATACTCCTACCACTCAGCTTCTTTTGGCTCATCGCAGTAGGCACACTACTGCTCAAATTGCCGCTCGCAGCAGCCCCAGGCGTACAAATCTCTTGGCTAGATGCTTTATTCACCATGACTAGCGCCGTCTGCGTCACCGGATTAGCCACATTAGACACCGCAACACAATTCTCAACACTAGGGCAAACCTTCATCCTCATATTCATACAGCTAGGTGGATTAGGCATCGTCATCTTCGGTTCGGTCATGGCCATGCTACTAGGACAAAGATTCTCACTACGCGAAAACCTCAGCTTATCATCCATGTTAAACAACCAACCCCTCGATAAATTAGCAGGATTCATACGCTTCGTCGTCATCGCATCACTCGCCATAGAATGCCTAGGCGCCTGCCTACTCATCCCCCTTTGGCCATCCCACTTCACACTAGACCAAAGGCTAGGATACAGCATCTTCCACTCCGTCAGCGCCTTTTGCAACGCCGGATTCGCACTACAATCAAACAGCCTTATCTCCTACCAATCCACCGCGCTCGTCCACGCCGTCCTATTACCACTCATCGTCATAGGCGGCATCGGCTTCCCCGTCCTACGCAACCTACTGGCCATATGCAAAGACAAATTACCCAAAAAGAAAAAACAAGGACACTTCATCATCAAAACAACAGACCAAATCACAAAACCCAAAACACTCACCCTGCACACCAAAATCGTACTCACAACCACAGCTTCACTCTACCTCGCCGGCGTCATCGGCATCACACTCGCACAGCTCACACCCAAAATCATCAACCACGCTACAGAAAAAAAACAACCCATCACCCTATCCACCGTCACACAAACACTCGCACACGCCAGCTTCATGTCCGTCTCCGCACGCACCGCAGGCTTCAATACACTACCCATGCAAAAGCTAGAACCCGGATCAAAATTCACACTCATGGCGCTCATGATGGTAGGCGCATCGCCCGGATCCACAGGCGGCGGAATGAAAACCACAGCACTGGCACTACTCCTCATCGGCGCAATGGGCACGCTCAAAGCCCAAAAAAATCCACAAGTCTTCGCCAGAAATATCACAGATGACCTACTCAAAAAAGCAGCCACACTCGCCGCAGGACTCATCGCACTGGTATGCATCACCACATTCTGCCTAAGCCTCACAGAATCCGTACCCCTAGACGTCTTAGCATTCGAAGCCGTCTCCGCAAGCACCACCACAGGACTCTCCATCATGGACGCACCCCGCACAGGCCTAGGCAAAACAATCATCATCTGCGCCATGTTCCTCGGGCGCATCGGCCCCATCACGCTACTAGGTACCCTACTCTTCAAAAGAAGAGCAAAAAACACCGTCGAATACCCCAGCGAAACCATCATCATGGGATAATCCCAAATCCATCACCCCAAACAATAGCAACAAAATAACAAAACAAAACGCCCCAAACCAGCCTATCCCCCCGCCACTTTTCCGCTATTCCTACAGGCCTCAGTGTTAACGCAACGACTCCCAGCAGAGAGCCTCCATCGACAATTCATCTCTCTCAAGCAAACCCGTGCCAAGTACAATATCCAGTTTTAACAAAAAAATCCCGCTTAAAAAGCTCATAAAAATTAACTTTCCATTCATTTTCTCGATTTTTACGTGCATTGACGACTTCACATGGTACAATCTCGTTAGTCGGCACCTTGATGTTCCCACAAAAAATACCATTGACTTATCACCCCAACCTGTTGATCTATATCATTCAACAACAAACACTAGGGTAATAAGCGGGGGTTTCACCCCACAAAAAGATAATTTTTCGTAAAATCAAGATCTTGAATATGCCTATTGCAATATTCACAGCATTTCATGCTACAGCTCTGCCCAACACTAGCGCTGAAAAAATTTCAAGCGCCCATCAAAAATAGTTTGCTTTAACCACACCTTTTAGGGAGAAGATTCATATGTCCATATGGAAATTCACGCAAAACAATCAGAATAAAAATTCATTCCAACTCGATAATCTCGAACCCAGAGAGCTTTTCTCCGCAGAGGGCTTGCTCATCACAGAGATACAAGCATCCAAAAGCAAAGCCCTACAAGACAACAGCGGCAAGTACCCCGACTGGATCGAAATATACAACTCCACCGCCCAAACAATCAACCTCAACGGCGTCCTCCTCACAGACGACAGCGATTTTACCACAGGCGATAGCCATGAGTTAGCAGAAATGTGGTCCCTCCCCGATATCGACCTCGGCGCCAACCAATATCTCGTCATCTTCGCTTCGGGTAAAGACCGCGCCATCTCTGAAGATGACCTACACACCAATTTCAAACTCACCAGCGGCGGCGAATTTTTAGCCTTGGTTGACACCGACGGCATCACCATACTAGATCAATACGCACCCCAATACCCCCAACAAGTTGAAAACTACTCCTACGGCAGAACATCCCAAGACCCCGCAATTAACACATACGCATACTACGCAAACCCCACACCAGGCGCATCAAACGCTACCGCAGCACCCACCTACGACCTAGGCCCAATCATCACCGGCCTAACCAAAAACGTCAACGCACCCGCAGATGACCAAGACATCATCATCACCGCAAAAGTCACCCAACTACTAGACCCTATTGATACCGTCACCTTACACTATCGCGTTAACTACGCTCAAGAAATAACACTCAACATGCGCGACGATGGCCTCAACGCAGACCTCATCGCAAACGATGGCATCTACACCACAACCATCCCACACCAAGCATCAAACCCAGGAGGTATGCTCAGATGGTACGCCACCGCGAAAGACCAAAATAACAACCAATCCAGAGGACCCGTATTCCCAGCAAGCCTACCCACCCAGATCGACGCCCCACAATACTACGGCACCGTCATCGCAGACCCCGCCAATCTCACCGCAACACCCACCATAAATATTTTCATTCAACCCGGGAATGAAGCCGCGTCCCAAACACGCGCAGGAACCCGCACAAGCGTCTACTATAACGGCGAATTCTATGATAATGTATTCATCAGAAGGAGAGGCGCATCATCAAGAAGTTTTGCTAAAAAAAGCTTCAAAATCGATTTCAA
>CAZSSX010000163.1:0-6322 GCA_964609545.1 uncultured Phycisphaeraceae bacterium | reverse complement strand
GCATGATAGCAATGGGCGTTTGAATCTGAGGCATCACGCCACGGGTGGTCATTTAAAGCCTGGGCATAGTCCGGATGGCCGAACGGTACAGTTTATCGTGCGTATTCCTCGTCAAAATGGGACGGGCAGTTCTTATGGTCGATTCGGCGATGCTTCGCCTATTGATGGGCAAGCCAATCGACAGCCTACTAATTTAAGGTTTGGCACGCGTTCCAGCGGCGGGGTTCCTGCTGGTAATTTTTAAAATTTGATTATGCGTACTCGCTGTTTAATTTTGCTTAGCGTTATAGCCAATTGACTTGATCATTTGGCGAAAAAAAATCGTGCAATCTCAAACGATTTAGAAGAGGAAAGATAGATGAAATCCATGCTCCCGAAAAATCATTCTCGACAAGGTTCGACTATTATTATTGTGCTTGCGACTTTGCTGATGATGTTGGTGATAGGCCTTGCATTTATGTCTGCGATGCGCATTGATGCGAAGATGAGCGCTGATGCCAAGGACGCCAAGATTGTTGCCGCGCCCGAAGCTGCTGCGGTGAATTATGTCGGACGTATTTTAGCGCGCGATGTGATCAATCTTTTCCATCCTAGGCAGCGCAATGGGCATGGCGGTTATGTTGAGCTCAATGGCTGGCCCGATGTTAACTCGCAGAATTTTCCCGATCAAACGATCGAATCTTTTGATTACCCGGGCTACTTTGATACTTGGTTGTCCTCGATCGAACCAGAAATTATCCGTTTTGATGATAATAATGCGACCTACACCCAGTGGAAGCATATTAGTAGGCCTGACGGGGTGGCGTTTATTGATCCTCTGACGATGCAGCCTCTGATTGATCGCGGTTTAGACGCTAACGGGGTTTTGATTCGATATAGCGATCGACGGCTTTATAATACGGGGAATTATTCGATTCAGACTGCTCCGCTAGCGTTTTTGCCATTGCCCGCAGCGGATCGTAAACGTGGATATACGCGTAATATTCGTCGGGTCCAAGATAACACGGGCCATACAATTCGGGCCAACACAGGGCCGGCGGTGGATGCCGATGGCGATGGCCGTATCGATAGTCGCTGGTTTGAGCTTAAAACGCCTGCGGGCAATGGGCTGCGCTGGGTGATGGCGATGCGTATTATCGACAACAGCGGGATGGCCAATCTCAACGTCGGGACCATGTTTAACCGTGATACACATGATACGGTGGGCAGCACGCCTGCGGATACTGATCTTTACGCACTGCTCTATGACCCTACTGGCATGGTGCGATATGGGGCTGTCTCTGACCCTAATGCTAATAAAAACATTCAAGAATTTCATAATTTTTTGAGCTTACGAGCAGGTCAGTGGAAGCAAGGGGGCTCTCCATTTCTAACAGACTTTGAACGTGAAACACTATGGCAATACCAAAGTAATCCGCTACGTCAAACACAAGTCGCCGGCTCAGCCTTGTACAACGAGATTTCGGGGCACAACTCTCGCGGCAATGGCAATTTTTATCACATTGGGCTCGATGTTGAAGCCGACCTACGTCGCAACGGCGGCTTAGTCGCCAAGCCCGCGTTACGTAGTAGTCTCGATTATATTTTAGACGCTGCTGGGCCATCGACTTCTACACTGCGCACTCAAGGCAACGGGGCTTATGCTCCAGAAGGTTTTTATCATTCCTTGAGTCATACGCTTTTAGACGGTAGTGTATTAAATGAAACCAATGTCAATGCCAACGCGCTGAACTGGCGGGTCAAAGACCGCAGAAAACATCTAACCGCATTTAGTGGCGCCAGGCTTTTGCGCCCTCGCCACTTGGTCGATCAAAGCTTTGGATTAACAGAAGCAGTTAACAACCATGTGCCCAATTATAATGAGCTACGCTATAGCTTTTTTCAAGCAGATATCAATAAAATCAAAATGGGAACGATGCTTTCTAATGTGATTCACGATGGAAGCAATACATTGCTAGATCAAAACGGCGTGGTAGATCCTTATGATCGTTATGCTGGCGAGCATTACGCGCGTCTCTTTTTTGATGGCTTTTTAAATGGGATTAACACCAAAGCAGTGATCCCCGCCAATGCTTCGGACCCGGGCTTGCCTTATAATCAAGCGTATCTTGATGGCCCGCCATTGGGGATGACTTATCAAGATGCCGCGGATTGGTCTCATGCATTGGCAGCCAATTTAATCGCTTATCGCCAATCCTCGGGCGCGCCAATCCTCAATGGAGATCCAAACGCTTTTAATCCCAACCGCGCTACCGGCGTTAGCACCCCTCTCTCGGGAGCTTCCACCACCCATCGCAGCGATCAAGATGTCAATTCTTTATATGCCATCGTCCGAAGACACGAAAATGTGCATACCAATTCGGGGAATACCAGCTATTATTACGGCGTGAAAAAGCAGCCTTTCTTCAAAGAGGCACTTTTCTTTTTCGTTTATCAAGATGATGGTGACAGTGAGCATGACACGCCTACGCCTATGGATGATGGGCATATTGACCCGAAAAAAGATCGTGAAAAGATTGATATCTATGGCAGTGGCACCACCGGCTCGGGCGCGAACAATAAAGCGGTCGTCGTGGAGTTGGGTAATCCTTTTAATTCGCCTTTGGATTTATCTCACTACTGGATTCAGATCAATAATCAGCCGCCGGTGCGACTGATTGCTTATGCTTCGCTTAATAACTTGGCTGCGAAGGATCGTTCTATTCCCGCGGGCGGGCGTGTAATTATAGGCCCAGCGGTGGGCGCTGGTGGTATGACCAACCTCAAGGTCCAAAAGATTTTAGATGCGATTGATAAGACGCCAAGCCATACGCTTTATTTACCTATTCTGTCGAAAAACACAGCGGATATCAAAGACGATGGCAGCGAGCCTTTGGTGATGAAACTTTGGTATTCTACCAATGCAACGCTTAGAACGAACAACATTAACCCGCAAGATTTTGTCGAAGCCCAGCAATGGATGATGGTCGATCGGATGCAAGCCAAGCAAAACTTAGGCACTGGGCTACAGACTCTCGCGTTAAATAAATCTAATTTCACCGGTATTGGCGATAAGCGATCTAAAGCGGGCACCCCGGGTAATCCTCGTAATTTTAATACGCTTATTATTACACGCTCTCTGCAAAGAGATGATCGACACAGAAACAAAGAAGGCTTCCCGCGTTATATTTATGAAAACAGCGTGTTTAATAACATTCATCAATTTGGTGATGCCATTGCCATCTACTTCCCGAATGACCCCCTATTTATTCCTGGTCATCGTCTAGGCAGGCTTACTATGCCTAACACCATCAATCAGACCAATTATAGCTCTGCTCGTTTTGCTCCTTTTCAGATTATCACGCGCAATAGAAATTATGATAAATCCTCGCCCGGCCGTTATTCGGTGAATGATGGTAAATTGCAATCCGTTGCCGAGCTGGGGCTGCTGCTCACTTGCGCCACAAAATATACCTACAACCAGAGCACCCACTTGGGCACATGGAAAGTTTTATCCGAGTCCCTAGGCTATAATAATAAAACCACGAAAACCACTAGCACCAATTATATTGCACATACTAACAGCTTATTTAAATGCCGAATCAATCCTTACCGTTTTTTGCCCTTGGACCATAGTCCTCTCAAACCCAGTCTTCCCGCGGGGCTTAATCTTTTTCAGCAAGTGACCGTGATTAAGCCGTTTCGTGGCAATGCGTTGGTCTCGGGTTTGGTCAATATAAACACCGCATCCCCTACGGTTTTGCGTGCCTTGCCTTATATGAACCCTCGGCATATGGGTAACGGTTATAATCATAATTTGCTGATCAAGAAACGCTCCGGCGCATCGGGTGAGTTTATTTATGACTTAGTGACGGGCTTAACAGCTTACCGCGATTTAGTTGATATCACCGTTTTATCCCGCGATCTGGGCAACAGCGGCGGCGGTGGTGGTACTTCCCCAAGAGCTGCTCCACTTCCTTTGACTACTTTAACGCCGGGCACTAGCATCAACACCTACGGCGTTTACGGCAAAGGTAAGTATATTGATGATATCAATATTAATTACGGAACCACAGGGCGAGGCTATGTTTTATATCAATACTACCTCCATCACTACAATAATTTAGCCACTCCAGGCAATACTTCTAACCTCACGTTAGGCCAAGAATTAGTTTATGCTGGGCACCCCACGGTGAGTCCAAGCACTGTTCAAAAGCCACGATCGGGTATTACCGATCCGGTCATTGGGATTCGTGATCGCCCCGATACGTTACTGCCTTCTCGGGTTTTGCAAGGCTATGGCGCCATTAACGCAGACAAAGATTTACATGAAGAGCGTGCCGATAGAGGTTTGGTTTATCCTTCAGAGGTGCTTATGGTGGTCAACCGCAGCGGTAACAGTGATCTTCATCTCAGACAATTTGACACGCAAAGCTCTATCACTTTTTTCCAATCAAACAGGCAAGACGACAGCCTCGCTTGGACGGGGCCTCTTCAAACACGATATATCGATCCTAATAATAACGCGGATAATCGGCGTGTCGCCAACGATGCTTATCCCTACTCAAGCACACGCTTTGACACCGAGGTGCCTTATGCTACTTCGAGTTTTGACCCGATCGAAGACCAAACGATGGTCATTTGGCCCAGCAGCACGAGTAATGCGGTTGATTTGACATCATCGAACGCGGGGATCAAATCTTTCCCGCTGGTTGATGATGTCAAAGAGTTGATGTTGCCTTATGCTAGAATGTCTAACACGGTCACCACACGTTCTGATGTTTTTACCGCTTATATCGTGCTGCAAGGCCGAGAATATGCCGGTCAGGTCAACGGTGTTGCCGTATGGAAACCCGTTGTCACCAAGCGATATATTGTGACTTACGATCGGTCTAACGTGTTTAATCCCGGTGACATGCCCCGTATCATCATGAAGATGCAGGTCAAAGATTAAGGGCACCGATACGCTAACGGCACTAGGCTCTGGGCAATTTTTCAAACCCCAGAGCTTCCGATTTAGTCTGCTCAACGACCCAATCAACTAGCCCGTTCAATTTAAATTTTTTGTTTTTATCGGTGTTATCTTATTTTGATAATTTCCACAGGGCAAGCTTCCATGGATTCTTTTAAGACTTCCAGATCATCATCAAAAGCTTCTGCGTGTTGAAATTTGCCCACGATGCGCTTGACTGTATAAAGCTGGGCCAGGCCATCCTCATCCATGAACCAATAACTCGGGGCGATTTGTACACACGCATCACAGCCGATGCATTCAGATTTTTTGTGTATGATTTCAGGCATCGGCATTGGCTATCGGTTTGATATAAAAAAAACGATCTCCGGGGCGCACTTTGGCATCTACTTTTACCGAGAAAATATCGCCAGGCTTAACGACGGCGAGCAACCCTTGATCTTGTCGCATCTCTTTAGCCACCCCGGGCAGCACTCCCGTGGTTTTGCCGATGACACAAAAGTCATCATTTGTTTTAAAACCGCCCGCGGTCGCTTTGATCTCTGCGACCTGTATTTTTCCGAAATATCGTGTGACTTTGCCGACTTCTATTTTTTGTGTCGTTGCTTTTGAGCCATAGGTTCCCGACCAGCCCTGCTCTTTGCCCAGATAATATCCCGATGATAAGCCGCGATTGTAAACGCTTTTTAAGTCTATATACAAAGAGTCTACGAGTTTTTGGTCATAGGTTCCCGCTTGAATGGCATCTAAAGCTTTGCGGTAGGCTTTGATCACCGTATAAACATATTCGGGCGCCCTGCCTCGGCCTTCGATTTTTAAAGTGCGTATCCCCGCATCATGCATCTGATCTAAAAAATCAATCGTGCAAATATCGTTAGGCGACATGATCAAGTTATTATCTATCACCAAGCTCTTGCCCGATTCTTTTTCCGTGATTTGATAAGCTTCCTGCACAGGCGCTGGCTTGGCATCCTCAGCGCCCCGCTCTGTTTTGTTTTGATGGGTGGTGACTTGATAAGACATTCGGCAATTTTGTTTGCACGCCCCCCGATTGGCCGACGCGTTATCCGTGAACAGCGACATCCCGCATCTGCCCGATACCGCGATGCATAATGCCCCATGAGCAAATGCCTCGATTTCCATCAGCCGCCCGCTTGGCCCTCTTAAATCTTCGGCGATAATCTGATCGTGTATTTTTTTAATCATCGCCAAATTAAGCTCGCGTGCCAAAACGATGCGGTCTGAAAATGCCGAGTAAAATTTAAAAGACTGATAATTGGAAATTGATAATTGCGTGGAGATGTGGCATTCTAATCCGTATTCTTGGCAAAGCTGAATGGCTGACATATCCGACGCAATCACCGCATCGAC
>CAZSSX010000162.1:0-6435 GCA_964609545.1 uncultured Phycisphaeraceae bacterium | reverse complement strand
TTCCGCTGGAGATCGGAAAGATCCGCGGGCTGGACGTCACGCTTCAGCTCTACAGCCTTCTCAAAAAATCAGTCCGATACCTCCTATTCTCCCAAGAAATACAAGCCCATCGCACCCGCGGCATGGTCCTCGCAGCCCTACTATGCATAGCCTTACCCAGCTTATTTTTGTTCATGCCCTTACCCAACCAATCCCACATCCTAGGCGTGACCAGACCCCAGCATCAACAAGTCATCCGCGCCCAAACCGATGGCTTTATTAAAGTCATCCATATCCAAGAAGGACAAAACATCCAGCAAAATGCCCCCTTATTTGAGCTTCAAAACACAAACATCCCCCGACAAATCGCACATGCAAAAGCCATGGTCAAAGTCTCCCGATTAAAACTCGCTTTTAATCAAGAACAAAAAAACAGCGAATCGCCAAAAGAACAAAAGAGACTCTTGCAACATCAAAAAGATTTAGCCTACGAACAACTCAAACAACGCAGACTCAAAATACACGCCAAAACCAAAGGCCAAATCTCCACCGCCATCACACAAAATGACCTAGGCACATACATCAAACAAGGCGACGAATTGGCCACCATTTACCAAAACACCTGGCAAGCAGTAGTCCTATTAACCCAACAACAAATCTCAGACCTTAATCTAAAAGTAGGCACCACCGTTGCATGCAAAGCCGATGCGCAAACCGCCCAAACATTGCAAGGCACTATTTTCAGCATCGCAAAATCAGGCTCAACTGATATCCCCTACCCCAAACTCACCCAACTAGGCGGCGGCCACATCCTAGTCGATCCCCAAACCGCACAATCCCTCGAGCCTTATTACCAAGTCGTCATTCAAATCCAAACACACCCCAACGTTCAGCTCAACCTAGGCAGCGGCATATACATAAAATTCCAAGGCCACCGACAAACCCTAGCCAAAATGCTCTACCGCAAAATCCTAAAACTTGCCCACGACTTAGACTCAAATTAGACTTGCCCGCTAGCTTCTAACACTTTTTCAAAAGCGCATAGTAACTGCCATCTTGATAAGTCTCTGCGATACCTTTAGGCAACGTCTGTTCAAAAGAGATCAACTCAAAACCTAACGTCTGACAAATCCAGTCCACTTGGTCCACGTTTTCTTCCGCTTCTAAACTGCACGTGCTGTACAACAAATGCCCGCCGACCACCAACATCGGCACTGTTTTTTCAACAATCTCTCTTTGAATCTCAACCAAGTCTGCCAACCGCTGAGCATTAAAACGATACCTCGCTTCTAACCGTCTGCCCAACACCCCAGAGTTCGTGCAAGGCACGTCCAGCATCAACAAATCAACCCCATCCATCGCATCCACCGCCTGCTTCACCGCATCCGGCGCAACCACTTGCACCGATGAGATGCTAGCCAATGATTCAGCTAAAATAGCACCGCGCTTTTGATCCACATCCATCGCAATCACTTGCGCATCGGGGTGCATCGTGGCCGCCTGCTTAGTCTTGGTCCCTTTCCCCGCACAATAATCTAAAATACGCTTAGGCCTCAGCTTCCGCGTCGCTTCCATCACACGCACCGATGCAACATCTTGCACCCTGCGCTCAGGATTTTCTGTTAAAAAATCAGTCATCGCCGTATACGAACCCTGCCAAAGAATAAAGCCCGCTTCTTGGTGAGCGATATAATTTAAATGCCCCACTTCGATTTCAAAGGAGTCCTCCACCTTCAAAACCAAAGGCCCAGTCGCGCACGCATGCTGACAAAGCTCAGATGCCTGCCCCCACCCATAAGCCTTGCCCCATTGCTTGACAATCATATCAGACAAGCTCGTGGCAACCGCAAGATGGGTCAGCGGATTGCCCGGGTGAGGCATCACCCTCACCGTAAAATTCACATAACCATCCTCCGTAGGCACTGACCTTTCCGAAGGCAACCACTCCCCTTTTTCAACCGATGAAATCGATTCGGTAATGTTTCGGCAAATCGCGTTGATCAATGCAGGCTCACCTTGACGCAAAATCTGCTTAGCCACTTTAACCGATTCATTGGCCACCGCGTGATCGGGGATGCGCTGCATAAAAACAAACTGCGCCACAGCCGACGCCAACACCCCTTGAATCGCCGGGCGATAAGTCTTAAATTTTTTATGTGAAAATTTATTTAGGATCGCTTCAATCGTTCGCCAACGATGCAAGCCCGTTTTAAAAATTGCATGAGCCAAGGCAATATCCTGAGGCTTTAGCTCGGATGTCTCGATCTGAATATCAAAAAGATTCGGATACCTCACCGCCACCTGCGCCAAACCTTGAGCGGCGATAAGCCTAGGAGACTTAAACTGCGGGCTAGTCGATTTCTTCGGTGCTTTCTTATTTTTCTTTTTTGCCATGCTGGGCCTTTAGTCTGCGGGGATACTATCGGATTTTGATTTAGCGGGGTATGGTAACAGAAAAACCCCCTCAACGCATAGCCTAGCATCTCCATTCAGATACCTACCAATACCGCGCACCAAAAACACCGCCCTCACAGGCAACAAAACAGCCCTTACTCACTAGCCAATTCGATCCCCAGCGCCAAATGAATATCCTCTAAAAGCTGATCCACCTTAAACGGCTTATAAAGCACCGTAGAAAGACCATCCTCGCTCGCACGCACAATCGAATGATTCGGATCATAACCAAAACCCGTCATCAAAATCACAGGCGTATCCTCATCACGCCGACGCACCGCCGCGTAAATCTCATAACCATTACGGTGAGGCATCCGAATATCCGAAAGCACCAGATCAAATTTTTGCTGCTCGACATAACTAATCGCCTCGTAACCATCTTTACAAACAACGCAATCACAGCCCCGCTTAGTCAAAATCTGACCGATCGTATTACGAATATTAGCCTCATCATCAGCAATCAGCACACGCTTACCCGCCAGCGTCACAGCATCGCAAGGCGCATCCAAATCCCCCACACCCAACACCCGCTGAGGACCCGTCGCAACCTCTTTAATCGTTTTTCGAATATTGATCACTTGATCCACAATCATATTAAGCCGCGTACGCATCGCATCGTCGCCAATATATTCCTCCATCAAATGCTGGGCCTGATCCATAATATCCGTGAGAGGCTGATTCATTTCATGCACCACCGAATCAGCCATCAAACCGCTCGTCATACAACGCTCAACCACCAACAAATCTAAAATATTCAACGCCATCGCCACATATCCCCCGAAAATCTCCGCGAATTGGCGGTCATCCTCGTTAAATGCCCCGATCTTATTCGATTCAATATTGAAAACTCCAATCACCTTATCATCAAGCCTCAAAGGCACCGTCAAACTACTCATGCAATGCTCCATCCCCAAAACATAACGCGAATCTTTTTCAGTATCATGACAAATATAAGATCGACCCGTCGCCGCCACATAACCCGAAATACCGTTGCCCTCAGGCTGAGCATAAATATCAACTTCCATCGCCGCTGAAGGCAGCCCCTCAGCAATCACCAGCTCAAGCTTATTGATCCGCTTATCTAATAAACGAATCGCAAAATGATCAAACTGCATCAAGTCTTTACTAAAACAGATAATTTTGTCACGCAATAATTCCAGCCTCTGCCCCGGAGAAAGCTTCGAAATCATCTCGCATTCTAATTTAGCAATCTCACGCCCAGCTTTATCAATAGCATCAATCTTACGCTGCAACCGCCTACCCGAGGTCGCATCCCAAACCACAGCCACCACCTGAAGCACCTGATTCTGGTCCCCTATCACCGCAGAAGTAATCAATTCAAAATAACGATTCTGAGAAACATCTATCGAATATTTACGCGAACGTATCTGATCTGCTGGCATATGACCAGAGGTTAATTGATTCTCAAAAACAGCTCGGGCTTGCAAGCACGTCTGCTTCACCCGCTCAAAAATCTCGGGCGAAAAAGTTTGCATCCGCTTATTAGACCAGCTGCAATGACCCTGCCCATCAACAAGACAAACACCCTCACCAATTGTGTCTAAAATCTGAGATGCCTGCTGATTAGCAATCCCACGTTCCAAAGGCAAAAAATCACCAATATCTGCAAAAACCGCATCGTACTGGTGATCCTTAAGCGTCTGAATCGAATCCTCCAGATTCGGACAAACATCAATCCGATAAACCCCCTCCAAAAGCGCAGCCGCAGGATGAGAACCACACGCAGACCCACTCAATATCAATGCACGTAATCGCTTCTCTTTCATAGGCTGCCTCATTCCTAAATATAGTTCCGTCATATCCCAATGAACTTTTAGCATATCATAGGCCTACACATCAAATAGGGAAAGCCCCCCTACCTAACAATCGTCAGAAAAATCACACATCATCCTGTAATCCCCCCTCCTCCATTTACCCCTCAAAAAAAGACACCCCCCGTTTTTCATAAATACCACCAACAACAACTAATCCAACGCCACCATATACGCACGATAAATAGCATTCACCGCATCCTCAAATTCATCATTTCTCACCCCCACAATAATATTCAACTCACCACTGCCTTGATCGATCATCACAATATTCACCCCCGCTTGATTCAGACCCAAAAATAACTTAGAAGCCATCCCAGGCACACGGCTCATACCCCGACCCACCGTCGCAATCAACGCAATATCAGAAATCACACTCAAACTATCAGGCTCCAACTCCACACGCATCTCATCCAACACCTTCTCAAGCTTACCATTGCCAAGCTCGCTCTGCGCAATCACCACACTCAACGTATCAATACCCGATGGCATATGCTCAAAACAAACCCGATTCCCTTCTAAAATACTCAACACCCGCCTCCCAAACCCCAGCTGACCGTTCATCAAGGCTTTTTCCAACTTAATAATAACAAACCCTTTTTTACCCGCGATCCCCGTAATATTGCCCGTCTGCACAATCGGTGTTTCATCCGAAACAATCATCGTACCCGAATCCTCAGGCCGATGCGTATTCCGAATATTCACAGGAATACCCGCAGACTTCACCGGAAAAATCGCCTCGTCATGCAACACCGTAGCACCCATATAAGCAAGCTCCCTAAGCTCCTTATAGCTCACCGTATCAATCGGCGCCGGATTAGACACAATCCGAGGATCCGTCACCAACAAACCCGAAACATCCGTCCAATTCTCATAAACATCCGCCCCCAAACCCTGAGCAAGCAACGCACCCGTAATATCACTCCCGCCCCGACTAAACGTCTTGATCTCACCGTTGGCACCCCGCCCATAAAAACCAGGCACAACCGCATGAGCATGACCCCCTAAACGCTGTGAAATCGCAGACCGCGTCCTCTCACCATCCAACACACCAGCATCATCAAAATAAATCAAATTCGCCGCATCAACAAATTCAAAACCCAAATACTCAGCCAAAATAAGCCCGTTTAAATACTCACCGCGACTAGCCGCATAATCACAACTCGCACCACCCATAATATCCTCTTTAATCTTCCTAAGCGCCCAAGTCAAATCCAAACTCAAACCCAAATCCTCAATAATCCCCTGATATCGCTTAGCAATCAACTCAAAAACATCGTCAAAACCAATCCGCTGCTTAGCATGCTCAAAACAAAGGTAAAGCAAATCCGTCACCTTCCGATCCTCAGCATCCCGTTTCCCAGGCGCGCTAGGCACAATATATCGGCGCGACGCATCGCTCCCCACAATCTCCTTCACCTTAGCCATCATCCGCCCATCAGCCAACGAACTGCCACCAAATTTACACACTTTTATCGTCATCGCCTCAGGTCCTCATCTCGGTTATCCAGCAATCAAATCCCCCCCTAAATCCCACAATAATCTACACGCAAATCCCCTCAACGTCTAACACACAACCCCATATCACATCAGCTGATATTTCCACACAAACCCAGATAATCCCAAAATAAACCCCAACACCACCCAATCTCTACACATCCATTCGACAAATCAAACAAACATTCTATAATCAGCCACCCAACACCCTTGCCCGGGTGGCGGAATTGGCAGACGCGCCGCGTTGAGGTCGCGGTGGGAGTAAAATCCCGTGGAGGTTCGAATCCTCTCCCGGGCACTTAACAAAAAAAGACCCACGATCCAATCGTGGGTCTTTTTTTACACCCAACCCACACCCAACCGACCCCTTCCATCCTGTAGCCCTCCCCATCCACCTTTAATAACCCCGAATGTGCCCTAACAAAAGCGACCACTTTAAACTGCCATCCTGCCCCCGCAGCTTCGCTACGCTGGGCAGGACGGGGACTCTAAGAATACTTCAAACGATGAGACAACTATTGTGACAGATAGGGCTTGTGTAACCGTAGCGTTACAGAAGTGGTCCCCTTCACCAGTACAAATTCACCGCTACTTAAGGTGGATCAGTTCATTGACCTAGGCCGCTAGATTGGGGTTGACAATATCATTGTACGTCTCGTTGGGCGTGTGTCCA
>CAZSSX010000161.1:0-6465 GCA_964609545.1 uncultured Phycisphaeraceae bacterium | reverse complement strand
GATATTCAGCAGGGTAAATCGTTGGCTTGCTCGTTAGCATCGACGCCCGAGCTTTTTCCGGTTTCCGCGACGGAGATGATTGCGGTGGCGGAAGAGTCTGGCAGGCTTGATGAGGAATTGATTCGTATCGGCGTTGAATATGAGGAGGAGCTGGATAAGCAATTAAAAATTTTGGTTTCTTTAGCTGAGCCGCTGCTGCTTATTATTATGGCTGCGATCGTAGGGACGATTGTGGTTGCGATGCTATTACCGATGATAAATTTGCAGGAACAGATTGGTTAATTAGAGTGACAAAACAGGTTGTGAAAAGGTTTGATGTTATGAAAAAAATGAAAATTGACACAAAAAAACGTATGGCATTTTCTAGGGGCTTTAGCTTAATAGAGCTGCTTTTAGTGATGGCTATCTTAGCGATCCTTTCGAGTATTGTGATGATGAATATGGGTAGCACGACAGAAAAAACAAAAATTAGCGCGACCAAGGCCCAGCTCACAGAATTGCGTAACGCGATTTCCCGTTTCCAGATCAATAATGATGGTAATCCGCCGACGAGCGAACAGGGCTTGGCTGCACTTTATAATCGGCAATCAGATATTAAGGATTGGGAACGAACGATTGGTAAGTTAGTTGAAAATGATAGTTGGGGTTCGCCGTTTGTTTATAACAGTCCTAGCGAGGATGAGGATTCGGCCTACGATCTTTACTCTATTGGGCCTGATAAACAAGATGGCACTGCGGATGATATCGGCAGAGATACTGGAGCGGAATAAGGTTGATGATGATCAAAGATAGGAATTCAATTTCTACATTAGCTGGGCGCGAATCGGTTGCTGATAGTTACGGATTTACGCTGATCGAATTGCTTATGGTACTGCTTTTGATTGTGAGCGTGACGGGTATTGTTTCGATGAGTTACGCGACGGCTTGGCGAAATCAGCAGCGCAAGGATACAGCTGGTCATATGTTGACTTTGATGCAGATGGCAAGACAGGAGTCTGTTGCGATGGGCAAAAATTACCGTTTTAATCTGGATATTAAGAGTAAGCCTAATCGTTATTGGTTGACAGTACGGGGAGATGATGATGGCGATGAAGATGGATATCGGGCGCCTACTATTTATCCTAATGGGAAGTTTGAGGTTCCGGGTAGTTTAACGATTCGGTGGGATAAGCCTATGAAAGTAGTAGAAAATGGCTACATTACGTTTTCTCCCGATGGTTCGGTTGAGCCTACTTGTATCACGCTGATTGATCGTAAGGGCAAGCGGGTGTCGTTGTTTTCTTTGTCTTCTCATGAGGATTTTAGGGTGGGTGATATGGATCCGGAGTTGCAGATTTTTAATGATGAAAAATAATCGTACAATTTATTTTCATTCTAAGATTGGCTTTACGCTGATTGAGGTGTTGACAGCGATGTCGCTGATGGCCATTGCGCTGCCTCTATTTATGTCTGCGATTACCAGTGCTAATGCTTATGGCGCTGACGCGAAGGTTCGTTTGGCAGCGACCCATTTGGCGCATTCTAAATTGGCTGAAGTGATTAGCGGTGGCGTCTGGAAGAATGGCCCTGCGGAAGGTGATTTTCAAGAGGATTTCCCTTTGATACCTAGGCTCCATCGATATCACTGGGCGCTGAGTATTTCCAAAACGGATAAGCCATCGCTTACGGATGTGACGGTGCGTGTTTCTTGGCAGAAGCTCGAGGCCAAGCGTTCATTGGCGCTGACGACTAGGGTTTATGACGGGGATAAACAGTGATGCTCAGCAAACCAAATAAAAGCAATGGATTTACGCTGATCGAGATTATTTTGGCTTTGGCGCTGGCGACGATTAGCATGGGAATTTTACATTCTGCGCTATCGGGCGCGTTTGCTAGTCAGTTGCAGATGCAAAAACTGGTTAAGCCTCGCCTGTTAGCTAATAAAATATTGAATCAATTGGAATCTGATTTTCAGGGGATCCCTCGGCCTACCGGTCTGTTTTTAGGAACATTTTTGGGGCAAGAACGGAACTCGGATGCGATTGATAAAAGTAGTGAAATTTTAAGTTATTACACGACGGATTTTCATACGGTGGCGCGGAATAAAAAGGCGCCTATTAAATTTGTGAGGTTATCACTGGAGGCTATCGAGGGCCGGGAGGGCTACCGATTGATGAAAACAATTGACACGGATTTTATGTCCGCGACGCCTGACGAAAAGCCTCGAACAAAAATTTTGGGAACTGATATTCACGAGTTGAGTTTTACTTATTACGATGGTAACGATTGGCTTGAGCAATGGGATTCGGCTAAGCATGAAAACACGCTTCCGCTTGCGGTGAAGATTAAGCTTACGATTACTTTGGCGACCAGCGATGAGGGGAACTTGGGCGAGTCTCGATTGTTTTCAGCATCACGGATTGTTTCTTTGCCTTGCTCGCTTAATGTTGCGGAACGAAAAATCGGGGGGCTAAAGTGATGAAAAGAAAACTAAAAAAGATCTATTATTCAAGGGGTAAGGGCATTGTTTTTGTCGCTACTCTTTTTGTGATCGTTATGTTGTTATCGCTGGTTATGGTTTACTCGCAGCAAGTGCGTGTTTTTGCTAACGAGACCGAAATACAACATGCGAATCACCAGACCGAAGCGAATGTAGACTCTGCTATACAAGCTGTTTTGGCGGCGTTGTCTGAATCGGTGAGTTTGCGCTCGGGGAAAATTCCTACCGCTGAGCAATTGCCGTCCAAGGCTATCGCTACGCTTAACGGATTATACTGGATTATCTACACCTCTTATCAAGAGGAGAGCCATGCGATATTGTCCTATGGGCTGACCGCAGAAAATGCAAAAATTAATCTTAATACAACAACTCTTAGGCAATTACAGCGCTCCAAACTGATGACCGATCAGATCGCGGGAGCCATCATAGATTGGAAAGATGGTAATTCTACACCTAGCGCTAATGGTGCGGAGACTGAATATTACCAAACGCTTGAGCCGCCTTATCGGGCAAAAAATAGTAAATTTGAAATTTTGGACGAGCTGCTGCTTGTGAATGGTGTGACCCCACTTTTGTTTTACGGGGAGGATTTAAATGGTAATGGGCGATTGGATGATAACGAGAATGATGGCGATGTATCACCGCCTTTGGATAACAGTGATGGCATTTTAACCCCTGGTTTCATGCATCTTTTTACGGTTTATTCTAATCAGAAGCGCAGAGCATCGGACCGCGGGGCTACCGCCGGCCTTGTTAATATTTTATATGCAACGCCTAGGGTTCTTAGGATGCTTCCGGGTGTTACGGAGGAGGATATCGACTTGCTTTTGATCACGCGTGAGCAGCTAAAAAATGGGCCTAGAACTTGGAATGCTTTAATCAAAGCAGAAAAAAAACTCATTAAATTTAAGCGGCCACCATTAAGTCAATTGACCTCGTTACAAACGTATCAATTTCAGGCTGAGATTGTGGGTTTGAGTAAAAATGGTAAATGCTTTAAACGCGTGCGTGTTATTTTTGATACTTATCCGATTAAGAATTCTAAGAAGCCCACGCCACGTATGATTGCTTATCGAGATATAACGCATTTGGGCTGGCCTTTGGATGATGCGATCCGTAGAGATTTACAAAGAGGTAAAACGATTAAAGAGATACAAGATGTGCATGGCACGGAAAGCTTTTAGGTCTGATGAAAACAACGCACAAGTCAATTTTAGGTATTACGATAAGTCGGCAAGGGTTGCATTTTACGCAGCTTAAGAAACGATCTAAAGGGCACGTTATTGAGCGTTACTTTGCGATGATGTTTTCTGAAAAATTATCGTTGGACACGCCTCAGGCGCTGGCTAAAGCGATTCAGTCGGGCATGGAGAAAGCGGGATTTACAACTAATACTGCGATCTTAGGGGTCCCTAGCGGGTGGGTGATCACGAAAGAAAAACAGCTCCCCGCAAGTGATAAGCGGGAAGCCATTGAGATTTTGAATTTGCAAATGTTCAATGATTTTTCCATTAGTAGCCAAGATTTGTTGGTTGATTTTTCGGGGCATCTTAATGAAAACAACAAACAACATTTGTTGTTGGTCGCGGGGCAAAAAAATAAAATTGAGAAAATTTTAAATTTACTTGCAAAGGCACAGCTTAAGGTGATCGGCGCATTGCCTACGGCATTAGGCGTTACACAAAAAAATGACGAGATCATTTTACATATCACTGATGCGGATATTGAGCTGACGATGTATACCAAGCATGGTTACGCTGGGATTGAACATTTGTCATTGAAGCCTCTGGCGCTTTGTGACAAGGGAGAACGTGCCTGGGCGAAGCAATTGTCTGACCGATTGAAACGTTCCCGCTTGGCATTTGGGGGAGGACATAGGCGTCTTGTGATTTATGCAGCGGCACCGCTGAGTCAGATTATTGTGGATGAGATCACCAAGCGCAGCGGGATGTCTATTCATTGCTCGCAGATTGCAGAATGCTATCGTGTGAATGACGCTATCACGGGTAAAAATCTTGCTGCTTATCATGCGGCGGCCAACATGGGGTCTCTTGCGTTTAATCCATCGGGGTTGCCCGTTAATTTTATCGACTCGAAGTTGTCTGTTAAAAGTCCGAGCCGCTGGGCCAAGAAGAAGCTCGCGTTGTTTATGGCAGCAGGGTTTGGATTTTTGATTCTGGGCCTTGTGGGGTATGCCTTTTATTCTTCTTATCGAGTAAAACAGATTGAGTCTGATATAGCAGCGTCTAAGCCTTTGGCTGATCAAGCCAAGAGGCTAAAAAATAAGATCCGGATGGTAAGTCCTTGGCTGGATAAACGTTCGTCGTATATTAACCCGATGCATGACCTTTCACCGATTATTGGGTCAAGCAATCTTTTTTACATCACGTCGCTGACCATTAGCGACTCGCATCAAATGCTTATCCGAGGTTCTGCGAAATCTCGGACGGATATTCCCACGTTAACAAAAGAGATACGGTCCTCTAAACATTTTACAGGCGCAACGTCTGGCCCCATTTCAGTCAACCCCAAGACTGGGCGCCATCATTTTGAGATTACTCTTATTCATTCAGGAAAGTAACTGGTCAGATGGCAGATAAAGAAAAAAAATTATCTTATGTTTTGATAGCGTGTCTTGTGCTACCTCTGATTTATTATGTTGCGGTTGAGCCTTTGCTATCAGCGATATTAACAAACAAGAACCTTGAACATACCCTTAGGGATAAAGAAATATCGCATCAGCTGTTGATTTATAATGCCGTCAAGTATCAAAAGATGTGGGAGAGATTCACGAAGGATCAAAAACTGGGGCATAGCGAGCAGGATGCCCGGGCATTGATTCAAGAAAAGTTAGCGCAATGGGAATCTCAATGTGGTTTAACAAGCCAAGGACATTCCTCGGGGAGGGTGACCAAAATAAAAGAAGTCAAAGGCTTTAAAGAAATTATCTACCACTCGAATGTCAATGGAAGCTATGGGCAAATGATGAATTTTATCAAAGCCATTGAACAAGCGAGTATTCCGATTAAGATTAAATCTATCTCATTGAGTGTGCCTACTGTGGGCGATCCTCATTTTAGTATGAGGATTATTACCTCGACGATTTACAGCACGAGTAAAAAATAAACCGCAAGGGTTCTTATATTATGAAAAATAAAAAAAATATTTCAGCTTATCTTTTTTTTAGCATTTTGATTTGCTTTTTTTCAATTGGTGCTTTCGCCAAAACACACGGGGGGAATATTTTGCCTAAAAAAGTAAAAACACTTGATGATAAAATAGATGTGATTTTAAAATATAATATGTTTCGGGTCTCTGTTCCGCCTAGAAAAGTAGTGGTTAAGGAAAGTATTAGACCTCGCGTTAATTCGGCTAAAATTAAGCCGGTGAAGCCAGTTGTTGATTCCCATTTGGTGCTTAAAGGCATTACTATTGTAGGCCGATCAGCTTCTGCGCTTTTTGTTCATACCTCGGACCATCGCCGACTGACGGTTAAGGTTAATCAAAAACTTTCGATTGGGAAGATTACGAAGATCGATATTGATGCGGTCACTTTTTCTGTGGGCAATAAGAAACGAGTCATCAAAACGGGTCAAAACCTTTTGGGGGAGGCGTACCGCAAAAAGGCTGTGGCTAAAGATCAAAAAGATGCTGTAGCTAAAACTGAAGATTCGAATGATAAAAAGATGTTGGTAGAAAACAATACCAGACCGGGCAAGCATTCTGATCAAACAAAGCGAAAAAGAATGCAAGGTTTTTCTCGGGATCAACGTTCCGGTCGATCTTCGTTTAAAAAACGTACAAGAACGCATCGCAGGCGATAGTGAAATTTAAACAATATGAATTTTGTATTTCATCTTTTAACAAATCCCCCTTACCAAAGGTTTCTACCTATGCATTGTTACAATAAACTGATGACCTCCGCGTTGCTGGCTTTTGTTTGTATCCATCCATCAAACAGCTATGGCCAGCAGAGTACGACTCAA
>CAZSSX010000160.1:0-6576 GCA_964609545.1 uncultured Phycisphaeraceae bacterium | reverse complement strand
TACCAATGAACACCTCGGGCTTGGATTGGCTTAGACAAACCCCCAGCTTTTTCGCGCCCATCCCCGGATCTACGCAGACCATTGTTGCGCCCACTTTAAAAATCGCAAAAACAAGCGTAAAAAAATCTAAGCTTGGTTTAACCATAAGCACCACCCGTGTCCCTCGAGACACCCCCATTTCCGCCAAGCCTTTGGCCAGCAAATCACTCTCCTCATTCAGCGCGTGGTACGTGCAAGATTCATATTTTATTTGCCCATTTCCCCCCTTCCCCACAGGAAAATACACCGCCACTGTATCGCCATGATTCGCAGCCATATGAGGCAAATAAGAAGCAACGTTATCAGTAAGCCCACGCAAGGTCATCAAAAAAATCCCTAATTCACTACTTACACCAAAGGGTGAGCCTCAAAAAAATCATTCATACACGCAATCACTTGGTCCCCAGCATCTTCCAAAATGTAATGTCCACAGTCTTCAAAACGGTGCACCCTAGCGCTGGGCAGATGCTCTTGCCACACCCGCAAAAAGTGATGATCAAAACAAAAATCTTTCATGCCCCAACAAATCATCACCGGAATCCGATCAAATTGTTTCAAGTGTCTTTCGACCTGGCTAATCATATCATAACCCGGGTCTGATTTTTTCAAGGGAATATCTTGAACAAACCGCGCCACAGCAATTCTTTTTTTCCAACTGTTATAAGGCTCAAGATATCCGCGCCTCACATCATCAGACATTTTAAAACGCGTCACACAACTCTTAACCGCATCACCCGAAAATCCATTTAAGCCTCGCACAAAAAACTCGCCTAAAATCGGTAGCCTGCATACCCGAAGCTGCCAAGGCATTTTTTTTGTATCGGGCAAATGGAATGCACCCGTATTTAAAATAATCAGCCGCTTAATTTTTTCAGGATGACGCGTCGCATAAGCCATCCCAATCATTCCGCCCCAATCATGCACTACTAAAGTAATATTATCTCCAAGCCCCAAGTGCTCCAACAAACTCTCAAGATCATCAACGCGTTGTTCAAAGTGATAGGAATAATCTTTATCACTAGGCCGATCAGACAGCCCCATCCCGATATGGTCTAATGCAATGCAACGATAATCTTTGCCAAATGCTTTAATTAAGCCACGATAATAATAAGACCATGTAGGATTACCATGGACCATCACCATCGGCTGATGCTCAACATTTCCCTCATCGATATAATGCATCCGATGCCCATCCACATCAAAATAACAATCATTAAAATCATAATCTACAAAACTCATGAATGAATTACCACTCCCAGCCTAGCATCAAACAATTAAGCCCGCTGCCAATACCCAAAAAACCAACACGATCACCAGGCACTAAATGCCCCCGTTGCTCTGCGATAGCAGCAGTCAAAGGCAAGCTCACCGTTCCAATATTACCTAGATGTTTAAAAGTCGAAAATTCTTTATTGGCTGGCACGCCCAGTTCTCTCAAAATCAGATCCCGATGCCCTGTCCCTACTTGATGGCATATCAGTTTATCCACCGTATCTCGCGACCACCCCAAAGTATTCAAAAAAGATCGCCAAGTGTTTAACCCCAGCTCAACGCCGTGTTTTAAAACTGCCACCGAATCGGTTGACATAAACTGAGTCAAAGCCTTGGGCAATTTTTCAGAAGGCATCAATGATGAAATCATATGAGGTAATTTTTCATGAGTCATCAATTCTTTCAGCGCGCCGGGGATCACATCGGGCTCCATCATTTGCTGAACCGCTTCTTTTAATTTACTAGGCGATAAAAAAAACTCCCCTAAGGCAAGAGGCGAAAGCTTAATCCCCCAACGACAAAGCCGGTGATGTTGAGGCGCCGCTTTGGTCGTAGCCCCGATCAGCTTCCTGCGTTTTTCACTGGCCAATGCTTTATCCGTGATCAAAACCGCAGCTGCCCCCGAGCCGCCGGTGAGTGTTGCGATAGAGCTACTAAAATTTTCCATCGTCGGATCATCTAACATATTTTTAATCGCGATTTCGTTAATCTCTCTCGAAGATTCACACGAAACCACCAGCCCCGCTTTAATCTGCCCAAGCTCAATGCGATTAGCCACATCGATAATGCCGTTTAAAACCCCCAAGCACGCATTGGAAATATCATACACAAAAGCATCCGCGGTGATCCCTAGCTCATTGGCCACTAAGCACGCGGTGGCCGGCTCGAAATTTTCTCGACACACCCCCGTATAAATCAGCGCTCCGATATCTTTAATATTCACATTAGACTTAGCAAGCGCCTTCTTAGCAGCTAGAGAAGCCCCCTTAGAAACGGGAAAACCTTCCTCCCACCAGCGGCGCTCGGTAATGCCCGTTAAAGACTCCACCTGCCCCCGAGGGATATGCAATTTCTTATACATTTTCTCTAGACGAGACTCTAAGTCTTCAGAGGTCACCACCACAGGCGGCAGCTCATAGCCTAAAGATTCTACATGGACGCGATTGTATTTCATATACCCACCATTGTAATGGCAAACTCATCCATTTGATAGATCACCCGTCCATCTACCGTTAAAAAACCTTTTGCACGCAATAAACGACGGCTATCATCCACCTCTGTAATCGTCGCATAAACCCGCACCCGATCATCCTTAGGCACAACCTGACCACGATAGACCCAAGCATGAGCTTCATCCAATGCTAACGTTTGAAACACCACGTCCGGATTGTCATACCCGCCCCACCGCTTGGTTGCGACCACCTTAAGAAGCTGAATAAAAGACTCTAAACCCAAGCTCCCCGGCCACACCGGGTCCTGATAAAAATGGGCTTGAAAGAACCAACGAGACGGATCAACCCCTGTTGAGCCCGTAATAAACCCAAGCCCAAACTCCCCGCCATCGGGGACAAAACAATCGATCCGCTCCACCATTCGCATCTGCTCCCCAGGGAACGGCCGATGCCTAGGATAATCAAAAGACTCCGCCCGCAACAATTGTTTTTCGCTAGGCGCATACATTTTAACATCTTTAAACCCAACCTGATGAGCCAATGCTTGCTCTGAAAAGAACCCAAAATAAGTGTCCCCCTTAAACACTAAGCCTTGCTTGCAATACATCGCCATCTCGTAATTCTGGATAATCATACCCCCCGCCAAGGAAACCCCCGTCATCTTAATCTCCGTGCTAAGCGTACCCATCTCCCGCGTCACCGATAAATATTGCTTCGCGCTGCCTCCCAAATTTCTAAATTTAATATCTGTCTCACTGGTCAACGCAGACCCCAAATACGCAGCCAACCAACCGCAAGGCTGAAGCGCCGCCTCAAGCAAAACCGCATAAGGCATCAAACCTTCCCCCCCATGCCCACAATCAGAAAAATACCAAGCATCCACAGGCACATCATATTGTGCCTGAATCACGCCCCCAGCTTGAAGCTCAAAAGCCTTGCAATTCTGAATCTGCACCACGCGATCTAAAAACTGAAACGGCGGACGAGGTAGGCGCGCGATTTTTCGCGACTCATCAAAAACACGATAAGCCTCACCAAAAGCATCCGAAGGTTTGCCCCCCGAATACGCCAGAATCGATTCGTAATTGTACATCGCCGGCCGAACTTCTACCGCTTGAGGATCTGCAATATTCAAATCACGACCATCACCTCTGCCCCCCATAATCAAACCCCTACCATTTTCCCCAGCCGAATCATCACCCTCGCGCCCGCCCCATATCTGATCAATCCGAGCTTTCGTAAGACCCGTCATCCGCAGCGACATATTGGTCATCTCAACAATCGGCCGCCCATCTGCATACATCAACGAATCGGCGATCACATAAGGCGTGCCCTCTTCCGCCGTATAACCGATCTCTTTAATCACCACCTCATAAGTCACTTTCCCCGTATGCTGTAAGACCTGACCACGACACTTAAGCTGACCAGCAACCCCAACCATCGGCTCATAAACCATCTCATCTTCATTACAAACCCAGCCCATCCGCAACAAATACACACGCAAAGTATGCAAGCAACACTCGTACATCAGCGTCCCCGGCATCACCTTATCATCCACAAAATGGCAAGTCAAAAACCAATCATCAGCTGAAATATCAGCCTCACCCACCACCTGCCCCAAACCAAAACGTCCGCCCTTAGGGTCTATTTCTAAAATCCGATGCACTAGCGTCATTAACCCACTAGGCAGCCGCACCGGATGATGCAAATTCAAACCCGCAAATGCCTCACCAAAACATCCCACCAAATCGCCCTCCCGCAGCGCATCTAACTGCCCATCATCATAAGACAATTTTTCCAAAATAGGACAAGGATCAAGCCAGTCCCCCGAGCGTTTGCCCGCCACCAACTGCCTATCAAACTTCGTCCGAACCACTCCCTTACCCGCATTAAGTTCTTCCTCGGTAAAGAAACCCGCACACCCTTTTTTCATCGTGATCAACAAACGGCCATTCACAAAGCCCTCAAATTCAAATCGAAAAAGATACGTCTCGCCTTGCCTGAAAAATTCAATAATTTTAATATCATAAACAATCGTATCGCCAGGGCTAGGCAGCGCATCATGAAATGTCACCTCCGCATCCAGCAACCGGTAAACCGCTTTCCCCTTGACAATATAATCAATCCCCAAATAACCCGACAAAAACAAATCCGCCTGACCCGCTTCTACCGCGATACAAGTAGGGATCCGCCCATGGTCTAAATACCAAGCCCCCGCCTTGACATCATGTTCCGTCACGACCCGCCCATGACTCATCGACAACGCTTCACCCTCTAACGCGGTAATCCGATCCACCAACATCAAAGGCTCATCGGGCAATCGCACCCGCGCCGAATAAGCATCAATCCCCGCAAAGCGCTCCCCTAGCATCCTCCCCACTTTTCCCACCGCAAACTCCATGCACATTTCACGATCAAAAATCACATCATCCCGTACTTCCGCCTCCCCAGCCGCTTCCCAAACTCCCAACCCCTTCTCCTGGCTCGTGGCATATAAAACATCATCAGCCCGCGAGTCTTCAGCACCAACAGGCCCTTCCCCACCCAGCCGGCCAAGCTCTTTCAATAATGCATTTTGTTGCAGGTAAGCCCGCGACATCGCCGCATTCAAATCATTTGAAACCGCAAGGAAGGCTTGCTCTGCCCCAGCTTGCTCTGCCCCAGCACACTGTAAATCTCGCAATAAATCAGCCAACGGCAAATCACTATATTCAGCCATCACATCTTGACCTACCCTTTCATTTCCAATCCTATCATTCACAACATCAGCACCGCCCCCGCTATCCAATCCCGCACCCAATGCAACCCCTTCCTCTTTCAAAGCATCAGTCAAAGCGTTTTCTTTCACCGCCTCAGCTGCTCTATTTTCACCCGCAATATTTTTACCCGCAATCTCCCCGCCTACGCGCGAAAATTCCTGCCCAACCATCACCCCACCACTGCCCCTAGCCATTGGCACCTTTTCAAAAGCTTCTACCCCCACCCCAATTTCCACGCGCATCCCCGATCGCTCATCGCCCTGCACCGCACCATAAAAATCCCCAAGCGTTAAATCATAACCATGCGCAATCAGCTGCCCCGCCAAGACCTTCAACTGCCCCATCTCATCCCCACCCGCCACACAAGCACTACGCGAAAAATAACGCCGATCGCCTAAAATCTCGCCAATCATTCGGCTGCAACTCGCCCCAGGACCCACCTCCACAAACACACGCACGCCATCAGCATACGCACTCTCAATCACTTTTGAAAAATCAAAACAACCCATCGCCTGGCCCACAATACTCTCCGCCACATTTTCGCGATTGACCTCATACCGTCGCCCCAAAATACCACTATAAAAATCCACGCCCTCAGGCACCGCCGTCTCCATCAAATGCAACTCGCGATACCCCTGCTCAACACCCAGCGCCACCTCGCAATGCACACTCGTCACACCCTCCACCCAATGATGCCCTGCACCCAAACGCTTCACACACTCCGCCACATCTTTGCCCCGACCACCAATCACACACGTCATATCGCTATTGATAATCAAAAGGTAAACACGATTTAAACCTACTATTGCAGCTTCAACCGCGCTTGGCCCAGCATGAACAACCGCCACCCGCCAATCCACTTCCTCCGATTCGCTCAGCCCCCAAGCCCGTCTAGCCGCTTCGCAGCGCCCCGAAAGTTCATCCCCAAACAAATCGCTCCTCTCCATCCGCTCAAACATTTCATCCCGATCAGCCCATGCCCCCGATGCAAACATCCCCGTCGTTTCACCCAAACTATACCCCACATACCCCCTCGGCTTAGCCCCCATACGTTTCAAAATATCACTCACCATCACACCAAAACTCACCTGTCCAAAAATTTGGCCCTTATGAGAAATCTCACCCGATTCAGCCCAAATCTTCCCCCCGATCAATTGATCCTTCAAGCCCCCCGTCTCCAAATGTGTTTCCTCAAGCACATGCCCAAACCCAACAGACAACTCCCGCCCCATACCCGAAAAACAATTGCCCGCGCCAGGCAGCACAAAAGCCATCGCCCCCACCTCAGCCAACGGCTCGGGCGTATACATCACCCGCTCATTCAACACTTCCAC
>CAZSSX010000159.1:0-6630 GCA_964609545.1 uncultured Phycisphaeraceae bacterium | reverse complement strand
TCTATGCGTACTGAGGAGTAGAATTTGAGTGCTCTGCCTCCTGGTGTTGTTTCGGGATTTCCGAACATGACGCCGATTTTTTCTCTGATTTGATTGATGAAGATGACGGTTGTTTTTGATTTGCTGATGGCGCCTGTGAGTTTTCTCATGGCTTGGCTCATGAGTCTTGCTTGTAGGCCTACGTGCGAGTCGCCCATGTCGCCTTCTATCTCGGCGCGTGGTATGAGTGCAGCGACGGAGTCTATGACGACTAGGTCTACGGCGTTTGATCGGACGAGTAGTTCGCAGATTTCGAGTGCTTGTTCGCCTGTGTCTGGCTGTGAGACGAGTAGATTTGCGAGGTCTACGCCTAGTGTTTTGGACCATGTGGGGTCTAGTGCGTGCTCTGCGTCGATAAAGGCGGCGACGCCTCCTTCTTTTTGTACTGATGCGATGGTGTGTAGTGTGAGTGTTGTTTTGCCTGAAGATTCTGGTCCGAAGACTTCGACGATGCGCCCGCGTGGTATGCCTCTGCCTCCTAGTGCTAGGTCTAGTGAGAGTGCGCCTGTGTGTATGCCGGGGACGATGAGAGAGGGGTCATCGTCTAGGCGCATGATGGAGCCTTTGCCGTAGCTTTTTTCGATTTGGCCTAGTGCGCGTTCTAAGGCGAGGGCTCTGCCTGAAGCGTCGATGGATACGGGTGTGCTGATGGGGACGGGTTTTCTTTTAGCCATGGTGGGAGCCTCTCGTAGAAGGGTGATTTAGTTATCGGTCATTATCTGTATTTTATGGGGTGTGCTCAACCGAGGTGTTTCTTTGCACATTTACGCGTTAGGTTTTTGGTAGGTTAGCGTGTGCTGGTTTTTTGTCAATCAATCATGTTAAATTTTAGGTAAAAGTTCGGGTTTCCACAATTGGGGTATTGCGGGTTGTTGCTGGGGGTTTGTGTGGGGTTTGCTGGGAAATATTAGCGATATTGGGGTATGATGTGGGGATGGTAGAGACTCAGAAAGATGTTGGATTGGGTAGGGGCGCTTTGATTTGGGGGTGTGGGCGATTGGGGAGCCAATTGGCTTTAAACTTACAAAAGAAGGGCTATTTGCGGGTTTATGGGACGACACGCAGTCAAACCAAGGGGCGGAGGCTGGTGGATTTGGGGGTAGAGCCGATTTTTTGTGATGTGAATGAGGGGCTGACTTTGCATGCGATCGGCAAGCTGCCTAGGGATATGGTGTTGGATATTTTTTATTGCGTGGCGCCTGGTGGGGATGCTGAGATCGGGGTGAAGACTTTGACGCGGGGGCTTTCTGGCGCGGTGGGGGCGATGTCGGGGTTGCGGATTGGGCGGGGTGTTTATGTGTCTTCGACGCGGGTTTATGGTGATCGGGGGGGTGGATTGGTGGATGCGGACACGCCTGTGGGTGAGGTGAATGGGGGTGAAAAGTTTTTGTTATCTGCGGAGCAATTTTGGTTGCGTGAGATGAAGCGGTTGGGAGGCCGGGGGCATGTGGTTCGGCTTGCGGGTTTGTATGATGAGGGTCGTGTGGTGGGTAAGCGGGGTTTGCTGGAGGGTAAGCCTATTGTGGGGGATGCGGATGGGGCGATTAATTTGATTCATACGTCAGATGCTGCGTGGTTGTTGGTTGATGTGGCGGGCTCGGATGATGCGGGTGAGATTGAGCTTGGGTGTGACGAGGGTGGGGTGAGTCGTCGGGATTATTATGATGATTTGGCGGGGGCTTATGGCTTGGGTAGGCCTACGTATTTGAGTGATGCTGATGCGGGTTTGTTGGGGATTGATATGACGGGCAGAGGGGGGAAGTTTAAGCGTTGTAGCAATGGGGTGACTAAGCATCGCTGTGGTTGGGCGCCGAAGTTTGCGAGTTATCGTGAGGGATTGGCTGGTCTTTTTTTGTGATTTTTTTTGGGTGTTAGACGTGAATCATTTGGGAGGATTAGGATGTGCGTTTGATTACGACGACGGTGATGTCGTCTTGTTGTTTTTCGCCTTGGCAGTAGTCAATGACGGCGTCAACGATGGCTTTGCTTAGTTCTTGTGCGTTTTTGTTTTGGTGTTGTAGGATGACTTTTTTGAGCCTGTCTTTGCCGAACATTTTGTTGTGTTTGTTTCTGGCTTCCCAGATGCCATCTGTGCCGATGATGACGATGTCACCGATTTGGAATTCAAAGGGTTTGCCTTGTTGGTAGGTTTCCCCGGGGTTGATGCCTAGGAGTAGTCCGCCGCTGGTGGGTCCGGTGAGTTCTTTTACTGTTTTACTATTTTGGGTGAGGATAAATGCGGGGTCGTGTCCTGCTGATATCCAGTTCATTTTTGCGGTGTGTGGCTGTATGACGCCATAGAACATGGACATGAATTTGCCTGATTGTGTGTCTTCAAAGAGTGCGTTGTTAAAGTGTTGGAAGACTTTTTGGAGGTTGAGCCCTTGGCGTTTGGCGTAGTGTCTGAAATGGCTTCTGGCGCTTGCCATGAGTAGTGCTGCGCCGATGCCGTGTCCTGTGATGTCGCCTAGTGCGACGCCTGTGAGTTGATGGCTGATTTTGCTGAGGTTGATAAAGTCGTAGTAGTCTCCGCCTGTTTCATCGCAGTAGGCGCATCGTCCTGCGATGTCAAAGCCTGTGATGGCGGGTGATTTGTTGGGCAAGAGCTTGCCTTGTATGGCGCTTGCTAGCGCTAGTGCGCCTCTCATTTTTTCGCCTTCTTTGAGTACGTTTCCCATGTTATTGACTGCTTTTCCGAGTTGTTCGAGTTCGTCTCCGGTGTTGATATTGACTTGTGCTTGGAAGTCGCCTTGTGCGATTTTTGTGATGCCTTCTGCGAGCTGGACGATGGGTTGTGTGAATTGTTTGCCGTAGCGCAGTGCGAAGAAGACGGCGGCGATAATGAGTATGAGCATGAGTGCGGTGGTATAGGTATACATGGTTGTATTTTGTTTGAGTATGAGTGCGTTTGCGTGTGATGAGAGTTGTGTAATGTTTTGGTAGGGTACGATCATGATGGGGTAAACGCGCCCGACTTTTTTACCTGAGTAGACCCATAGGCTGTCTTTGCCTTTGTAAGGCATTCTGAGTACGCCGTCGTTTGTTTGGCGTAGTTTTTCTTTCAGCTTTTGGAGGTCTTTGGGTGCTACGCCTTGGAATTTTGTTCCTCCTGGAAGTGATGCGATGGTTGCTTTTTTTCCGAATTGTCTGCTTGAGCTGATGAGTAGTTGTTTGTTTTGGAAATAGACAAGTAATCCGGTGGCGCCTTCTTCCCATTCTTTGAGTGGTTTGAGTTTGAGGAAGATGTCTGATTGTTGTATGAAGAAGCCGGTGAATCCTAGTATTTGTCCTTCATTATTTCTGACGGGTAGGCTGAATCGGTACATGCCAACGTCTTTGATTTTTCGGTATTGGGGTTCTCCATCTGCGTGTATGCCTGTTGCGCGTACGCTGCTCATGGTGTGAAAGAGATAGGTGAAGTGTTGTTGTGTGAGTCCCCAGCTGTGTCGGTCTATTTTGGCATAGCTTTGTTTGAGTTCTTTTTTGAATTGACGGTGTGGCGCTTTTGCTCGGAGTAATGCTTCGACGTCGCCTACTTGTTTTTCTAGTAGGACGTTGATGAGCTGCCTATTTGTGGATAGCCAAGCTTGGTAGGTGCCCATGATTCTTTGCATGGCTAGCTTGGATGAGCGGTCGAGTGATTGTTCGATGTCTTGTGTGATTTTGTGGCCAACCCATTGGACGCTGGTGACGTAGAGAGCCAAGACGAGAATGAGTGGCAATAATCCAACGCTTAGCATTAGATATAACATTCGTTTGCGTATACTCATCGGGGGCGGGTTCCTTGGCGGTTTTGGCTGAACCTGCCAATTATCGTAGATGGGGGTTTGAAACACAAGCTATCATGCCAAGCTTCCCCAAAGTGAGGCTTGGGGTGGGGTGGGAAGGTGATGATGGGTTTTTAAATTTGAGGAGGGTATAGCTAGGGTGAGCTGATGTGTGCTTGTTTTTCATGTGAGAAAGGTTGTTTGGCGCATTGTTTTACGGGGGATTGTTTTATGGTTGTGTGTGGGGCGATTTTTTGTTTGGCAAAATCTAATCTGAATTGCGCGGGTTGAGCTTGATCGGTGAATGTGTTTATTTAGGCGGCGTGGTTGATTGTGGATTTGCCTAGGATTTTTTCGATGCATTGGATGAAATCGTAGCTGCCTTCTAGTCCTTTTCGGTAGCATCCGGTAAAGCCTGCGTCTTTGCACCAGTTTTCTAGTTGGTGATCTTCGCTGCCGCTGAGCATGATCAGGGGTGTGGATGCGTATCGTTGCATGTCTCTGATTTTGACGCCGAGTTCGATGCCATTTTCGCCTGGTCCTAGGTTGTAGTCGATGATGATGATATCGAAATAGCGATTTTTTTGATTGATGATGTCGTAGGCGATTTGGGCGCTTTCGGCGGGGGTGACTTTTAGGCCTAGGGGTTCGAGTAGGTGCTGTCCTAGTCGTAGTGTCATTAAGCTGTCGTCAACAAGTAAGGCTGTTTTCATGGTGTACCCTCGGATTGGTTAGATTGTCTTGGCTTGAACTGATTCCATTGGTTGGGTCATCTATCGGGTGATGACATTTTTTATCTCATCGGTCAAACTGATGCTGCAATTTATGAATAATGGGAAACTCATTCAGATCTTAATTGATGGTTTAATAGATCGTGTGTGTTGCTTCTTTTTTTAAAATGAGAAAGAGGGTTGACGGGCGGTGTTTCTCAAAAATAGAATGGCCGTTGGCGCTGATGGGTGAGGCTTGGGCTTATAGGGGGTCTTGTTTGGGTGTGCCAGGTAGTCGTGGGTATTGGGTGGGGGTGGGGTCTTGTTTGGTGATGGCTGCGATGAGTGTGTTTTGTTTGAATTGGGGTGTGTAGGCTTCGAAGATTTGTATGTCTCCAGCGCCTAGGGTGGTGAGTGCATCTGCTGCGTTTTTGAGTTCTTCTTCGAGGGCTGGGCCTTTCATGGCTAGGAGTTGGCCGCCTACTTTGAGCAGGGGTAGGGTGTATTCGAGGAGGATGTTCATGGGTCCTACAGCTCTGCATGTGGCGTAAGGATATTGCTGTCTGTGTTGGGGGTCTTGGCCTAGGGTTTCTGCGCGTGTGTTGATGACTTTTACGTTTTGGAGTTTGAGTTTTTCTGCGGTTTCTTCTAGGAATTTGGCTTTTTTTCCGGTGGCTTCGACGAGTATGAATTTGAGGTCGGGTCGCGTGATGGCTAGGGGGATGGCGGGGAGGCCGCCGCCGGAGCCGATGTCGATGACTTGATCATGTGTTTGGGCTTGTGCGAATCCGGGTAGCAGGGTGAGTGAGTCTAGGATGTGTCTATCCCATGCGACGGCGAGGTCTTTGATTGCGGTGAGGTTGAATTGTTGATTGGCTTGATAGAGTAGTTGTAGGTAGTGTGCGAGCTGGGGGAAGCAGTCTGGGTCTAGCTCGATGCCTAGGGTGAGTAGGTTTTGATTGAGGGTAGGGGGGATTGGTGGTAGGTCTGTGGGATTATTCATTTGCTTATTTTAGTTTAAAATAGGGGTTGATGTGTAGAATGGGTGCATTTTTTTCTTGGGTAGGAAATCGGCTACAATGGTTTTGGGTGGGGCTTTTTTTTGGGGCTGAGTGAGATTGATTTTAAGTTTTTTTAGGTTTTTCTAAGGCTTTTTTTGAGTTTTTTTGATGGTATCCTTTTGGGAACAATTTAAAGCGTTGTGTCGGCCTAATGCGTCTTGGGTGTTGCTGTTTTGTGTTTTGTGTTTGTCGGTGGTGGGTATTTATGCGATTGATACGACGGATGAGGTAGCTAGTGGTAAGCAGTTGGTTTGGCTTTGCTTGAGTTTGTCGGTGATGTTTCTTTTTTGTTTTCCGCCTCCGCGTTTGATTAGTTATTTGTCTTTTCCGATGTTTTGGGTGGTTATTTTGTTGTTGTTATTCGTGTTGTTGCCGTTTATTCCGGAGAGTTTGGTTAAGCCTGTGAAGGGTGCGCGTAGCCGTATTTCGCTGCCGTTTATGAAGTTTCAGCCTAGCGAGATAGCGAAGTTTGTTTTTGTTTTAGTGTTGGCTTGGCATTTTCGTTTTCGGAGTAATTATCGTCAGTTGCGGGGATTGTTGGTTCCTTTTGGTATTATGCTGTTGCCTGTGCTTTTGATTTTGAAGCAGCCTGATTTGGGTAGTGCTTTGATTTTTGGCCCTGCTTTTATGGTTGTTTTATTGGTGGCGGGTTGTAAGTTGCGTCATTTGTTTGCGCTGACGTTGTTGGGTGTGTTGGGTGTGGGGCTGAATGTGGGTGTGATTTTGTATGACCCGCCTCATGGTTATGACGCGGCTGGGGAGGGGCGTTTGCCTGGGTGGATGCATGTGATGAAGGGGCATCAGGAGAAGCGGATCGCGGCGATGTTGTGGCCTAAGCGCTATGCGGACCGCGAGGGGTTTCAGCAGGAGCGGGGTCTTCGTTTGCTTTCTGCGGGAGGGGTGTATGGTTATGGGAAGGCGCGTGCGGCGAGATTGATTGAGGGTAACGCGTTGCCGGAGGAGCATAATGACATGATTTATTGTGTGATTGTCAATCGCTGGGGGTTGGTGGGGGGCTTGGTTGTGATTGGTTTGTATGGTTTAATGAGCTTG
>CAZSSX010000158.1:4937-6637 GCA_964609545.1 uncultured Phycisphaeraceae bacterium | reverse complement strand
CAGCTTATCCAAGTGTTGATTTTAATAATCTCATCGGTGCTTGTATCGACATCTTTCATGCTAACCCATCATATCAGCGTGGTATATTAGATAACATCAATAATATGCCTTACACAGCGACTATTAAGGTTCAAGACCTTTCTTTTAACCTTAACATCAGTGCAATTTTAGATGCATCTGGCAATTATATTGGCAATGCTTTGGAATGGCAGAATGTGACAGCCGCACTTCAATCCGCCAATCGTGCGGAGGCAATGTTTTCCATGATTGAAAATGCTGCGACTAATTTTATGACTTGCGACAAAGACTTAGTTATTACCTATTGCAATCCCGCGGTAAAAAACATGTTACGCCCTTATCAAGAGGAACTGCGTAAACTCTTCCCTGGCTTTGATGTCGATTCGCTAGTAGGAACCTGCATTGATCGCTTCCATGCCAACCCATCTCACCAACGCGATCTCTTATCCAACCCCCGCAACCTCCCCGCACAAGCAGAGATTAAAGTTGGGGGATTAGAGTTTGGCGTCAATGCCACGGCGTTAATGGATTCCGAAGGGAATTTCATGGGCAACGGCGTGGAATGGAGTAATCTAAATGAACGTGCAAAATATCGCAATGAAATGAACAAAGTAATTACGGGTGCGAGCAATGGCAATTTGTCAGTGCGTGGTGACACCAATGCGTTGGATGAAGTTTATCAACCGATGATGTCTGGTGTGAATGACATTATGGATGCCATCGTTGCCCCGATAAAAGAAGCGGGTCAAGTTCTTCAAAAGATGGCTCAATCTAATTTGACTGCACGGATGGAAGGTGAATACGCTGGTGATTTTAACGAGATGAAAGAAAACCTCAACAACGCAGTCGGCGCATTGGACAATGCAATGTCCCAAGTCAACTCTTCTAGCCAGCAGGTCGGAAATGCTAGTCAACAAATTTCTGCCGGGGCCCAGACCTTAGCAGAAGGGGCATCTTCTCAAGCTTCTTCCATCGAAGAAATCAGCGCATCGCTCGAAGAGATGTCATCCATGGTCAAACAGAATGCTGACAATGCTTCCCATGCTACCCAACTAGCCAAGCAAGCGATGCAGTCTTCCAGCAAAGGCTCTGAAGCCATGGAACGCATGGGCCAAGCCATTAACAAAATTAAAGATTCGTCCGACGAAACCGCGAAAATTGTTAAAACAATCGACGAGATCGCATTCCAAACCAATCTTCTCGCGCTTAATGCAGCGGTAGAAGCAGCCAGAGCCGGGGATGCGGGTAAAGGATTCGCCGTGGTCGCAGAGGAAGTACGATCATTAGCCCAACGGTCTGCAGAGGCAGCCAAGAACACAGCGGCACTGATTGAGGAAGCGGTCATCAATGCTCAAGGCGGTGTGCAAATCACCGAAGAGGTTCGAGGCGCGTTAGGTGAAATCGTAGATGGGTCCACTAAAGTTTCCGATCTTATTACAGAAATCGCCGCGGCATCAAATGAACAAGCCGAAGGGATTAGCCAAGTTACCGAAGCGGTCACTTGTATGGATAAAGTGACTCAGGATAACTCCGCCAACTCCGAAGAATCTGCAGCAGCCGCAGCAGAGCTCAATACTCAAGTAGGGCAACTCAACCAGATCATCGGCGGGTTTGCCACCAGCTCCACAGCTGGATACGCAGCACCACAGCAGCAGCAGCAGTTCCAGCAACCGCAGCAACAG
>CAZSSX010000158.1:0-4837 GCA_964609545.1 uncultured Phycisphaeraceae bacterium | reverse complement strand
CAGCAACAGCACTTTCAGCCTCAGCAACAGCAGTTTCAGCAACAGGCGCAATACCAACAACAGCAGCAACAGTTTCAACAACCCATGAATCAAAACACCCAGGCCCCACAAAGACAACCTTCTGCTAGGCCTACCAATCCCGAAAAAGTCATCCCCTTAAATGATGATGACTACGGCGATTTTTAAAAAAACACATTCCTCTTTTAAGTCATAAAAAACTTGAAAGAGATTTTTCACATAATCCATTGAGAGCAGTAAATTATGTCTATGGAAAATCCTTTATTTCAAAAATATAAAAAGCTAATCTATCAATACAGCGGCATTGATCTTAAAGACAGTAAAAAAACGATGCTTGTTTCGCGTATCAATAAAAGGCTCAAAAATCTAAAAATAAACAGCTACGAGCAGTACTTTGATTATGTCACAAAGAAAGAAAACGGCAATGAATTAGTCATGATGATCGATGAAATCACGACCAATATTACACACTTTTTCCGTGACGAGACTCATTTTGATTTTTTACAAACTCATCTTCAAGAACTTCTAAAAGCATCGCCTCAGAAAATACGAATTTGGTGTTGCGCCGCTTCCACGGGGCAAGAGCCTTATTCCATCGCGATGGTTTTACATGATGTGCTTACAAAAACAAACAGCAAATGCGATGCTAAAATCCTTGCAACAGATCTCTCAACACAAGTTTTAGAAACTTGTAAAGAAGGTGTATATAGCCAAGAGCTTATTGAAAACGTCCCGCCTAAATATGCCAACCGTTACTTTCAAAAAAACACCGCAAGCAATGACCTAACCATTGACCCTTGTCTAAAACGGCTAGTTAGCTTCAAAAGACTTAACCTGTCCAAATTCCCTTTTCCCCTTAAAAACAAGCTCGATATTGTGTTTATTAGAAATGTGATGATTTATTTTGACAAACCCACAAAGTCTAAAATTATTCATGAAATTTTCAATTTGTTAAAACCAAGCGGCGTCGTCATTACCAGTAGCACCGAAAGTCTCAATGGACTACATGATCAATTCCAAAGAGTTCAGCCCTCTATTTATCAGCCCATGGCAACCAGCTACCCCATACACAAGGCATCCGCATAAATAATGAAACATACACTTGGCATAGCTGAATTATACACATCTTCCAATCTCCAAGATGAGCTCATTACCCACTCATTAGGCTCTTGTTTAGGTGTTACCATTTACGATAAGAAGCTCAACGTCGGCGGAATGCTACACGCGCTATTGCCTCTCTCTAAAAATGATAAAAGTAAAGCAGACAAAAATCCCGCGATGTTTTCAGATACTGGCATGCAAGAATTGCTCACTCAAATGTATCAATTGGGATCGAAAAAAGAAGACCTCATTGTAAAAGTGGCGGGCTGCGCCTCGCCGTTAGATATCGAGGGTAAATTCAAAATCGGTGAACGCAACTACGCTGTCTTTCGAAAAATACTTTGGCGTAACAATATCCTAATCGCGGGAGAAGATGTCGGCGGGAAAAACCCCAGAACACTTATGCTTAACATACAAACTGGAGAGACCACCATTGCATCATTAGGACAAAAATCAATCATATGATAAAGCTAAAAAACAATCCAATTCATGGAGCCAAGCATGGCTAATCTCAATATACTTATTGTAGACGACTCACCAACAATACGCGCAATGCTCGAAAAAACACTCAGCATCGCGGGCATTAAAACCCAACAATGTATCCACGCAGAACATGGCCAAGAAGCTCTGGAAAAACTTGATGCCAACTGGATCGATCTGATTTTTTTAGATATCAACATGCCCGTCATGAACGGCGTAGAACTCGTCCAACGCATGGCAAAAGATGGACTGATGGAATCCATCCCCGTGGTCATCATCTCCACTGAAGGCTCCGAAACACGAATCGAACAATTACGTAAGGCGGGGATTACTGCTTATTTAAGAAAACCTTTTAAACCCGAAGACATCAAAAAAGTCGTTTTAGATATCACCGGAGAAAAAAATGCAGCTTAACCACCATGAAAAAATTCGCCAAGTATTTCCAGATGTCCTAGAAAACCTCGCATTTATGTTTGCCGAACAATCCCAAATCGTTGATATGCCAACAGAGCTTGATCAACCTATACATGTCCGAATTGATTTTGCAGGAGCCTCCCGAGGACAGCTTCACTTGATCACTTCTCAAGAAGTTTGCGACGAGATCGCCATTAACTTATTAGGGTATCTCGATGCGTCTGAACTTCAGCCCGGAAGTGCCGATGATGCAATTAAAGAGCTTGCTAATATTACTTGCGGACAATTTTTAACCGCCGCGGCAGGCACGCAACCAGTCTTTAATCTCACGCCTCCCCAATTGATAACCTCCTCAGATAATACATGGGCATCAATGTTAAACGATGCCGATTCATTTCTCTTTACCATCGATCAGACGCCAATCATTTTAAACATAAAAACAGCGGCATAATAACAGAGAGACCAAGCATGGATTTAAATCGAAAAATAAAAGTACTCATTATTGATGACTCAGCAGTCGTCAGACAGATCCTCACCAAAGAGCTTAGTAGCGATGATCAAATACAAGTCATCGGATCCGCTATGGATCCCTTTATAGCCAGAGATAAAATTGTCAAAGAAAAACCAGATGTCATCACACTTGATATTGAAATGCCTCGTATGGACGGCATCACATTTTTACGAAAACTCATGAAATACAGCCCCATACCCACCATCATTATTTCCTCATTAACGCCAGCCTCTTCCCCGCTAGCATTAGAAGCGATGAATGCGGGCGCGGTGGAAGTCTTATGTAAACCCGGAGCTGCCTATTCGATTGGTGATATGGCGGTTGATCTAAAAGAAAAAATCAAAGCGGCATCCAAAATAAACACCAGTATCAAGCAAGTCGCCCTCGCATCAATGCCCGCCCAACCCATCAAAACATCGCTCACTAAAACAACAAATATTGTCATCGCCATCGGCACTTCCACAGGCGGCACCGATGCGCTTCAGCAAGTGCTGCCTAATCTCCCGCCCACGACTCCGGGTATTGTTGTTGTCCAGCACATGCCCGCGAATTTCACCAAAGCATTTGCTGATCGGCTAAACGGTTTATCACACATTCATATCAAAGAAGCACAACACGGCGACTCGGTCATGCCCGGCACCTGCCTCATCGCGCCTGGCAATCTCCAAATGTCACTCAAAAGATCGGGCGCTAACTACTCGGTACAGGTCAAAGATGGGCCCCGCGTGTCTGGCCATAGGCCTTCTGCTGATGTACTTTTTAAATCCGTAGCCAAGTTCGCGGGTGTCAACGCCATCGGTGTCATCATGACGGGCATGGGCTCAGACGGAGCCCAAGGATTACTAGAAATGAAAAATGCAGGAGCAAAAACAATCGGACAAAACGAAACATCCTGCGTAGTCTATGGCATGCCAAAAGTCGCTTATGAAATTGGAGGAGTTGACAAACAATTTCCTCTAAACATGATCGCAAAAGCAATTATCGCCCAAGCAGAATCATCCTCGAAAATGGCGGCATAATCTATAAAACCAATATTTTTAGCGGATAAAATCTCATGAAACAAACATTTAAAAAAGCATACAACATTGCTAAAATCGCCATTGCTACAAAAAAAATAAATTCTGCTAAAAATAACCGAACCAAAAAAATCGCACAGAATGCTGTTCGTGATTTACTCTCACAATCACGCGGTATTCCTATGAAAATTGGGCAGTTCCTATCGCAATCTCAAGATCATAAATACCTTGAGACTTTGACTCAAACTATCGAGCCATTGCCACTCTCGGATATCCGATCGCATATCAATAATCAATTCCCAAGTAATAAACCACTGCCCGTTACAAACATACAGGAAGCTTCTGCTGCGGCATCCTTAGGGCAAGTTCATCGGGCAACCTTACTTCACTCCGATACACCCGTTGCATTAAAAATACAATACCCCGATATCCAATCATCAATCAAAGCAGAGCTGCAGATCATTGGGCTTATACCCAACATAGGGCCTTCTAAAAAATGGGGGTTTGATATTAACGCATATAAAAAAATGTTACATCAAAACATGACCCAAGAGCTCAACTATAAGCACGAAGCAGCGATTCAAAATATTTTCTATACGCAACTTAAAATTCCAAGTCTAATTACACCTAAGCCTTATATACAATATTCTAATGACAAAATACTCATTCAAGAATGGCAGTCTGGTTTATCCATCAAACACGCATCTAAATTCTCTTCCCAAGATCGTATCGCCATTGCCCGTACACTTATGACTACCCTTTTCAAATCTATTTTTGAGCTAGGGCATGTGCATGCAGACCCTCATCCAGGAAATTATTTTTTTAATCCTTCTACAGGGAATAATGCTGCCAACGTCGTCTTACTCGACTACGGTTCAACGGTGGAAATACCCTATCAAACCAGGATGTCCTTGCTCAAATTACTCATCGCTGCAAAACAAAAAAATGCGACCGATCCGTTAACCTGCTTGGCTGCAATGAAATTTGACCCGGAAAAATTAGAGGATATCGCCCAACAACTACCCGCAATGTCTCAGATTTTATTCGAGCCGTTCCTTAATGATCTGGCTTTTGATCACAAGCAATGGGACCTAGCCAAGCAGTTCGACGCTTTATTAGGAGAGCTTAAATGGTGGTTTCGATCTTCAGCGCCCGCTCATTTATTACTGCTCATGCGGAGTTTTTCTGGTTTAATCGAACAACTCAACACACTCAAAATCAACTTGCCTTGGTGGGAAATTCTGGAGCTTTCCCTCTCTCCACAAACCCTCGGTCAAGCCTTAGCTTATAACCCACC
>CAZSSX010000157.1:0-6669 GCA_964609545.1 uncultured Phycisphaeraceae bacterium | reverse complement strand
AGATCAAAAAAAACAGTTTCTTGTAAAAAACAAGAAACTGTTAATGGGCCCAGTAGGACTCGAACCTACGACCTCACCCTTATCAGGGGTGCGCTCTGCCAACTGAGCTATGAGCCCCGCATCCTACCAGCATCCCGAGTTATTCTCGGAATTGGGTAGGCGGATATTCTAACAATAATAAATCATCCGTCAACCCATTGGGGATTACTCAAAGGTATAATTTGAACTTTCTTTGGTGATCTGAATATCGTGAGGGTGGGACTCGGTCATGCTCGCGCTGGTGATACGGCAAAAGGTTGCGTTGGCGCGCAGCTCATCGATTGTTTTAGAGCCGCAATAGCCCATCCCCGCGCGGAGGCCGCCTACGATTTGATAGACAAAATCACTTAATGGCCCGCGGTAAGGCACTCTGCCTTCGACGCCTTCGGGGACTAATTTGTTCTTGGCAGCCGAGGCCTTTTGCCCGTAACGATCAGCTGAGCCTTTGACCATGGCTCCCTCGGATCCCATTCCGCGATAACTTTTAAAACGTCTGCCCATGTGGATAATGGTTTCCCCTGGGGATTCATCTAGTCCGGCAAACATTGAGCCGAGCATCACCACTGAAGCGCCTGCGGCAATGGCTTTGGTCACGTCGCCTGTATGCTTAATGCCGCCATCGGCAATGATTGGAATGCCTGCATCTTTGGCCGCTTGGACGCCGTTCATAATGGCTGTGATTTGAGGCACGCCCACGCCCGAAACAATGCGCGTGGTGCAAATGGATCCTGGGCCGATGCCTACTTTTACCGCGTCCACGCCGGCGTCAATGAGATGCTTAGTGCCTTGGACGGTGGCGACGTTTCCTGCGATGACGTCGATATCAAATTGTTTTTTGACCTCTCGTACGGTTTGGGCGACATTTTTACTATGCCCATGGGCGGTGTCCACGACGATGGCATCGACATCGGCATTGATCAATGCTTCGATGCGTTCAAATTGCATCACGCCCACCGCTGCTGCGACGCGAAGCCTGCCTCGAGCGTCTCGGCTGGCATCGGGGTATTGCTGAAACTTATCAACATCGCGCATGGTGATTAAGCCTGTGAGGCAATAATTTTCATCTACGAGTAACAGTTTTTCTATTTTGTTAACGGTTAGAATTGATTCGGCATCTTTGAGTGTTGTGCCGGGCTTGCTGGTGACTAATCTGTCTTTGGTCATGACTTGTGAAATTTTGACGCTGAGATCGGGTAAAAATTTGAGGTCTCTGCGTGTTAGGATGCCAATGACTTTGCCGTTGGATAAGCCGTTTTGGGTGATGGGGATGCCCGAGACGCGATGCTCAAGCATTTGGTCGCGGGCGACCTCGGCGGTTAAATCTGGGCCAAGGGTCACCGGATCGGCGATGACGCCATTGGCAGATCGTTTGACCCGAGTTACCTCAAGAACCTGCTCTGCCAAGGTTAGATTTTTGTGAATGACACCTAGGCCACCTTCGGCAGCCAAGGCGATTGCCAGCCTACTTTCGGTGACTGTATCCATCGGCGAGGATAAGAGGGGGATATTTAAACGGATGCGACGTGTCAACTGCGTAGAAACATCGACTTGTGAGGGCACAAAATCGCTATAACGAGGCTGCAAGAGCACATCATCAAAGGTAATCCCATTTGAAGTGATTTTAGAAGTAAGTTCCGTTTGAGTCGGGGAGGTATGTTCCATGAGCTATTATTATGCAATAGACCCCGGTTCGTCAAGTCCTTCCACATGTTTGGGGGTAATTAAGCCCTTTTTTTACAGAAAAGTACCTCTTTGGGGAGAATAAAGCCCGACGCGCGATTTTCATGTAAAATCGCCAGCAGACCACCCACCCACCCGTCATCACGTGCCACCCGCCCGCCACGCGTGCCATGCTCCCGCGTCGGTTGTGTTAAGAGAAGAAGATTGGATGATCAGCATGAGATATTATGGTTATGCCAAATGTGGCACCGCGCGCAAAGCTTTGAAATGGTTAGAAGCAAAGCAGATTAAGCTGGATGCGATTTTGGATATTACGCAGACGCCGCCTAGGGTTGAGGAATTGGAAAAAGCCCTTGCGGCGGGGTATACGCTGAAACAGCTTTTTAATACCTCGGGCGTGCTTTATAGGCAAATGCATATGAAAGATAAGCTGCCTGGGCTGAGCCAAGAAGAGGCTTTGATATTGCTTAGCCAAAACGGGAAGTTGGTTAAGCGTCCTTTTATGATTGAAAAAAATACGGTCACGGTTGGCTTTAATGAGTCGCATTTTGAAAAATGTTGGCTATGATTAAGGCTGTTGGCAGACTGGGGCATGCTTTGAAAGATTTTTTTGAGCCTCTGCCTATCACACATTTCCTAGCACCTCCTAGCAATCACGGAGTTAAGTAAACGCGTATGATTAAGTTAGCAAAAATAATAGGTAGTTTTTTGATTTTCCAAGGCTTGGCAGGTTTTATCTCTATCCAATTTACGACATACCCGAGCAGTTGGACTAGTCTCATTCCGGCATTTTTTGGTTTGCCTATCCTTTTGGCGGCGATTTGGGGGGGCAAAGCAAAATGTGCGTGCAGCCCGAGTATTGTGATTTTGTTGTTGTCTTTGCTGGGCTTTGGGCTTAGCACTTGGCGGGCATGGGTCAAGCAGGGGGGGATTGTCAAAGCGTGCACCCAGGCAGAGTGGAGCGGCTTTAACTTGTATAAATGGATGATGGTTTGGACTATGGCGATGCTGATGGGGAGCCTCTTTCTGGTGACGCTTAAACAGATCGCGGGATCTAACAAACAATTAACTTTTAACCACTTTGTATTATTATTGACTATTTTAGGAGCCTAACCATGGCCATCGTTTCAATTTTCACAGGCATGATTCTCGTGGCATTAGGATGTTACGGGTTTAACCAGACTACTGCATTAACAGCATTGATACCGGCGTATATGGGTGGGGCAATGATCATCGCGGGGGGTGTGGCATTGGTTAAGCCTTGCGCGTTAAAGCACGCGATGCATGGCTCGGCTATGGTGGCGCTGATTGGCACTTTGGCGGGGCTGTTTATGGGATTGCCTAAGCTGCTGACGGAAGAGAACACGACTTTGGCGCCGAAAATGCAAGTGGCGATGGGCGTTGTGTGCCTTTGCTTTATGATCCTAGCGATCCGTTCTTTTATTAACGTGCGTAAAGCTAAGCAAGCGCAGCTGAAAAATGAGGGGTAAACCAAATGGAAATTCTTCAGCTTGATCATGTGGCATTGCATGTGAAAGATGTCGCCAAAACGGTGGCGTTTTATCGGGACATTTTGGGGCTGAAGCAGATCGCTAGGCCTGGGTTTGATTTTGAGGGGGCGTGGCTGAGGTTAGGCAAAAACCAATCGCTTCATCTGATTGGGGGGCGCGATCGTGCGGTGCATAATTCCAATCGTGGTGATCATTTTGCGCTGTTGGTAGATGATATTGATGCCTGGGCGGCCCATTTGAAGCAATGTGATATTTCGCATCGAGGGCCAAAGAAAAGACCCGATGGCGCTTACCAAATATTTTTAGAAGACCCCGATGGGCATTGGGTGGAGCTTAGTACGCAGCCTAGATAGGGCAGGGGCTGATGAGATTGGGATTCTGCTAGGTCAGTCTAAATTGTGGATTGCATTGGGTTGATATACCCGTTGCCTCGTGATCGGTTATACTGTTTTACTATGAGTACAGCTAATCCTCACACCTCCTTGCGGTTGCGGTTTTTATCGAGATTGCAATGTTTTACCGCTACCCGTGGCGCGGGTTTTTGGGGGGCTTTTTTGCTGATTACGATTTTCTTGGCGTGTTTGTTGTCGCTGCCTTGGACGCTTTGTTTGTATGATTTGCAGAACTTGGGACATAGCGCAAAATCACCGGATCGTCCGCCTTCGTTGGGGCAATGGTTTGGGACGGATTTGTTAGGTAGAAGCGTGCTGGCAAGGTGTATGCTGGGGGGTTTGATTAGTTTATCGATTGGGATTATTGCTGCGGGGATTAGTATTGTTATTGGCGTGGCATGGGGGATGACGGCGGGGTATTTGGGTGGGCGGATTGATAATGTGATGATGCGGGTGGTGGATATTCTTTATGGGTTGCCTTATATTTTGCTTGTGGTGATTTTAAATATTTCGCTGATGAGTCTTTATGAAAGCTATGCGGTGTCATGGGGGATGCATTCTCCGAGTGGTCAGATGTTGATGGGTTTGGCTTGTTTGATTATTTCGATTGCGGGTGTTAGTTGGCTGACGATGGCGCGTGTGATTCGGGGTCAGACGTTGAGCTTAAAGACGCAAGGTTATGTGCAGGCTGCCAAGGCGGCGGGTGCGGGTCCTGGGCATATTATGGTGAAGCATATTTTGCCGAATTTGGTTGGGCCTATCGTTGTTTATGCCACGCTTACGGTGCCTGCTGCGATATTGCAAGAATCTTTTCTTAGTTTTTTAGGGATTGGGGTGAGAGACCCGCTGCCTAGTTGGGGGAATTTAGCATCGGAATCTCTTTTTGTTTTGCATCAAGGGCAAGGCTGGTGGATGTTATTTTGGCCATGTTTGCTGCTTGGGCTGACGCTGATGGCTTTGAATTTTTTGGGGGAAGGATTGCGGGTTAAACTAGACCCCAAAAAAAATCAAGGGTAGAATAAGTTATACTGCTAGACTAAACAACAACTAGGCCGAGATGGCTTAGTATTTCACTTAAAAAATAAAGGCAAGCATAATGGAAAACCGTTTCGGCTTTAAAGATCTTATCCTCACTGGGCTTATGATTTTTACGATCATACTCGTTATTTTTGGCATGTATCAAGTGCAAGATCAATCGCCTAAGTTTCAAATGATTATGGGAAAATTTGATGGGGTGACGTTAGATTTTAATGCTACTAACGAAAAGATAAAGAAGAGCCAGGCGGCTTTGGTCAGCGAGATTAAGAGGCTTAAAGGTGATCTGATTGTGATTACGGATCAATTGGAAAATCAAAAGAACAAGCTCCGTGCGATGCGGGGGTTGATTCTTTCGGCGGGTCTTAGCAGTGGGCAAAATACGCTGACGGAAAAGCAAAAGCAGGACATTATCAGAAAACAAGATGCCGAGGAGAAACGCTTGGCTGAGCAAATCAAAGCCAAACGGGAAGCGTTACGCTTAAAACGGGAAGCGCTGGAGGAGGCATTAAGTTTAGAAAATAACCCTCATTATCGCATCGCGCAGATGAAGAAAATGAAAGGGTACGCGGCGGGGGATTGGTTTGTTGGGTCTTTTGGGGCGGTTGTGCCTACTCTTACGCCGTTGACATCGAGTGATTTGTATGCACAGATAGTGCAATCTAGAATCTTTGAAACGTTGGTGACCCAAGACCCTAAGACGCTAAAATATCAGGGTTTGCTGGCTAAGAGTTGGACTATTGACGAGAAGAATTTAGAGATTACTTTTAAGCTTCGCACTGAGCCACGTTTTTCAAATGGTCAGCCGTTTACCTCGGCGGATGTTGTTTTTAGTTACAAGCTGATTATGAATCCAGAGATTAATGCTGAGCGGACGCGAGGGTATTTGGCTAAATATATTAAAGATGTGGTGGCGATCGATAAACACACGGTTAAATTTAAATTCCGTAAGAAATATTATGATTGGTTTGGTTTGGCGGCATCGGGTTTTTTTGTGATCTCGAAGGATTTTTATGAAAAATATACGCCCGAGCAATTCAATCAGACTCCGGGTTTATTGATGGGGACGGGGTCTTATCGTATGAAAAATCCGGCGACATGGAAAAAAGGCGATTTGATTACGCTTTATCGCAATGATCGATATTGGGGTGAGAAGCCTAGCTTTGATCGTATCGTTTATCACTGTATTAGTTCGAGTAACGCACGACAAATTAAGTTTTTAAATGGGGAGTTAGATCTTTTTGGGGCTAATGCGAAGCAATTTCAAGAACTGAAAAAAATAGATAAGATTAAAAAGAGGGCTAGGCCTCTTGTGCTTAAGCATCGTCGGCAGGGCTATCTTTATATTGCGTGGAATCAAGAGCGGGATGGTAAAAAAACCGTCTTCGCGGACAAACGGGTTCGGCAGGCGATGGCTTATTTGGTTGATCGGCAGCGTATCTGCGATGTGATTGATCGTGGGTATGCGACGGTGACGACGGGGCCGTTTAATGAGCTAAGCGATCAAGACGATCCGAATTTAAAGCCCCGGCAAGTAGATGTTCAAAAGGCCATTGCGCTTTTGACAGCTGCGGGATTTAAAGACCGGAATAATGATAAAGTGCTGGAGGGGCCAGACGGCAAAGATTTTACGATTCGCTTGGTTTTTGGTTCGGGTAGCCCGTTGGTTAAGCGGATGATGATTAGCGTGCGAGATGATTTGGCTAAGGCGAAAATCAAAGTGGAGCTCAGCCCCACGGATTGGTCTATTTTGATTAACAAACTGGATACCCGAGATTTTGATGCGATTTCTTTGCGGTGGGCTTCCTCGCTGGAAAGCGATATTCATCAGATGTTTCATTCGGAGATGAGAAAAGAAGGCGGGGATAATTTCATCGGATATAAGAATGAGAAGTTGGATAAGCTTATCGTTCAGGCTAGGGAGGAAACTAATTACGAGAAGCGTATGAAGTTATGGCAGGCGTGTCATCGGATTATTTATGAGGATCAGCCTTACCTTTTTGTGAGACGAT
>CAZSSX010000156.1:0-6671 GCA_964609545.1 uncultured Phycisphaeraceae bacterium | reverse complement strand
ACCCACCCTACAAAAACTAGAACAATGGGACCCACCACAAATCAACGACACCATCAAAACATACTGCCAAGAAAATGACCTAGGCATGGGCAAAATCGCACAACCCATCCGCATCGCCATCTCAGGCGCAACCGTCACACCCCCCATCAACGACACCCTAGCAATACTAGGCAAAACAAAAACAATCCGCAGAATCAACCGCTGCATACAAGACCTAGCACAAGCACAAGAAACCACCCCATAACCCACCCCCTAACCCATGACAAAACGCCCCATCACATCAAATCCACCCACCTAACCACACCTAAAAAGGAGTGATTTATGTCACTTATCGTAACAGGCAGCATCGGCATCGACAGCATCGAAACCCCAAACCAAACAGTCAACGACGTCCTAGGAGGATCCAGCATCTACTTCGCAGCAGCAGCCAGCTTCTTCGGCCACGTGAGGCTCGTCGGCGCTGTAGGAGACGATTTCCCCCCCCATTTCCTAGAAACATTCAAACACTTCAACGTCGACCTAGAAGGACTAGAACAAAGAGTAGGCAGCAAAACCTTCAAATGGCGAGGCAAATACCACCAAAACATGAACATCAGAGACACACTCAGTGTAGAACTAAACGTCCTAGCAGAAGCCCTACCACCCGTTCCCAAAGCCTACCAAGACAGCCAATACGTCTTCCTAGCCAACACCCATCCCGCCGGCCAACTCGCATTATTAGAAAACTTCCCAAACGCAAAACTCACCATCGCAGACACCATGGACCTCTGGATCGAAACCGAAAAAGAAACACTCCTCAAACTCCTCACTAAAATCGATGGCCTAGTTCTCAACGACTCAGAATCACAACAACTCACCGGCGAATCAAATATCGTCCTCGCCGCAGAAAAAATCCTAGCCATGGGACCCAAATTTGTCGTCATCAAAAAAGGTGAACATGGCTGCTTCATCCAGCACGCAGAGGGCAACGCCGCACTACCCGCATATCCCGCCAGAGACGTCATCGACCCCACAGGCGCCGGAGACAGCTTCGCAGGCGGAATGATGGGATACCTAGCCTCACAAGACGACTTCTCCTTCGAATCACTCAAAAAAGCCATGGCCTACGGCACCGCCATCGCAAGCTACAACATCGAAGCTTTCAGCCTAGACAAAATCAAAACAATCAGCAAAGACTGCATCGAAAAAAGACTCAACCAATTCGCACAAATGCTAACCTTTTAATTCAAACACAACACCACACAACAAAAACTTATCCCCAGATAAGCCAACACACCACCGCGATCGATAGCAATGCCTCAACACCAACCCCATGCCTAAGCGGTAAATCTAAAATCTAAAAAAATCCCAGCGGCCCGCTTAGTTCACCCCAAGCGGGCCGCTCTTTTATAAACCACTCCACCACAACACAACCACCACATCACACCCACTCCACACCACCGCAAACACACCATCACAACACCAACCACATCCACAATCCGCCTCCCCGCAAGCCCCTAAACACCCCCCGCCCAACCCGCCACAACCCCCTAAGTCAGCCGCGCGATACCCCCTTCAACCCGCACCATCCCATCGGCAATCAAGGCAATCGCCTTAGGGTATAGCTCAACTTCCAATTCAAACACCCTAGCCGCCAAAACATCAGCCGTATCCCCAGAAAAAACAGGACAACTCGCCTGCGCGATAATCGGCCCCGTATCATACGCCCGATCACAATAATGCACCGTACACCCCGACAACTTACACCCATGCCCAAGCACCGCCTCATGCACACGATGCCCATACATACCCTTCCCCCCAAACGCAGGCAACAAAGAAGGATGCACATTGATCACCTTAGATGCAAAAGCATCCGGAATGGCCAGCAAGCTCAAAAAACCCGCACAGCAAACAAGGTCAATCCCCTTAGTCCCAATCCGCTCCCAAATCGCCTTAGAAAAATCCTCGTGCCCCCCATAATCTTTCCGGCAAATCACATGCGTTTCCAGCCCAAGCCCTTCCGATCGCTTAACCCCATAAGCATCCCCCTTGCTCGAAATCACAAGCTCAATCCGCGCATTCAATCGCCCCGCTTGGATCTCAGCCTCAATATTCTGCAAAGTCCTCCCACCCCCGCTAATCAAAACAGCTAACTTCAATGGCTTGTCATTCATTTTTTCGCTCAACGCCTTACGCCTTGTCTTTAGGGGTGCAAACTCGATTTAACCTATTTTGGGTTACAATAAACAGCTAAGGATAACACGCAAATGCCCCATGATCAAAACACCCCAAAAGATACCCCGCAAACCACCCAACCAACAAACAAACAAAGGGTAACCCGCCTCGCACCCTCACCCACCGGCGCATTGCACCTAGGCAACATCAGAACATTTCTAATCAACTGGACACTAGCCCGCAAAAACAAGTGGCAAATCGTCCTACGCATCGAAGACCTAGACAGCCCACGCGTCAAGCAAGGCGCATCCGACCAAGCCATCAAAGACCTCACCTGGCTAGGCCTAGACTGGGACCGAGGACCCTACCATCAACTCTCAGATATCAACAGCTATAACCACCCCCTCGACGCACTCCGTGAAAAAAAAATCATCTACCCCTGCCCCTGCTCTCGCAAAGAAATACAGCTCCTACAATCCGCCCCACAAGCAGGCTCACACGAACTACGCTACCCCGGCACATGCAAAGACAAACACACACCATCCACCATTGATTTATCCGACCCAAAATACGCATGGCGCATCCGCGTGCCCGCAACACCCATCACCATAACAGACCAGTTTGCACACACAAAAACTTTTGACATCGCAAAAGACATCGGCGACTTTATACTAAAAAGCAAAAACGCCATGCCCACCTACCAAATCGCCGTCGTCATCGACGACATCAAACATCACATCACCGATATCGTCCGAGGCGACGACCTCTACCATTCAGCAGCCAGACAATCCATCGTGTATAATGCCCTCCAATCCGTCGGCCTAGCATCAGCACACAGACCAAACTATTGGCACCTACCACTAGTCCTAGGACCAGACCGCAGAAGACTAGCCAAACGCCACGGCGATAGCCGCCTAAGCATGTACCGAAGCGCAGGCGTCAATGTCAAATTCATCCTAGGCCTCATGGCATACTGGTGCCAATTCATCCCACAAAAAAAACCCATCGACCTAAAAACCTGGTACCAAAAATTTGATTTAAATAAAATTTCCAAAAAACCCATTATCATGCAAGAGGAAGATCATCAATGGCTACTCACTTCTATAAAAAAATAAAATTCGCACTCATCTATCCCGCCTGCCTAACATGGATCATCCTAAGCCTAAGCTGCGACTCCCCCGACCATCAACAAAAACAAACCAACCAAAGCATCACCGTTTTCTACGCCCAAAAACCAAACACACCCATCCTCTTAGATGCTAAAACAAACACTCCACCACTCAAGCCCGGCGACTTTATCCAAATAAAAATAGCAGACAAAATCTTTAAATTAGAACTAGCCAGCGATGAACCCAGCCGCTACCGGGGCCTCTCTTTCCGAGACACCATCCCACAAGACAGCGGCATGATTTTCACCTACACCACACCCGCCGTCAGACACTTTGCCATGCGCGATTGTCTCCTCCCCATCGACCTCATCTTCCTCAATCAATTCAACAAAATCGTCAGGCTACACCCCAACATGCCCGTACAAACCATCGGACTATCCGACCAACAACTCGTCCTATATTCAAGCCTATACCCCATGATCATCGCCATAGAACTCAAAGCCGGCACAATCCATACCCTTGGGCTAAAGCAAGGCCAAACACTCCATTTGCCATTAGACAAGCTCAAGCACTTCGCACACTGATCCGATAAATCATCTAACCACCACACACACATCAGCCCACACCAAGCACACCGCTTGCCAAAACGCTCATGTGCATATGATGACCAATTACAAGCGGATCCATAAGCCATGTGCAACAACACACTACTCCTAATTGCTCCAAAAAAATCGGCAACCGATGATTTATTTATCAACCAAATCATTGCACAGTGGCAACAAACATCAGCCATGGACATCACCGCCATTGACTTCAATCAAGCCCAACCAGAAAACAAAACACTCCAGCAAGCCGCCATCGTATGGATCATTATCCCCGACAGAGCAAACGCACATTCAGACAAAATCTTACAATTACTCGACGAGCTACATATCCCAGCCGTCATCAGCATCAAAAACGAAAAAACATTAAAACCCGGAGACAACTACGTCGCAGGCGTAGGCTTCATACCCTGGCAAACAACACCCGACCTAGCCTGCGCCATACTAGCAATGCTACTCACACAAAAAGAAAAATTAACCGAAATCGATCTCGAAAACAGAATCCTAAGAGCACAGCACAGAGGCATACAAAAACAAATACAAATCATTGACGAAGAAATGAAACTCGCCGCACAGCTCCAACAAGAAATACTACCACAAGCCATACCACAACTACACGACTTTGCCTTTGAAGTCCTTTACCGACCCGCAACTTACGTCAGCGGCGACATCTACAACATCGAAAGACTAGACGAGGATCACATCGGCTTTTTCATCGCCGATGCCGTAGGCCACGGCGTCCCCGCCGCACTACTCACCATGATCATCAAACAATGCTTCCGCATGAAAGAAACACACCCACAAGCCCCCCACGGATACCGCATTATACCACCCAACCAAGCACTGGCACGGCTCAATCGCGCCATGATCGATTTCCAATCAGGTAAAGTCAGATTCGCCACAGCAGCCTGCTGCCTACTCAACACCAAAACACAACAACTCACCTTCGCAAGAGCAGGACACCCCTTCCCCTTCCTCCTAAAAGCAAACGGCCAAAAAGAAACGTTCTCCCCCCAAGGCCCACTCCTAGGCGTCTTCCCAGATGCCGTCTTTGAAACACACACATGCCAACTTCAATACGGAGACCGCTTCCTCCTCTACACCGATGGCTTTGAAATGTCCTTCCCCGATGAAAAAAAACCAGAACAAGTCGCCAACTTAGCATACCAAACCATCTTCGAAAAAATGAGCCAAGGCACCGTCCAAGAAGCAATCGCCTACCTCAACCAAAAACTCGATAACGCCAACGGATCACTACACCAAAAAGACGACCTCACCGCCGTCTTACTAGGCTACGGCATCGCACAAACCAACCAAAACACCACACAATCACCCAACCGCTTATCGGCCTAAAACACCTAAAGCAAAGCCAATAATGCCCCAACCGTCTGCCCCAATACCGGATGCACCACATCACCGCCAATCTCAGACAAAGGCGACAAAACAAATCCTCGCTCATGCATCAATGGATGAGGCACCACCAATCCCGGCCTCTCAATAATCTCATCACCATAAAGCAAAATATCCAAATCAAGCACCCGAGGCCCCCACTTCTGACGCGTCCCCAGACCCTCCCGACCCGCACGAGATTCAATCTCATGCAAATGCTCAAGCAAAACTTCCGCCGATAAACACGTCCGAAGATGCGCCGCGGCATTTAAAAAATAACCCTGCTCAATAGGACCCACAGGCGCCGTCTCCAACCAATCACTCATCGCAAAAAGCTCTGTCTCGGGCAACTCACCCAGCGCCCGACCAGCAGCCAAAATATGACCCGCCCGATCCCCTAAATTCGTACCAATACCAATAAACACATCTTTCATCCACACATTCTCACCCTATTTAAACTTTTTAGCAAATTAAAAAAACTGATATCAGCTACAATTCTGCTCATACTTATCCCCCAACAAACACACCCCCAAATAACATCCCTATCATGACTCAAGCCAACCCATCACTTCACCACAATAAGGAATACCCATGGAACCGGCTTCAAATCAAAACCAAACCCGCCAGTTAGACACAATCAACCAAGACTTTGAACAAGCCACCCCACAAGAGATTATCAAATGGGCAGCAAACCAGTTTGGCACAGGCCTAGCCATGACCTCTAGCTTCGGCGCACAATCCGCCGTCCTCCTACATCTAGCAACTTCCATCCTCCCCGATATCCCCATCATTGTCTTAGACACAGGCTATTTCTTCCCAGAAACATATCGATTTATCCAACAACTCCAAAAACAACTCAAACTCAATCTCAAAATATTTAACCCACAAATCACAGCCGCCAGACAAGAAGCCTTATACGGCCAACTCTGGAATCAAGGCGTCCAAGGCATGACCCAATACCATCAACTCAACAAAATCGAACCCATGCAACGCGCACTCAAAACATTAAACATCACCGCATGGATGGCCGGACTCAGAAGACAACAAACCCAGCACCGTGCCCAGCTGCCCCACATCATAAACCAAAATAAAATCTGCAAAATTCACCCGATTTTAAAATGGAATACCAAACAAATCAACCAATATCTAAGCAAGCACAACCTCCCCTATCACCCCCTCGTCGAGCAAGGCTATTTATCCATCGGCGACACCCATTCCACCTCCCCCATCACCCCAGGCATGGACGAAAGAGACGGACGATTCAAAGGCTTAAAACAAGAATGTGGCCTACATATCCCCCACTCGCATGCCGAAAAAGAATCACGCGATTCCTCTGCCCTATAAACAAAATTTATTTTTTTTCATCTCCCCCACACACACGAGCCCTTCTATAAACCTCAAATTTCTTTTGTAAATG
>CAZSSX010000155.1:0-6729 GCA_964609545.1 uncultured Phycisphaeraceae bacterium | reverse complement strand
GGAAATTTTGTAAGGCGGTGAGGCCTTGGTTGTCTGCTTTGCGTATGAATTTTTTGACGGCTTTGGCATCGTAGCTGATGTCTGCATCGTCACAGATGAAAAAGCGGGCGTTTAGGGCTACTTCTTGGAGTGATCTGCTGCGTTCTCGGTAGCTATCTGCGAGCATTCTTAGGGCATTGTCTTGGTCGGCTAGGATGTTGATATAGTCGGGGTAGAATTGGGTGAGGTAGTCGATCAATCGGTCGTAGAATTGGTCGGGTGAGAGGGCTAAAATTTTGTCTGTGTTAAAGGCTAGGAGTTTGGCTCGGTCGAATTTTGCGTTTGATTTGCCGATGCGTTCTATGGTGAAATTTTCTTTGAGGAATGCGTTGTCGAAATGCTCGATGTTGTCTCCGGGTGACCATCCTAGGAGGGATAGGTAGTTGTTGAGTGTTTCGGGTAGATAGCCTGAGGCTTTGAAGTCGTGTACGTCTATTTCTGGGAGTGTGATGTCTAAGATTTGTGCTAATGCTTGTGTGATTTCTAGTGAGTCATTTTTTTTGTTGAGAAAATCTTGTAGGGCGGTGAAGGGTTCATCGACGCCTAGGAGTGGTTCTTGGCCTTTGCTTGCGAATAATGCGATGATGGCGGCGGGGTCTGATTTGTTTTGTTGGATCCATTGTTTGGCTGTTTTTCTTGCGATTTTGGCTTTATCTCGCTTGCTCATTTTTGAGCCATCGGCGTTGAATATTAGGGGCATGTGTGCGTATTGGGGTGGTTGGTAGCCTAGGGCTTGTGCTAGTGCGATGTGCTTGGGGGTGTTCATGAGGTGTTCTTGTGCGCGTAGGGCGTGTGTGACGCCCATGAGTGCATCGTCTACGACATTGGCGAGATGGAAGGTGGGTCCGCCGTCTGATTTGACGATGATAAAATCTTCGAGCTCTTCGCGTTTGACTAGGACATCTCCTAGGACTAGGTCTTTGACGGTGATATCGGTGTCTGGCATTTTAAATCTCCAGACGTGGGGTGTGTTTTTTTCTTCGAATGCTTTGATTTGTTGTGGTGTTAGATTTTGCATTTCGGTGCCATCGTATTTGAATGGTCGTTTTGCTTGCCTTGCATCTTGGCGTAGTTGTGTGAGTTCTTGTGGTGTTTTGAAGCATCGGTAGGCTCTGCCTTGTGCGATGAGTTTGTTGATGGCGTCTTGATATTTGTCTTGGCGTTGTGATTGGAAGAAGGGGCCTCGGAAGGTATCGTCTTTGTTTAGTTGTGACGCTTTGGGGTCTTTTACATTGGGGTTTGGTCCGCATTGCCATTCGATGCCTAGCCATTGTAGGTCTTTGAGTATGCCTCTTGTTGAAGCGGTGGTTGACCTTGCTTTGTCTGTGTCTTCCATTCTGATGATAAATGTGCCGTTGTGTTTTTGTGCAAAGGCCCAGTTGAATAGGGCGGTTCTGGCTCCGCCGATATGGAGGTGTCCTGTGGGGCTTGGTGCGAATCGGGTGACGACTTTAGTGGGGTTATTTTTTGTCATGGTTGAGATTGTAGAATATTGAGTATTTTTTGTCTTTTTTCCACGCTTAAAATGGGTAAAAAAAGTAAAAGCGGTGTAAAAAGAAGTGATTTTTGTATTTTATAGGGCTAGGATTGTGTGATAGCTGATAGTTTTGCTGATTCTATTGTGTTCAGAGGATTGTGCCGATAAACTTCAGTAGGTATAAGCTATGATTTGAGTGTCGCTTTTTGGCATTTGTTTTGTGAAGTAGTGATAAATGGCGATATTTGGAATCAAGGTTTGATCTGCGTGGTTGTCTGCGCGTGAGGACTTGATGGGCTGCATTTTTTTGATGTGGCTTAAGAGAGAAGTTGATAGAAATCGTAATCATAGGAAAGATTGATTATGTTTGAAAGATTTACAGATCGTGCACGGAAAGTCATGGCGCTTGCTAATCAAGAGGCTCAGCGCTTTAACCATGAGTATATTGGTACAGAGCACATTTTATTGGGCTTGGTCAAGGAGGGTTCTGGTGTGGGTGCCAATGTGCTGAAGAATCTTGATGTTGATTTGCGTAAGGTTCGGCTGGAGGTTGAGAAGCTGGTTAAGTCTGGGCCTGAGATGGTGACGATGGGTAAATTGCCTCAGACGCCTCGGGCGAAGAAAGTGATTGAATATGCGATCGAAGAGGCGCGTAGTTTGAATCATAATTATGTGGGTACGGAGCATTTGCTTTTGGGTTTATTGCGTGAGCATGAGGGAGTGGCTGCGCAGGTGCTGATGAATTTGAATTTGAAGTTAGAAGATGTGCGTGATGAGGTGCTTAATCTTTTGGGGGCAGGGGTTGATCCCGATGAATCGATGCCATCGGGTCCGAGTAAGGGTGAGAATACGGGGAGCGGTGCGGGTCGGGGGTCTGGTGGTAATGGTAAATCTAAGACGCCTGCGCTGGATAGTTTTGGGCGTGATTTGACGGAGGTGGCGGTTAATGGGGGATTGGATCCTGTGATTGGTCGGAGTAAAGAGATTGAGCGTTTGATTCAGATTCTTTGCCGTCGGTCTAAGAACAATCCGGTGTTGCTGGGTGAAGCGGGCGTGGGTAAGACTGCTATTGTGGAAGGTTTGGCGCAGCGTATTATTGATAAAGAGGTTCCTGATTTGCTTTACGATCGTCGTATTGTGGTTTTGGATTTGGCGATGATGGTGGCGGGGACGAAGTATCGTGGTCAGTTTGAGGAGCGTATTAAAGCGGTGATGAATGAGGTGCGTCGGGCAGAGCCTAAGGTGCTGTTGTTTATTGATGAGCTACATACGTTGGTGGGTGCTGGTGGTGCTGAGGGTGCGATTGATGCGAGTAATGTGCTTAAGCCAGCGTTGTCGCGGGGTGAGATTCAGTGTATTGGTGCTACGACTTTTGATGAGTACCGGAAATATATTGAGAAAGACAATGCGTTGGCGCGACGTTTCCAGGCGATTACGGTTAATCCGCCTAATTCCGAGGAAACGGTTCAGATTTTACAGGGTGTGCGTGATAAGTATGAGGAGCATCATCGGATTCGTTATACGGAGTCTGCGTTGCGTTTGGCAGTTGAGTTATCGACCCGATATATTACGACGCGGGTGCAGCCTGACAAAGCGATTGATGTGATTGATGAGGCTGGTGCGCGGGTGCGTTTGAAGAATATGCGTAAGCCGCCGAATTTGTCTGAGATAGAGGAAAAGATTGAGCGTTTGTCTTTTGATAAAGATGAAGCGGTTAAGGCGGCTGATTATGAGCGGGCGGCTGAGCTGCGGGATGAAGCGGAGCGGTTGCGGCGGGAGAAACAAGATATTCAGAAAGCTTGGCGAGAGCGGGCGGATGATGTTGATGGTGTGGTGGATGATGAGGTGATCTCTGAGGTGGTGTCTAAGATGACGGGGATTCCGTTGACGCGTTTAGAGAAGGCGGAGTCATTGCGTTTGTTGAGCTTGGAGGATGAGCTGCATAAGAAGGTGATTAGCCAGGATGAAGCGATTAAGAAGATCTCTGAGTCTTTGCGTGTGGCGCGTGCGGGGTTGAAGGACCCGCGGCGTCCGATGGGTTCGTTTATTTTTATTGGTCCATCGGGTGTGGGGAAAACTTTATTGAGTAAGGCGCTGGCTGAGTTTATGTTTGGTGAGGAGGAGTCTTTGATTCGGATTGACATGTCTGAATACATGGAAAAACATAATGTGAGTCGGCTTATTGGGGCGCCTCCGGGTTATGTTGGTTTTGAGGATGGTGGTCAATTAACTGAGCAGATTCGACGGCGTCCTTATTCGGTGGTGCTGTTGGATGAGATTGAGAAAGCGCATCCGGATGTGTTTAATACTTTGCTTCAGGTGATGGAGGAGGGGCAGCTTACGGATTCGTTTGGTCGGCATGTTGATTTCCGTAATGTGGTGATTATTATGACGAGTAATATTGGTGCGGATTTGATCAAGAATAAGGCTGGCTTTGGATTTTCTAAGCAGGATGAAGAGGCTGATTATGATAAGATGAAGACGATGTTGATGGGTGAGATGGAGCGCTTTTTCAGGCCTGAGTTTATCAATCGGGTTGATGATGTGATTGTGTTTAAGCCTTTGAATAAAGAGAATTTGACGCATATTGTTGAGCTTGAATGTAAGAAGATTACTAAGCGGTTGTTGGATCGGAAGATGGAATTGGTGTTGGATCAGAAGGCTAAGAATTTCTTGATTGAGAATGGCTATAATCCTGACATGGGGGCTAGGCCTCTGCGCCGAGCGATTTCTCGTTATGTTGAGAATCCGTTATCTGAAGCGATTTTGCGGGGCGATGTTTTAGAAGGTTATCGGATTGATGTGACGCATGAGGGGGAGTGCCCGGGTTTGAAATTTGATTATATTGCGGGTTCAACGGCGGAGCCTAAGGATGAGCCGTTGGAACAAAGTCAGGCCAATTCAGAGACGACTTAAGATTTGAAAAAATGTTATGATGAACAAGCCCACGTCGTTTATGCGTGGGCTTGTTTTATAATTGAAGGCTTGCAGAGATGAGTGTGAAACTGACATTTTTAGGCACGGGAACAAGTGCGGGGATTCCTTTGATTGGTTGCCATTGCGATGTTTGTTCTTCGCCTGATCCTAGGAATAATCGGACGCGGCCTAGCGTGATGGTGAGTTATGCGCCGAGGGGTGATGCGGGGGTGGATGGGGGATCTTTTTTACCTATTGTGGATGGGTTGGGCGGTGAGATTGCTGGTGAGAAGTTAAAGGGTTTAGATGCTGAGCGTCGGCTGTTGAAGCGATTTGTGATTGATACGGGGCCTGATTTCCGGGAGCAAATGTTGCGCCATGGGGTTGATTTTATTGATGGTGTTTTTTATACGCATACGCATGCGGATCATATTTATGGGTTGGATGATCTTCGGCGTTATAATGCGGTGTTGCAGGAGCCGATTTATATTTATGCTGAGCAAAAGGCGATTGATTGTTTGCGTGAGACTTTTAGTTATGTTTTTGATCCTAGCAAGAATGTGAATCAGTCTTTTATTGCGAGTTTGATTCCGGTGGTGCTTGAGGCTGGTTTAGGGATTTCTTTGTATGGTGCGCGGTGGACGCCTTTGCGATTATTGCATGGTCGTTTGCCGATTTTGGGTTATCGTGTGGATGTGCCGAATGTGGATGGTGGTTTTGTGAGTTTGGCTTATTGCACGGATGTTTCGGCGATTCCGCCTGAGACTTATGCTTTGCTTGAGGGTTTGGATGTTTTGATTCTTGATGGTTTGCGTTATCGTCATCATCCTACGCATATGACGGTTGATCGTGCGTTGTATGAGATGGAGCGTATTAAGCCTAGGCGTGGTTTTTTGACGCATTTGGCGCATGAGATTGATCATGAGGCGTTAAGCGATGCGTTGCCTGAGGGCGTGATGCTGCCTTATGATGGGTTGGAGATTGAATTTTAGATGAGGTGCTTTTGGCTTGGCGGTGGTGGTGTTTTGGTTTTGAGGTGGAAATTGGGGATTTGTGATTTACATGCGGGCTTGTTGTGGATATCATGATCGTATGAAGAAATTGATTTTATTATTGTTATTGGCTGTGATGGTTGGCTTGCCTGCTCGTGCAGAGGAAAGAGCGGAGGAGGGTTTCGAGTCTAAGTCTCCGGGTTTTTCGGAGAATGAGGCACCGATTGTGCCGGTGCTTTTGACGGTGTTGTTGGGGGTGATGGTGGTTTCGATTAGCGTCTTTAACCCTAAGCGAAGTCACTTGGATTAATTTTCTTAATCAGATGATTGTTTGCATTGGAGGCATATAATGGTAATAAGTAAAGTGGTCACGTTTTTGGTGGGGGTTAATGTGATGGGGTTGATTGCGCTGCTGTTTTTTGCGTTGATGCCCGATGTGCTGGGGCAAGGGGTGGTGCGTCCTAATCGGTTTACGGTTGCAGTTGGTGCTACGCCCGAGACGAAAGATTTGGAGATTATTTATATTACGGATGTGGCGACGCATCGTATGGTTGCTGTTAGATATAGTCAGAACAGTAAGGGGTTTGAGATTGTGGGACTTCGTAATTTAAACAATGATTTACAGCGACTTTCGCGGATGCGATAAGAGGATCATAAGATGAAAAATGAAAAATTAACAGCATCGGTTTATTTTTTAGGCGCATCGGCTTTAATTATCTGCGCCTTGTTGATTATGAAAACGGAGCATTATTTTACCTCTATAACGCAAGCGGGAACTGTGAGTTCTGTGGATGGGGGGACTGCGTTTACGGCCAAGATCGGGCATAACGATGATGGTTATTTTTACATCGATAACAATACCGGTTTTTTGATGATGCTTCGCTATGATATTGTGACTAAGAAAATGGTTGTGTTAGATTCGATGGATTTAAAGCGTTTGTTTGTGACGGCTGCGGATCGTGGGACGGTTAAAAAACCGCGTAAAGGTGGTCGGATTCGCTAGGGGGTAGCGGGGTTGGTCGGGGTTTGATGTGGCGCATATTTTTTAAGAATATTTCTTTTTTCGAAGAGGTGTTCTTTTTGTTTTAGTAAGAGAAAAAGTAGTATTTTTATGGCGACAACATTGGCATATGAAGATCAGGCGCAGCTCATTGCAAAATTGGGTTTACAGGTTTTAGAAGGCAAGGATTTAACACGCGATGAAGCGATGTCTTTGACTGAAATTTCTGGTCAAGGATTGTATGATTTGTTTTTCTGGGCGAATAAAATCCGGATCAAATATGTGGGTTCGAAGGTGAAGTTTTG
>CAZSSX010000154.1:0-6746 GCA_964609545.1 uncultured Phycisphaeraceae bacterium | reverse complement strand
CCGCTTCCCACCACACCATAGGATCCCCCCATGCCCGAAATCAATCTACTAGATCAATACCCCCAATCCAATCGCCCCATCGACCAACGAGGCCGCATCATCAATGAAAAAATCGTAAAAATCGCTAGGCAATACGGAAAAGAATTTTTCGATGGCGACCGACTCTACGGCTACGGCGGATACCGCTATGACGGACGATGGGTCCCCATCGTCAAACGCTTCCAACAACATTACAACCTACCACCAAACGCCAGCATCCTAGACGTAGGCTCAGCCAAAGGCTTCATGCTCCACGACTTCAAAAAACTCATGCCACACGCAAAACTACAAGGCATCGACATCAGCCAATACGCCATAGACCACACCATGCCATCCGTCAAAGACCTTTGCAACGTCGCCAATTGCAATGACCTACCCTTCCCAGACAACACCTTCGACCTCGTCATTGCCATCAACACCATCCACAACCTCCCCCCCCAACAATGCGCCCAGTCCCTCAAAGAAATACAACGCGTCTCCAAAAAACACGCCTTCATCACCGTCGATGCCTGGCGCAACGAGGAAGAAAAAACACGCCTACTCAAATGGATCCTCACCGCACAAACATTCATGTCCACACAAGATTGGCAAGACTTCTTCAAAAAAGCAGGCTACACCGGAGACTTCTACTGGTTCATCCCCTAAGCCTCTTCCCACCACTAGGCCAATATAAAATCTTAAAAACAACCCAAAGCCCCAGCACAATCACCGGACTCAAACCCACCAAACTTGCCCCGTTTTTAGACGCCATCACACCACCCCTCCAAAGATATAAACCAACCAAACCTAAAATCGGCCCAATCGCAAAACCCAATCCCACAAAAGCCTCATGCTTAGCACCACCGTCATGCGCAGAATCCTGGCTAAGAATTCCGTAGTAAAGCGCCGCAAAATAAGCAATCCCCTCCGTTAATCCAAAAAGAATCGAACCAACCAAAATCATCCGCAAATCACTCTGATAAAGATAAATCATCAAAAAACCTCCCACACTCCCCACCACCGAAACCGCCACCACCGATTTTTTGCCATACCAACGATGCGTCCACCACATCACCAAAAAAGAAAGCGCCCGTGCATAATCCATCGCCCCACTCAATGCCGCCTGCCCAATCTGACTCTTAATCTTCAAACCATTTTGCGTAATCTCAGGCCACACAGGCGCAAGCAATTGATGCAGCGCATAACCCGTCACCATGCTCCATTGACTCGCCCTAGCCAAAACCCGATACCTCTCCCGCCTAGCCCCATCAATTTTTTCGACCTCCCCCAAGTGAGCCTCCTCGGGATGCTTCCCAAGCCTAGCCATCAGAAAAAGCCCTGCCACAAAAATACCACTAGCCACATAAAAAATCATCCACACACCGAAATACTGTTTAACCGCCCCCATCAACACAATACCCGTAGGCAACATAAATGCCCAAGACATACTAAAACTCGCCACCGCCTTACCCGCTTCACGCCCCACCTTCCCACCCGTCACATACGACTCAACAAACGGCCACATCATCCCTTGCAAAAACGAAAAAATCACAAAACCCACCACCATCACCCAAGCATAAGCCCCCAACAAACCCATCGCCAAAAAATCGCAAACATGAAGCACCACCAACACACACAACACCAAGCGATAACTTCTCACACCCGTCAAAAGACGACTCGTCAGCGCCCCAGGAATATACGCCAATCCAAATAAAACACCCACCCAAATATTATCAATCTCACCAAAACCATAAACTTCTTTAAGCGCGAAAAAAACACCTCGACCCACCATAATAGAACCCACCGTAAACCACACCGCAATCAAGCAAGGCAAAAAACCCTTAGACAAAAAAAATGATCCTTTCATAACGATAATCTTTCCAGCAAACCAAAAGCCTAATCACTCACCAACAAAACATCCCCCTAAAAAAATTATCGCTTACTAGAAAGTGCTCGCTGCATATCCCGCGTCGCTTCTTTTTTCTTCAAATCCTGACGCTTATCATGATCCTTCTTACCCGCCCCCACACCGATCTCAACCTTAACCAAACCCCGCACAAAATACATCGCCAAAGGAACAATCGACAAACCCTTCGCATCGCACGCCAGCTTCATTTTCCGAATCTCACGACCATGGGCCAAAAGCTTCCGCGTCCGACGATTAGAATGCCCATTCACACCCATCGCGTGACTATACTGACCAATATCCACATTGATCAGCCAAAGCTCACCCCGCTCAACGCGCACAAAACCCTCAGAAAGCGTCACCAAACTATCCCGTATCGACTTAACCTCGCAACCATGCAGCGCAATCCCACATTCAACTTTTTCTTGAATATGATAATCGTGATACGCCTTGCGATTAGCAATCCGTGGCGTCAAATCCTTATCAGATCTCTTCTTATTTTTCTTGTTTTTCTTAGCCATAAGACAAACATCATAAAGACAATAGGCATGAAAGTAAATCCCACCACAAACAACCCACCCCACCAACACCTCACCCCATCACTTCCCAACACAAAACGAGGAAAAAACTTTCCCAATCACATCATCAGGCGTCATCTCGCCCCCCAGCATCGCAAGCTCATCTAAAGCAAACCTTAAACCGCTAGCAATCAATTCCACATCAGCCAAACCCTCATCATCACCCATCACTTTTAGCCGCCCCATCACCTCCTCCAACGCATCCACCGCAGACGCTATCGCCCGCTCATGCCTAGGCTGAAGTGCCATCCGCTGCCCCGTAGCGCTCTGCGTCTGCGAAGATAAACTCCTCACCACCCGACCCCGTAGCTCCTCCAAACCACGACCCGTCAAACTAGAAACAGCCAACATCCCCAACCCACTCGCTTCCCCCAGCTCCGCTTCAGACAACACATCAGCCTTACTCACCACCTCGATCAGCTCCCCGCCAAATGCCACCCCAAGATCAACCTCCCCCGCCCTAGCATGCACATAAATAACCACATCCGCCCCCGCAATAGCCCCACGACCAGCCTCCTGCGCCCGCTCATCAATAAGCGTCTCCTCATAACCCAGCCCCGCAATATCCGTAAGCATCACCTCACGCATCTGACCATCAGCACAAGGAATCAACCAAGGCTCAATCAGCACATCCCGCGTCGTCCCAGGCATCGCACTAATCACCGCACGCTCCCGACCCAACAACCGATTAAAAAGCGTACTCTTACCCACACTCGGATCCCCCACCAACACCACACGCGCCAACGCCTCCAACGCACCCCACGATTGACTATGACGCTGCACCCGATGCAATGCCTCTAAAATCAAAGCCAAATTCTCCCCAAGCGCCAAAGCACCAATCGGCACAACATCCTCTTGATCCACAAAATCAATCCCCGCCTCAACCAACGCCAACTGCAAGCTCAATCCCTCCACGCAATCACGCGCAAACACACCCAAATACCCCTCTCGCAATTGAGATGCCGCATCAAGCTGACTATCGCTATACGCAGCAATCGTCGCCATCACACCCTCCGCCTGGGTCAAATCTATTTTTCCCCCCGTATAAGCCCGATAGGTAAACTCACCACCCTCCGCCAGCCGAGCCCCCAAACCTACAAAATAATGCAACAACCCCTCAAGAATCGCCTGATTACCCGGGCACTGAATCTCCGCCATATCCTCCCCCGTATAACTCCTCGGCCCACAAAAAACAGACACCAACACAGGCAGGCTCAACGGCTCAACCAAACGCCCACAAACCAAACGCCTAGGCTCAATCTCTTTCAACCCCAAACACCGCTTCAAAAAACCGATCGCATCAGGTCCAGTCAACCGAACCAAGCCACGCATCGAACGCCCAGGCGGTGAACTCACCGCCACAATCGTATCACCTAAAACACCAATCATCGCTTCTTTTTACGCGCCTTATACTGATTACGATTCGCCCCCGCACCATCAGGATTTTTCCCCTGACGCTTAGCCAGCTCCTCCTGTTTGCTTTGCATATACCGCCCCATCTTATCCCGAAATCCACCCGGCTTCACCGGCTTACGCTTAAACAAATCGCCCGAGGCTTTCTGCTCCTTAATATGCTTACGCACCAAATAACTATCATACGTCCCCGCAATACTCGATATCAAAAAGTAAAGCGTCAGCGCGCTAGGCGTCGTATACATCATCAAAGGCATCAACAACAACATATAACGCTGCATCTTCTGCTGCATCGCTCCCTGATCATCTGCCGCCGGAGTCGCCGTATATTTACTAGAAATCAACATCACCACGCCCCACGCCAACGGCAAAATGTTAATCGTAAAATTTTCCATCTGGAATAAAAACAAATTCAAAGGCTTATCCAAGGGAATATGCACAAAATGGTCGGGAATAGAAAGGTCAGCCATAAAACCCCAACCACCAAAGCTCTGGAACAAACCGCCAAACGCAGCCTCATGACGCAAGTCAAAGGCAAAACTAAGCATCGCATAAAGCGAAATCCAAATCGGCATCTGCAAAAACATCGGCAAACAACCCAACATGTTCAACGGATTCACATGATGCTGCTGATAAAGCTTACTCGTCTCCTGCTGAATCCGCGTGCTATCCCCTTTATACTTCTCTTTAATCTTATCAATCTGAGGCTTAAGCATTTTCATCTGCTCACCCATTTTCATCATATTAGCCTGAGACTTCTTCGTAATCGGATGCAAAAACAAACGCACAACAACAACCAACAAAATAATAGCCAACGCCCAATCAAACACCACATAATCATGAAGCGTCCGAAGAAAACTATACAAAAAACTCGTCAAAAACTGAAACGTACAAAAACAGCCCATGCTATAAACCACAAGCTTGTCCGCCAGCTCCATCAACCCATAAGGCGACTCACTCAAAAGACGCTTATCCCGAGGCCCCGCATAAAGCGTCAAAGGCAAAGACGCAGTCTCACCTTTACCAATCTCAAGCTCACCCGTCGTCAAAGTAAACATCCCCCGCTGATTAAAATGCGGATGATCACTATTCTCAGCCTCACCACCACCAAGACTCACCTGATTCACCCGAAGACCCACTTTCAAATAATCACGATACAAACCCCTAAGCTGCTTACGAAACTTAACCTCATCCTCAACCGTAGGAAACAATGCTAAACCAAAAAAACGATTCGTCCCCCCAATCCACACCAATTCCTGATCATTTTTAGATTCAGGAATCGGCCAAAAACCAGCCAATTCCGGATCAATCACCTGAGCATGCGTAAACTCCCCACCCGCCGTATAAAGATGAGACCGATTAGGGTCTAACGTCTTATCAAAATAACCAGCATAAGATTTCCGCGAATCACTACGATCCCCAACCGATGCAGGCATCTCCGCAATAGCATTTTGCGACAAAACCACCAAAATCCGATCAGCCGTCTTGTTAATGATTTTCTGATCCACCCGCAACTCATACTTGCCCTCAACCACCCAATAAGACCGCTCCAAATGCGCAATCGGATTCCCATCCTCATCCTCAATATCCAGCGTATAAACCGCTTTGGTATAAATCTCATCCCCACGATTTTTTTCAAATTCAGCCTCACCCTCACCCGTCCATGATGCCTTCTCAACATCCACTGCCTTCTCACCCGCATAAACCCGAGCCAACTTCCACGCCCGATCATCTAGCTGAACCCGCGCACCATCAATCGTAATCCACTTCGCCGCCAAAGGATAATCCGCACTAATCAGCTGCCCCTTAGCATCCACCACACTCAATACCGACTGCAAGGAATAACGCGCTTTACTGCCGAAAGTTTGTGCGTGCCGTGTCGTCTGAAGCTTTAAAACAGACCCCCCATACCCACTCAACTGAACCTGCAACATATGATCCGTCGAGGTTTTCGGATCCGCCGTCCCCAGCATCGCCACCCGAGAAATCCCGCCCCCCTCAGTCCCAGCCACCCGTAGCACTAACTTCTTGCCCTTCTTGCCCTTCTTGCCATGCTTCGCTTCCGCCCCAGCCTGCTTCTCCCCCCCCCCTCACTCGCCCTACCCCCCCCTCTTCCCCCCCCTCACCCCCGCCATCCCACCATCGGCTTTGCCAGGCGCCACTGCCCCGTCCCCCTTCTGCCCAACAGCCCCAGCCGGTTTCTGCACCGAGTCCCCCGCCTTATCGCGGCCATCACTCGTTACAAAACTCTGCGCCACAATACCAGCCACCACGGCGATCACGATAAGGGTAATGATTCTTTTCAAAGGAAAAAACTTTCTACATGTAAAATAAGTCGTAAAATACCTAGCCACATGCCATTGCAATCAACAACCCAGCAACATCACAACAATATCGCCGCATCTTGATTCCAATACCACCCATGCCGTACATCCCGTACAGCATGGAAAAGCCAAGACCCCAGATTATAGAACAAAACCACACCATTAGCGAGTATCCGCCCCTAGCCGTTGACCAAAATAAAAAACATCTGTATAATTTATCACTTAACCCTTTTTTCACCGTCGCTTTGGCATATGCCCAGAGCTACTAACCCAGGACGGAGGCCTAGCATGGCTGGTTTCACACAATTTGGTGCAGCACCTAAAGTAAAAGTTATTCAAAAAGCAAGCAACGGCATTTTTTATGTCAATTACCGCGATTCTGAATCACTACGACGCTTACTCACACCCAACGGGAAAATTCAAACCCGTAAACGCACGGGCTTAAACGCACGTCAACAAAGAATGGCCGCACAAGCCATCAAGCGCGCACGATACATGGGACTGCTC
>CAZSSX010000153.1:0-6793 GCA_964609545.1 uncultured Phycisphaeraceae bacterium | reverse complement strand
TGACAAGGGTCATCATGACGTTAAATATCGTGTGGGCAGTGGCGATGCCTACGGTCATGGCTACGGGGAAGTTGGCGTGTGTGTGTATATCGATTTGCTCGGGGTTGGTGCCGTAGTATTTTTCGACGATGACCGCGATGCCATCGACGTACCAGCTGAAGAAGGGGATGATCAGGAGGACGCCTAGGCAGTTGAAAAAGATATGGAAGTAGGCTGCTCTCTTGGCGATGGTGGTTGTTCCGATTGAAGCGAGGAATGCGGTAATGGTGGTGCCGATGTTTTGGCCTAAGACCAGAGCGACCGCTGTTTGGTAGTCCATGCCTCCTTGAGACGCGATGGCGATGGTGATGCCTAGCGTTGCTGAGGAAGATTGTACGATGCCGGTGAGGACCGCTCCGACGAGTACGGAGGCTAAGACGCCTGTCCATACGATGGTGCTGTCTGTGTTAGATGTGGTTGCTCTGAACCATTCGAAGGTTTCTTTGAATGCGGGCAGTTGTTGTATGGGTGAGAAGCCGTCTTTCATAAGGGATAAGCCGAAGAATACCATGCCAAGCCCAAAGACTGCCATGGCGAAATATTTAAGCCTGTCTTTTTTGGCAAAGAGGTAAACAAAGGCTGCGATGCCTAGAATAGGTAGCCCGTATTTCCCGATTTTGACAGCTAATATCCAGCCTGTGATAGTGGTTCCGATATTTGCCCCCATGATCACGCCGATGGCTTGATGCAAAAGCATCAGCCCGGAGTTGACTAGGCCGATGACGATGACGGTTGTGATTGATGATGATTGAACCAAGCAGGTCACGCCTGTGCCCACGCCTGTTGCCATGATGCGATTATCGGTGACCGCGTTGATCATTTTTCTGAGTTTGTTGCCAGCGATGGCTTGCATACCATCTGAGAGGTTTTTCATTCCAATGAGGAAGATGCCTAGCCCGCCGATGATGGCGAAAATCATGAGAGAAATATTAGGGTTGAGTTTTTTGTGTAATAATTTTTGGGCGTTGTGATAGAGATGATATTGTTTCATAGCCCTTGTATCTACAGCCACCACGGGGAAGGATTTGGAGCCTTGTTTTTTATAAGCAGAGGCGATCTTGCTCAGGACAACCCATCGGGTTTTGGCATCGTAATTTTTGGGTGTTATTTTTTGCAATTTGTTAATTTTTTTCCGCAGCTTCTTATCCGCTGAAAGGTAAGCTTGGTATTTGGAAATCAGAGCTTGGTTATAGTTTTTATCAGCGACTAGGCTCGCCCAGATATGATTATCCTCGGGCTTATCATCAAAACGATAAGTGCAGGTTTCGCCGCTGGGTAGTGTGATATGGTAAGTGCCCGCCGCGATCTTCAGCGCTTTGGTGGCTAGGGTTATCGCGGTGATGTCTTTGGGATTAAAGGTGGTTTCGCCTAGGTTGTAGTGACCCCGGGCATCGTTGCGAGGCAGTGCTTTGATCTTGGCATCGAATGCAGCTTGGAGCTTTTGGCTGGCAGCTTGCTTTGCACTAGGCTGATCGGCTTGCTCGGCCCCAGCGTGGGCGGGCGAGACGCTTGCAAAAATAAGCAGGCACGCAAGGACGTATTTATTGAACATTTGGGTATACATCTTAGTTTTCCGTCCTACTTGAGCTGACCGATTCGTCGGCGGCACCCAAGCAAGGGTTAATACTTCTTAGTATTCTGATGATTTTTTGATGAGATTCAAGCGCTGGGGTTGCTTCAAGTGGAATTTAACCCTTCTTTTTTACATAAAGTATTTTTAATCATAGAGTTACGAAATTGTTAGCATCAGGTTAATTCTTTGTTTTGCTCTCGTTAATCTGCCGCTGATTATTAGAATAATGTGAGTTTAATGCCCGTGATGTGTATTTTTGTATGGGATTTTGTGAATGATCGCGGGCAAGCGGTCAATGGTGCATATCAACTTTTTTGTGATTGACGATGAAGCTGTGACGCACAGGCAAGGGACAACCCTAAACCAGAACGCTGACCAATGGTGGTGGGTGGGTGATTTATTTTAGGCGGTATAGGCCTAGCTTGACAAAGATTTTGTTTTGTTTATTTCTGATGCATGTCACCAGCTCGGATGTTTTAACCAAACCCACTTGGCTGTCGATGATTTTGATGTGCCACTTGGCTTTTTTGAGCATGGCTGGCGTTGGGCTGTTGACGCCTTGATGCCTACCCAGCAGCGCCATAATGACCGATTGTCCGGGGACATCAAAAGCCACGGGGTCATCGCCGATGATGGCTTTGACTTGCTCCGCAAATTGGGCGACATTTTGGCCCGCCGCCAAGTTGTCGCCTCGCGTGGCTTCTTGCTTGCCGGCAAAGGTTGCATTGCTCGCGGAGAGCCAATCGAAAGCGCTGATGCCGATGACGGTGATCAAGCAGGTGATGGCGACATCTCTGGTCACGCGTTTAAGCTGATATTTCTTCGAGAAAAGCGTCGCCAATGCGTAGGTGGCGATGATGGCCCCGGCGGGATAAGTAGCTGCCAGGTAACGGGCTTTGATTTTACCTACAAAGCAAAAGAGTATGATCTGAACGACGCACCAGAGCAATGCGGGCGCTAGAGGGTGCTGAACTAGGCTTTTAAAGCGGTTATTTTTAAACAATCGAACCATCGCGTAGATGACAAAAACGCTCCATGGCAAGAACGCTTTGAGAAAATAAAAAGGGGAAAGATACAAGCTCTTGAGAAAGCCCAAGATGGCCCGGGTTGGGCCAAGATTGCCCGTGGTGTGGTGGACGATTTCTTTATTCCAATAAACGTCGATAAAATGATGGGGATATTTCAGGTGCAACGGCAATGCCCATGCTGTAACAATAATGAGCGAGAGAGGCAATCCCACCCACCAGTACAAACGATTGATCTGAGACCACTTGCCGTGGATGATTTTGGCTGCCAAGATCGCGTAAATGAGGACGATGGGCGCCGTGGCCCCTTTACTGAGAATCACAGCAGTAAACGAGAGCCAAAAAAGACAAGCCGCCGATTTGTTTTTGAGGCACCTAGGATTTAGCGCATAGGTAGCCGATAGCCAGGCCAAAGTCATGGCGGTGATCATGATCCCATCGGGCCTAGCGATATAAATCCATTTATAAGTTGAAAGGTTGGCTAGCCAAATCATCCCCGCCATCAAGGCTAAAACCCTTGGCGCCTCTTGATCGCCCAGCCAAGAAATCGAAGAGCCCAAGGCTTGGCGGTGCTGGGTGAAAAGATGGCGAGCGTAAAAACACACGCAAAATAGAGTCACAAAGCTAGCCAAAATCGCAGGAAGCTTATGCCCCAGCGGCGATGTCAAGCCTAGTAATCCCACGGATAACGCGGCTAACCAGTTGTACAACGGAGGCTTCGTGGCCGGCGCCCCATCGGGATCACGTGGCAGCAAAAATCGGCCGTTGGCCACCATATCAGCGGTGTATGCGATGGTTTTTTGCTGTGTTTTTTCATAGAGATCGTTTGGGCCAGCCAATCTAAGGCTATAGGTCAGGCCAATGAGTATTAAAAAGAAAATCAACGCGTATCGCAAAGGCTTACCACTTTCATCAATGCCCCCCAATCCTCTTGAAAACAAGGGATGATTGTAATCAAACTCTGCGTGATTGTCCCGCTAGCCCTAACATGGTTTTATTTTTTATGGAAAACCGACAGGCAATGCGTAGCGGTGAATCTCTTGGGCGGGGTGGGTGCGGGGGCGATAAGAAACGAGGGAATGGGATATTTCAATTAATTTTATCTCTCGTACCATAAAACAAGTAATGTTAATCGACTTTTGGAGTTTACCGAGCTATAATAAAAATAGGAATGGAGAAGACAGCATCGTTCGAGTGTTGCGTGCAAAGCGCCCCATTGGTGTGTTTTAGTTGGATAATGCCAGTTTGATGCAGTTCTCTTAGCACAATGAAATAGACTCTTTTTTTTATTATTTATTTTAATTTGCTAAGGTTTGGGCTTCTAAAGCTATTTAACTAATAGTGTAAGTAAATAGATGCTATTGGGACGTATATTACTTTCCCAAAAGAATCGCATGGTGGCAGATGTGAGTTTGAGTTTATTTTACAATTGAGCCCTTCTATAAACCTCAATTGCTCGCCGAAAACACACCATTCAAGGCCGTCAATGAGGGTGTTTTTGTAGAAACAGGGGTTTATAGAAGGGCTCAATCATTAAAAGATTACGATTTATTGTATCTTTCGCTATTTTTTTTACTTTTTTTAGGATAGGAATCCATTATGAGACATCATATCAAGCGAGGCTTTACGCTCATTGAATTACTGGTTGTCATTTCGATTATCGCTTTACTCATTGGCCTGTTGATGCCCGCGCTGGGCAGTGCAATGGGCGCTGCGCGTTCGGTCGAATGTTTAAATAACCAAAAAAATCTAATGATTACAGTGCGTGCTTACGGCACGGAAAATAAAGACCATGTGGTTTATCCCAACTGGGGTTGGGGTAAAGCGGGCTGGCTTTACGGTCAAGCAATTACCCGCTCGGGCGATTTTAAAGAAGAAGATGCGGAGACCGGTATTTTTTACGAGATGACAGGTAACGTCGAATACTTCAAGTGCCCAGAAGATCTCAATAACGATGATTTCCAATCTAACTCCAATATGGAAAAAACTTCCATTGTAATGACTACCTATATGATGAATGGCGCCGTCGTTGGCTATCCCAATTCGAGTAACGTAAAAACCTTTAAATTGGGGCAATTTAAAGGCTCAGAGGCCATCCTCTATTGGGAAGCAGATCGCACGAATGGTCTTGCTTATAATGATGGCTCCAGCAGCCCGCATGAGAACTATGCGGGTGCATCCACAGATACCGAGGATGGCGACGAAGGCATTGGTTTTCGACACAACGAAGGGGTTAATGTCGCGTATATCGATGGGCATGCCGGTACAATGACTTTAAGCGAATGGAATGCCGAATCTATAAGGGTAAACTACCAATTTTATACGAAGCTTTGGTGTGTGCCCGGACGAAGCAAAAAACCCGCAGGCACAGCTCCAAGAAACTAATCACTGTGGCTAGTGCTATGACAGCCCATTGAAATCTCAAAAGTACTTTTAAACACCCCTCGTGATATTAAACGAGGGGTGTTTTTTTATCTGATTCTAGGATTGATGGGGTGATTGTAAAATCTTAAATAACCAACATTTCCCCGTTTAAAGCACGTTCAATGCCTAGGCTTGAAATCCCATTTGCCTAGCTCTTTTTGCTGAAGATCTTCCGCGATGAAATGCATTTTCGTTGCATCTGCCTTTAGGCTCAAGTAGGTTGCTTGATGTAATTTCGGCCCGCCGCCTACGAATTGATGGATCGGGAATTTTTCGGTGGGGAGATCTGCTCGGAAGCGATGGGTATGGCCAGAAACAATGAAGCTGCATTTGGCTTGAATGAGATGGTTTAACCAGAGTGATTGGCCATGGCCCGAATAATAGGCGTATCCGGATTTAGACTGCCCATCATTTTGCCCAGGCAAACCTCTCAATGGGATATGGCTAAACGCGATGAGATAAGGGGCGCTAGCGATTTCATCTGTTTTCAAAGCGTTGATTAACCACCTTTCTTGAGCGCGTCGGTAGGGTTCAAATGCTGCCAACCCGGCGAAGGCTTTGCGGTTGTCGGGTTTGTCCTCACCGGTATCTAGACCAATCATGGCCACCGGACCATGGCGCAAAGCAAAGCAATATCGCCCGCCATGCCAAGCCAAATTGGACAAAGCTTTGTCGTCACCGGCTTGCATATCCCAAGGCGTCAAAGCCTTTGCCAGCGACATGGCGTAGCGGCCACGCACATCATGATTACCGGGAACAAATAAAAGCCCGCGCGTCGATGCCCAGCCTCCTGATGTGTGATTTTGTTGGGTGCCTCCGGGGGATAAGCAGATATGCGGTAGACGTTTGGGGTTTTTGAAATTATTTGAGATATCCCCGTTCCAGAGTAAAAGGTCGGGGTCTTGATGCGCGATACGCTGCGATAATAGGCTGATTGTTTTTTCATGTTCGTGCGTATCATTGACAATACCCAGGCTCATCGATTTTGCTTTTGAGTTGGGTAATTTAAGACGCCTGACCTGGCTATAGATCTGTGGTAATTTCACGATTTGATAAGCATTTTTATACGTTACGGGCACTGTCACGAGGCGGTAAAAAATTTCGCTGGCGCCCGCTGTGCCTACTATTTTCGCGTTAAGAATTTGGTCATCAAATTGCGCTAATCCATGGTGATCTGATTTTGAGATCTGCCCCAGTTTTTCGGTGATGCCCCACTGCACGTGTCCGGTGGCAAGCGAGGAAACTTGCCATGAGATATTAAAACCATCTGACGTGGGGTTTTGCACCACGGGCGGCCCCACCACAACCGTGCTGTTTTTTGCTTGCTGACTAGCGGTTGTATCCGCTTGGCGCGTTAGGCTAGGCTTAGGCGCGGCATTGAGTTTGCCCGCCAGAGATGTTGCCGCCACCGTTGAAATAAATGCACGTCTATCCATTGATCTGTTCCTTTTTCTATGTCGTTTTGTGTTTCATTGTCCTAGCGCACGCAGCTACGCCAAATGCCTCTGATATCATACCATACAGCCACTTTTTTTTTAGGCACGACCCTAAGAGCATTTCTTTTGAAATCCCGAGATACCCAAGCAGCGACCAAAGTGCGGCTATGACAAAAACAGCCCGCTAGAAATGAATCGCGCGGGCTGCTCGTTTGTTTATCGTTATTGGCTTAGGATGCCAATCAATCCATCTGCCAGCCAATCATAAACCGTCGTCTTTTGGTTGTTCATTCTTT